>CBIHNR010000272.1:0-5344 GCA_966211215.1 uncultured Pedobacter sp.
CTCTGAACTGGCAACCTTTGGCGTTATGATGCTGCTTACTACTTTTAAAAACAATAGTTTTTATCATATTTATGGAGCATAAACCCTCTTCTGTGTATCCATAGTCCGTTGACTTCAGTCAACGGCAATAGAAAATCCAGATCCAGAACATTATTAGTACTGACATCCTATCATCCCCTATTTTCTTTGCAAAGCTCCTTTACTTGAGACAAGACGGACTAATCAAAATATCATCCACATCATCACTTAGCCAGTTTCATCGCTTTATACCGCAACTTATCCACAGTGAAAGCATAACCTGCCATAGTTATCCATTTAGATGGAGATTCAGTGCTTATAATACCTTTAACCTTATAAGATTCAACTATAGATGCCGGACTAAAAGATTTATCATTTAAAATAAAGCGTCCGCGGTTATTTTCCTGGTAAAGATCAAGGGCAATAGCTACTGTTACTATTGCAGCCTCAGTTTGCGGAACCTTAACATCCCAGCTGACAGGGACAGTTTCGCCCTGGCTATATGCAACTTCTACTTCTTGCTCTGAAAGTAGTGTATATCGGCAATTCTGAAATTCAAACATATAAGCCGCAAGCCGTATGCAGCATGCGCTCCACTTTAGTTTCGTTTGCAAAAGCTTTTGCGACTGCCAACTCGGAATTTCAACCCTGATTAGAGCTTCTCCGGCCACGCTGATTTTAGGATAAGCATTCAATACATCGGCGACGCTGGATTTTATATTGAACTCAAAACCAGATAATTCTGGTAGATGATATATTCCCGTTTCGGAAAAATTGCTTATTTCAGAGGCGCTAACTGCAACATTCAGCCTGTTAACAGCCTTTCCATCGTAAAGGCCGTCTATCATAGAAGCATATGCTACGCGGATTTGCTTGGCCGAAGCACTGGCTAATCCCCAGCTTATGCCACTTTCTTTAGTTTTAATAGTTTGCTTTACATCTCGGGGTTTTATCTGAACGATATTTTGCCCATTGCTTTGTCTGAAACAGATATTTCCAACTGCGCCCACGAGGGCATTATTTTTAACTATAGCCATAAGTGATTTAGTTTAGATCAACATTACTAATCTAAATAACATCTTATTAAATTTCAATAAATTTAACGATATTTAACCACCTAATGCCCCAAAACAACACCCTTAAGCCTTCCTTACTGCCAGGGTTGTTAGAACACGGAATCCGCACCCACACTCCACCTTTTTCCCTAAAAACCTGCACTCCAGGTGCACTCATGGTGGACTCACCCTGCATTCACTTGCTTCTCATACTATAGACAGACTGTTAGATCACTATATTCATTCAATAAAAACCTTCATGAGCAGGAGCTCACAAACGGCACATGAAAATCGTATAAGGTTCTTTGTGGCCTCTTAAAAACAATTAGATTTTCACAAAAAAAGCCGCTGCCCTTTAATGTAAAAGACAGCGGCTCAATCAACCTAACTTAAACCTACAAAAATGAAAACAATCTTGTGCTTTGCACATTCCGGAAAATTTTCCGGCATCTGTAAAAGCTTATTTCACAGCAATTTCTCGAGTAAGAAGCTTAGCTTCTTCTTTTTTAGCCACATTAATTTTCAGGATACCATCTACATATTCAGCGTCGATATTGGTGAAATCGGCGATATCTGGTAATGTAAATGAACGCACGAATGAAGAGTAGTTAAATTCTTTACGGCTAAACTTTTTGCCTTCTTCAGCTTCCTCTTCTTTCTTTTCAACCGAAATGCTTAATACTTGCTTCTCTAAGTTGATTTTAAAGTCTTCTTTTTTTAATCCCGGAGCTGCAAGTTCAATGTGAAAGCTTTGGTCAGTTTCCCCAATATTAACAGCAGGGACACGAGATGATAACCTATCAGAAACAAATGAATCGTTAACTAATGAGTCAAAAACATCAGTAAACCAAGGTTTTAAAGCAGTTCCAGTGTTTCCGTTAGAAAATTTTACTAGTGCCATTTTTATTTCCTCCTATTATTTTATTATTGTTTGATTAGCTATTTTCAAAGCATATACCAAAACATAAAAGAGGAAGAAAACTGCAAAATAGTAGACAAAATGACACCAAAAACACAAATAGGCATGACAAGATAGCCGATTGTTAAATTAAGGAAAAGGGATTGGGCACCTTTAAGCGTTAAGAACCGGGATTGGGCACCTTAAGCGGATTAGACAATTATCACTTCTTCAATAACGTTAAGCTCAATAAGGTATAAATTAAAATCAGATAATAGCCTTCGGCGGCCAGAGATTTCAATGACTGTATGCAGTTTATTTTGAAACTTGGTAATACTTAAACGCTTCGATTTCAGCCCAAACTCACCAATTTTTGTTTCCAGCTTTAAAAGGTTGTCCAGGTGTTCGTCTTTAAAGGTAATTTTAAACTTCTTTTGGTTATGCAGAAAGTCGACAAACATCTCCACTTTATTAAAAATAGAGAGTACCAGCAATACAATAAGGGTTAAGATGATTGAAAGGGAATAGTGGAAAATTCCGATTACCATTCCCAAAGATGCCACTACCCAAATAACAGCAGCCGTTGTTAAGCCTTTCACACTCGCCCCATCCCTAAAGATTACACCTGCGCCAATAAAACCTATACCTGTGATGATATTTGCAGCAATCCGGTCGTCGCTGCTGCCGGTACCACGTTGAGACACTATAGTAAAAATTGTAGAACCTAAGCAAATTAGAATTAAGGTACGAAAGCCAGCCGATTTGTTTTTGTATTCACGCTCGAAACCAATTAAGCTGCCGCAGATAATAGAAAGTAAAACACGAATAAGGTCGTCATGGTCAAATTCAAACTGCATATTCTACGAGTAAATGGTATAATGGAACCTCTAAAAACGCCATCAGATCTTCTCTTTGGAGCTACTGCGTGTACACCTCTTCTGTAGATTCAATTCTTTCTTTTTCTTTTCCATTCGATGAAAAGAAACAAAAATCTTGTGCCTTGCGAGGTGCTTTTTTCGCACATCCCTCTGCACAAATTCTCTCATCAGCCGCACGGTGCTGCGCCGGCCTTTCCCTTTCCGCACAATCCATCGCTTCAGAAAACCCGACAATGCACCTTCCTCATACACAGGCTCACTGATAAGTGAATTTCTACCCAGGCACTTCGCAAGGCACCACCTCCGAATCAAGGGTTCTGCGTATTTCAAATGCCCTCCTGCAAATCGCCTAAATACAAAAACTTGTGTAAACACAGTAGCTTTTGTCTAAAGGACTCCCGTGGAGGAGACCTGTGCCGATTCATCGGTAAGGGAGGGAACGAGCTAAAAAAAGCTGTTTTTAGAGGTTTCTAGAAGTTATACGTTTGGCTATAAAGCTTTGTTCAAATTAAATATTCTAAAATATTTTTCCGGGATTGAGAATGCCTTTGGGGTCGAAAACTTGTTTAATGCCACGCATTAAACCCAAATGGACTTCAGAATACTTTAGAGGCATAAATTCTTTTTGAACCAGGCCAATGCCGTGTTCGCCAGAGATGGTACCACCAAGTGATATGGTTAATTCGAACACTTCACTTATCCCTTCTTTAAGTTTAGAATTCCAGTCATTATCAGGCATATCACCTTTAATAATATTTACATGAAGGTTACCGTCACCCGCATGCCCATAACAAACTGACTGAAAGCCATATTTGGTTCCAATCTCCTTTATACCATGAATCAGGCGCGGAAGCTCAGCCCTCGGCACAACCGTATCTTCTTCTTTGTAAATAGAATTTGACTTAACTGAAACTGGCAACACCCGCCTGATTCTCCATAAGTCTTGTTTCTGGGCCGCTGTATCCGCAAACAATACATCCAAACATCCATTTGCTTCCAGCACTTCGTTAATTTTTTCGCATTCAGAAAACAGCACATCCATATTATTGCCGTCAACCTCTATCAAAAGAAAAGCTGCTGCACCCTCTTTTAAATCGAATGAGATATTATCATATTCAATTACCCATTCTACCCCTCGCCTTTCCATAAATTCAAGTGCTGAAGGTATTACATTAGCCCTGAAAATAGCCGAAACAGCCGAACATGCTTGTTCATTACTTGGAAACGAAGCCAGCATCAATACATCCTGAGTTGGTTTTGGAATTAACTTTACAACAATCTTAGTGATTATGCCTAAAGTCCCTTCCGAGCCAATCATCAGCTGGGTAAGGTTATAGCCTGAAGCGTATTTCAATGTATTAGCGCCGGTCCAGATGATTTCGCCGGAAGGCAAAACAACCTCAAGGTTTAAAATATACTCACGAATGGTGCCGTACTTTACTACTCTCGGCCCCCCCGAACCATGAGCAAGGTTTCCGCCCATAAAACAGCTTCCTTTGCTGGATGGGTCAACGGGATATAACAAACCCTTTTCGGCCACCGCATCCATAAAAACCTGGGTAATAACACCGGGTTCTATAGTCGCCTGCAGATTACGCTCATCTATTTCGATGATCTTATTAAACCGCTCCATGGAAATCAACAAGCCTCCGTAAACCGGCAAAGCACCACCACTTAAGCCAGTTCCGCCTCCACGTGGAGTTACAGGAACCGAGTGGTTATTGCAAATTTTTAAAAGCGTAGCCAGTTCATTAGCGCTTCCGGGTTTTGCTACTACTTCAGGGAAATATTGAAGGTCTTCTGTTTCATCCTGAGAATAGCGCTCCAAATCCTCCTCAGCTATCAGAATATTCGCAGCGCCCAGGGCTTCCCGGAATTGTTCCAGAATTTCCCCGTTTATTTTGTTAAATGACATATTATCTGCTAAATGTTAGTTGAATCAGTGAATTTCCGATTTCGCCCTTTACAGGCAAATGCATTTTACGAATACTTACCTTAACGAGCTGCACAAAGGAAAATTCCTCACTAACCTTGTTTAAAATTCCATGGGCAACTGTTTCTAACAGCTTGCGGGTTTCTTGCATCTCGACTGAGGCTATTTCAAATAAACGCTCGTAATTTACCGTATTCGCAAGGTCGTCATTCCCATCATTGCTTACAGGAAACTCCGTTTCAATATCTACAATAAATTCATTACCGGTTAACTGTTCTTCCGGATAAAAACCGTGGTAAGCAAAAAAACGAACGCCTTCCAGTGCTACTTTTTGGATAGTTGCCATGTTAAAGCAAAGGTAATACCGCTATTTAAGGTTTGAAAATCTATGTTTAAGAATGCATCCAAGGTATAACGATGGGCTGGGAATTCGCTTTTAAAAAAACCATAAGGAGAATTTCAGTGAAGAACCCATAGAAGAGGCAAAAGTGTCTGACATCTTCGTCTGCAGGACTCCCTTGGAGAGATGTCTGACACTTATATACGGCTCTGCGTTATTTCT
>CBIHNR010000273.1:0-5325 GCA_966211215.1 uncultured Pedobacter sp.
AGCTTAAAAATATTTTTAAATTAAAATTTGGAATTGTGATAAACCTAGAATACGACGAAAGGAGACATCTCCCGATCGGAGGTAACATAGGCAATATAAAGAATTTCTGCCTCCGAACCGGGAGATCTCTCACCCACTCCGAAAGGAGTCCTTTGGACAAAGGGATTCGATGACGTCGCTGGTTGGGATCGCAGTGCTCCGATGCAAAAATGTCATTTTCGCTTTCAGTGTAAAAAAAAAATGGAAAAGCACCCCATGGAAGAGCTTAAATGTTGCACGCAAAGACGCGGAGTTTCTTCGCAAAGCCGCTTCTGTTCTTGGCGCCTTAGCGTCTTTGCGCGAAACCTAATTACCATTAAGCTGTTCCCAAATCCTTACAATCCATACTGTAATATACGTACGCATACATCAACTCATTCTTCGGCTAAATGAACTGCGTTATTTGGATGCCAGTTGACCCTATAAAGCGCCTTCTTATTTACAACAATTGATTCAAAGCCTCCTTTTGCGGAAGTTACAAGGTTGCATATTATTACCATCAGTTAAAGGAAAAATAGCAACACTTCTTGATCCCTATCCAAAAACATTAGGGTTGAAGCTAATATTTAAAACAGAGAGGTTGGAGTAATACCTGTAATCTTGTTACTGGAAAATGATCACCCCTTATTTTTAGAACAAGAAAACGGTATAACGATGGATCGCGTAACTGCGTTTGCAAAAGAGATTTTATACAGGCATTGACAAAGGCTTTCAAGATGTTAATGTAATTTGACAGTATTAGGGGATATAAAAGCTTACCTAAAAAAGTTCTCATTATTTTTTTCTACCTATTATTTTCCCCGTTTCATTTCCTTCTGAACTTTCGTCAGGTTTATTCAAAATATAATCAAATATATCTGCCTCATTTATTTCAACAAGTGCTCCAGCTTTAAGATCTTTAATCTCAAAAGGATCGTTTTGTAACACCCCGGATATTGATCTTGAAGTCCATTTTGTAATTTCTACCCACATCCATTCCCTTGTATTATTATCAGTTTTAAAAGGTGCTTTTACAAGGATTGAATATCCCGGAGCTAAGCCTTTGTTAAATAAGGTTTTTAATTCCGGCAGTCGTTGACGTGCTTCCTCACTTGTTTTCAGTATTAAAGAATCATGTGTGATCTTTGTTATCGAATCCTCAGCGCCAAATAAATTGGCTACTAAGTTGTTTTGTTCCTCCTGTTGATTCGCATAATCTGGATCTTGAAAAGATATCATAAACTGTTTATTGATATTATCACCTTCTTCTGGTTCAACAGATTGAAGTTTTATTACCGCTTTCTCTTTTGCATTTTGCTTTAAATCTGCTCTTAGTTCATTTCTGACCACATCATTCTTTATTGACCTTAAATCGATAATTAGTGTTGAATCTTCCAATATATATGGCTTTTCAGCTAATGTTTGAATTGCAGCATTTATTAAACTGTTATATGTATTCTGATCACTACATGGAATCGCTTTGATTGATATGTCAGGAAGACAAAATTTATCCATCCCCATGGTTACAGCACGACAGAATTCGCCATCTCTATAAATATGAACCGAGATTTGGTGAACAATATCTTTATGTGAACCAGTGAAATTCTTTACTCTTCTTTCATTCCATGAATTAGAATTAAACCATTCATAGGAATTAATATCTGCTACAATTACATCCCTATTTTTTACTAATTCATATACAAAATCGTTGATTCTTTTTTGCTTATTGTAGACATCTTTTGATTCTCCCTTAAAGGTAATTGAAATTACATTTTTATAATTTTGAAGATCTAGCTTCTCTCTGTCTGATAAATCTCTTGCAAAATAGGCCAGGGAAGAAAGATCGGGAGGTGTAACATCCTTCGATGGTTGATGGAAACTAATGGAATACGAATCGAGATTGGATGGCTGAGAAATACTATCATGTTGTTTAAAGTCAACAAATTTTTCTTTTGCTATTTTTTCCAATATTGACTTGCTTATGGTATCGTTATCAGGAGAATAAATTCTGATATTATTTATAAAATAGCTATTCACAATGCTTGATTTTTCATAAGTCCTGCAGGATATAAGTAGACTACAAAAGAAGACATAACAGTAAATCTTTAGGTTTAACCTACCAATTATTAACTTGCTGGTGTTATTCATTTTCTTTAATAGCTCAATATATTTCGAATGCAATAGAAGGATGTGTTTTGCTCGGCTCAGTGCAATATGGTCCTTCAGGTTTCAGTGTTCCGCTAAGTCACTGAAATCCACGATAAATTTAAGGACTACTTTTAGTACTTAAAGTAGAGTTCAATAATGAAGTAAGGTTATTTAGCAATTAAATTGTTAAAAAGGAAGTTAACCTTTGAATCGTTATTATCATCCACCCACGTGAAATAGAATTATTTACTCCTCGTTATCAATACAAATCCTGGCCTCCACCTTGCTATCTTTTCTCCTCCGCTTATATGCTCTTTTCGCACAAGGATCTCAACAATACTTCGTCACTGTGGTCTTTGCTGTAAAATCCTTACCGCAATGCTGGCATATCCTATTTATCCTAATATTAGAGCTCATCCTGCATTTTCATTTAAATAGGTACTAATAGATTTAAATAAGTTTAAATAAGTCAAGTAATCTCCCCAGCACTTTGGCTGGCAGGCTCAGTAGAGCTTTGAGGTACAAATGAGGTACAAAACCACCCAAAACCCCGAACCATAAAAAATCAAAAACATAAAAAAAGCCGCTTAACACATCGTTAAGCGGCTTTTTGTTCTTTTTACCTATGCTTGATTTGCAGTATTATACGCTATTACTTCCCGATACAGAAAGAAGGAATAGTTTGTATATCAGAAGCTTACATCATTATAAATACAAATAAAGTACAAAAACACTAATAAATATAAAGTACAGATTACCAATCCCTTAAAACTAAACATTACGATTGAAACTAACTTTCCATTATAGATTTCAATTCTTTAAAAACCTTCCATCTGGTCCGAATGGAGAAGCAAAGCTTTAAACAAGTGAATGTCTGTACCGGCCGGCTCCCTGTAACAAAGGTTTTAAAGCTTAAGTACGATTACAAGTTAGTAATGCATGTCGCTACTAACCATTGCATCGAACAACAGAACTCGGGTTTTCAGATAATAAACACCAGGTAAACATTTAAGAAAAGCACTAGAATAAAGGTCAATATTGTTGCGCTTTTCTTTACCAAACCTGCATTAGCTTTTCTTGAGATCAAATCGCCAAGAAATATTAATGCGATGCAAATTGAAGTTCCAAATTTTGAGAAGTTTCCTTGAATCAACAAAACATTAGCTGAAGCGTAAAAAGCTAAGAAAAAATAGAAATATTTAGATTCCATATTATCAGTGCATAAAAAATTGACATTCTTATAACCTTAGTCCGATTCCTAAAGGTTATCTGCAAGCCCCTTCAAATTGTATTTCTATGAACCGTGCGAGAATGACACTTAGCAGGATTATATACTCATTAAGTGCCTGAACGTAATTTCCAGGCCACTTAATGAGTATTTATTTGTTAATCAATCAAATGCTTACCATCCAGGATTCTGAATCATGGCGGGCATTTTGCGAATCTCGTCATCCATGATCGGTAACAAATACATTTCCGGGCGAAATACGTGCTGACGGATAGTGTTCTCAATTTGATAGGTGAAAGTCAATCCGGCCCCGGTAGATAGAGAACCTGCTGTTCCAACTCGTATAGGATGCATCACTTTGTTATAACCATTAGAAGTGCCATTATACAAAGTCATCGCTATTTTCCATCGTCTGATGTCATGCCAGCGCTGATCTTCAAAAGCAAGTTCAATACGGCGTTCGTTTTGTATGAAATCACGCATTTCCGTTTGTGTCATATTGGGTTTCATTCCATAACTATCATCCGCTCCTGGCACAATTCCAGCCCTTGCCCGCAATTCTTTAAGTTTAGGATAAGCCAGTTCTGTTTGTCCGGTTTCGTTTATTGCCTCGGCATAGTTAAGCAGTATCTCAGCGTATCGCATCAGCGGCCAGTTTCGGGAGGGATTAGGCCCTACGCTGCTGGTAATTGTACTATCACACATTTTACGGCAAAAGTATCCGGTATTTCCTCCGGATGCCCATGCATCTCCGGTTTGCCCAGTTCCGGTAAAGGTCCAAACAAAGTCTTGCGTGTTGGCATTACTCTGATACTTTGCCCCATTAAAAATGATGGTATAATTGAAACGTGGATCGCGATTTATGTAGGGTTTGGCAGGATTGTAACCGGAGGTTGGATCTGTAATTGCCTTTCCATTTCTCATCGGGAAAGCGTCAACGATATTTTGAGTTGGCCTGGAGAAGTTTGCGCCGCTTCTTGTTCCTGGAAGATAATAACTCTCGAAATCCTTGCCATTGGGGCGGGTGACCATAAAGATATATTCCGGGTTAGACCGATTCAAAAACACGTCATAAAAGCCAAGGCCAGGTTTCGTAGTGTTTTCATTGAGAGAATAATAATTTGAATTTATTAGAGCCGCAGCCGCATCTGCCGCTGCCTGCCAACGGGCAACACTATACTGAGGGTAACCCGCAACTTCCTTTTGTTGATCTGTTGCAGCGGCAATAACTCCCCCGTTAAATAAAGGACTAGCTGCATAGAGTAACAATCGTGACTTGATACCCATTGCAGTACCCTTTGTTACACGCCCATAATCCATATCCTGATATCCTTGAGGATAAGGCACATTAGGCAGAGGCAACAACAGAGCTGCTTCATCCAATTCATTGGACAAATAAGAAACCAGATCTGCGAATTTCTGTCTCGGGAGATTAATGAAATTCCCGATATCATACACTTCATCACCCACATTCGGAACGCCACCATATACAATAAGCAGTTGAAGATAATACCATGCTCGCAAGCACTTTGCTTCTCCCCTGATCCTATCCTTCATATACGAGGATAAAGGGACTTTATCAAGGTTAGCTAATAGTACATTACAGCGACGAATATTACGATAGGGTACCGCCCAGATATCTGTGGCTTTCGGACTGGCGCCATAGTTTGCGGCAGAGAAGGTTCCCTGATACAGCATTACAGATGGCCTGGTAGCCGAACTTAAGGAGTACTCTGCATCATCGGCAGAAGTTTCCCAATTTCCGTGAGTTTCCCAGCGGAGCTTGTTGAAGGCGAAACCTATTCCGGTATAGGGATCGCCGTTATTGTTAAATGTTCCTTCTCCGTAAATCCCATTAAGGAATTGAATGGTGCGTAAACTATCTGAAAACGTTTGTTCGCTATTAAGTGCGGTGGTTTTATTTTCCAGAA
>CBIHNR010000274.1:0-5267 GCA_966211215.1 uncultured Pedobacter sp.
CCGTCATTTTATAAATACGTGTATTCATGGAGGATATCCCTTTCCTGTTAATTACAGAACAAGACTACCAGATAGCTGTGAAGAAAAAAGAGCGAGATTGGGGCAAAGATAGATCAATTCAGATGACACTTATCAACAATCTTATTGATTTTTTCCTGAATGTGGTAAAAATCATTTGAATATATGGCCTGTGTCATACTTATTGCTGAACGGCACAGGTCTTCCTTAGAAGGGTTTGTAAAGACCTCACCATCTCTTGTATAAGCAAGAAAAGTGACGGCTTGGTGATATAGCCTTATTGTATCATATACCATGTTGTCGGTTCGATTGATCCGCATGACATTCTGAGTTTCTTCCAAATAACCTTCTAATCTCGAACTGTAAATTTGTAACTGACCTATAAACTCTTGCAATCTTACTCTATCATTCTTGGTACCATACTCATTGAACTTACTTAGTATCTCTATGTCACCCGAATTTATTAACGGCACCTCAGTTGTACCATCTTGCCGATCTATTAAAATATAGCAGTCGCGTGCATACCTTGCGATATTTGAAAAGGCGAGGGAGGCCAAAGATCTCGCAGCATCAGCCTTCCTTTCAATAGAATCCCGATGTGTTAGCAAAATAAAAGTTGCCCCAATAAATGCAAAAAATGCAGATATTAGGGTTTGATAATGAAAAACAAATCCCCCTGTACTTTTATCGGGAATTTGGAAAGCCTGCCCCAATAACTCTAAAGAAAATCCATCAGCGATACAAAATGCCACGTATCCACCAACGGTTCCTAAAGCAAGTCCATTAATGTAAGGTTCTCGGAAAAATTTCATTCCCACTCAATCGTCCCTGCATATATAACCATTTGATTTAACATCACAATATTTTTGTTTGTAGTAAGTTTGTAGTCCATTTCTTAATTTACTTCGAAATTTCCGCTTTGGTCAGGTTTCAAAAACTTTTCAGCCTTTTTGCCCGTAAGAACCTTCAAACCGGCATTCATTTTAGTGAGGTTTTTTACATTATCATCATCAGACATATAAAAACGAACATCATAATCTAAATCACGCGAAGAATAATTTATGACTTTGATATTACCCGGAACGCCTTGAACGCTTTGTTCATACATACCGCTTACAAGCACGCCTTCAAGCTGGACGCCTTCCTCTATTTCTAATTTCCAAGTCGATGGCTCATACGCAGAAAGCACCAAGAACAACGGACGGTCTTTCTTGTTTATCGTTACCCTTATAGAACATTGCCTATTGTCTCCGTGTCCGCAACTGCCGCCATCTTCGTGTCTGCCGCTATAAAGGCCTAATGAAATAATTTCTGTGTTATCCGGTAAATCCTTAAACTTGTCGGATTCCGGTAACACTGGGAGTTTTTCGTCTTTTTCCTTCGGCCCTATCAGAAATGCTCCATATTTTTCCGGGTCAAATCCATCTGGCCACGCTGTAGTATTATCATAAATAGCATTAGTAAGCGTTGCTCCTTCAAATTTCGCGCCCGTCAAGCGGGTCCAACGTAAATCAGCTCCATATAAATTCGCGTTGGTGAAGTCAGAGTTATCTAAAAGAGCATTGTATAAAACAGCGCCCGTCATATTCGCATTTTTTAAATTAGCATTAGTAAGATTTGCGCCAGTAAGATTTGCAAACTTAAGTGAAACGCCTTCCATATTGGAACCTGGCAGCCAAGCACCTGTGTAATCATAGTTATCTAAATTAAAGCCCTGAAAATCAGGGACTTGGTAATCTGGGGCTGGATACATTGAACTGTAATCTCTGCCTTCAGCTTGTAAGCTAGCTTGCCAAGGGGATTCCGTAGCGTTGATTGTTGTTGAAGGTACAAATTTAAATTTAGAAACATCAAACCCAGTCGGGAACTTTGTGCTTTCCATCACCCTTGCCCCATCAAAATCAGCTCCGTCCAGTTTAGCATTTTCGAAATTAGTTCTATATAAATAAGCTCCTTTAAATTTTGCACCTGACAGATTAGTGGCGCCAAAATCTATGTCTGAAATATCACAGCCGGATAAATCAATTCCGCTGTAATCTGCTGGGCCGTATTGGTCTATAATTTTCTGCATAAAGCGGAACAGAACTTTATGTTTTATAGGGTCGAAGTCTCTTTTCCATTCCTGAAAATTCAGACTGTTAAATATTGCTCCTGTTAAATCTGCTTCATTAAGATTGGCATCTTTATCGAAGAGGTTATTCATATTTGCACAGAAAAATTTAGTACCTTTCAGGTTTATACCATTCTCTAATCTTATACGTCCTAAATTAGAATAACTGAAATCTGCATTACTTAAATCAGAAGAGAAAGTTTCTAACGAGCCCGTAGTATATTTGAAATTTGCACCGGAAAGATTGACATCTCGAAAATTTCCTATTCTAGCGCCTTCAAAACTCACTCCTGATAAATCAGCTTCAGTAAAATTCATTGCTGTGTTTTGATTAAACGTAGTCAAACCTTCAGCTAGTAAGCGATTTTTAGAATTTGTGCTTGCCCTTATTGTAGATGGGTCCACAAACATAAATCTGTAGTGTCTCTCCGGAGGCTGTAGAAGATTTTCTCTTGAGAAGTTAGGTTTTTCTGATTGAGCCGTTTTGTTATCGCAGTTCTCTGAAGAAACCATTAGATTATTGGCTGGACTAAATCCTTCGGGAAATTTTGTTTTGCAGTTATATCTAGCCGCAGAAATTTTTACGCCCTCTAAATTTGCAGTAGCTAGATTTGCTCCGCTGAGGTTAGTTTCTTCTCTATTGCCGCTGCTTAAATTCGCTTCCTTTAGATTTGCGCCAGTAAAATCTACATCTTGAAAATTTGAGCCTATCAATTCCGCGCCAGATAAATCTGTATTTTGAAACTTTGCCCCAGAGAAATTAGTGCTAAAAAATTTACTCTTGCTTAAATTTAAGTTCGATAAATCAACTCCAGTATAATTCCAATTAGAACCGGGAAATTGCCCATAATCGGATTGAATGCTGTTCAGTTTCGTATTCTCTAACTTGGCTCCAGCAAGACTATGAATGTAAGCGCCTTCAAAATTTGCATCTTTTAAATTTGCGCCTTGTAAGCTTCCGCTTATTTTTGCGCCACGAAAATCGCCGCCTGACAAATCAGCATTACTTAAATCTGCTTTAATAAACGTATTCTGGGCTTGTACATAGCTTAAGTTGGCACCAGTCAATTTTCCTGAAATCTCTGAATCAATAAATTTAGCACCCGAGAAATTAGACCCACTTCCTTCAACATTGTTTAGTTTTGCGCCTTCAAAATCGGCGCCCGTAAGATTTGAGTTTTCTAACTTTAGCTTTCGTATATTACTTTTAGAAAAATCCGAGCGTTCCAAATTGAGATTTGAAAGACTAATATCTTCCAAGGCTGCGCCGGACAGATTGATGCTCTTTGCATCTAACCCTTCAGTTCTTCCTAACTTAATAAGTGACTGAACTTTGATAATTTCGGCTTCTTGTATTATTCGATTATCAATACCAGGATGTGAGACTTGTGCGGAAGATAAAGGCCCTAAAGAAGCTTCATATTCGCCCAGTTGAAATAGAACTTTACCGTAGGCCAGCAGATATTTTTGATTATCGCCTCTTTTTTGGAGCAGTTCTTCGTATAGCAATTTTTCTTGTTCGTAATCTTTGTATTCATCAAGCAAGCTGGCTTTCTGAAGATAGTATTCATCACTACCGTATTGTTGAATCAGTTTATCTATGCCTTGTTTCAAACTTTGAAATTTTTCTATTTCGACCAAAGTCGTGGCCATTGCTGGATGTGTATATTGTTTTAACTGCTCCAAATTTGTAACAGGCGTACACGCATCTACTCGGTAATAGGTTCCATCTTCAGAACGTCTGGCATAGATGATGTATTCGGAACCAGCTTTAAAACTCTTTGAGCCGCCTATTGAGGATTTTACAGTATGATAAATTTCAATTTTATCTTTGATATTGCCTTTGATGACTTCATTTATCACGAATGAAGTGTGGCTGTCGGGGATTCTCGACTTATGCTGTGATAGCTTATCCAGAAGACCTTGCGTCGATTTAGTCGAAGTTGCTTTGCCCTTAAAGATTACATCGTACTGCTGGATGAGCTCCTTACCAGAAGGGACCATACAAGAAAGTGCGTGAGCTTGATTAGGTATGACTAAAATTAAAAAAGTGAAAAGTAATAATATAGAGCGCATTGATTTCCCCAATCAATTCACAAGCTCATTTGGCGAGTGAGCCTGTCCTTTAAGGTTTATTTTAAGCATAAAACCCGGATTTAATATAGCCAATCCTAGTCTTTTTAATTCGGTGAGATAAAGATAGTATAAAGGCTGATTAAGCAATTTTGGGAAAGAGTTGGGGAATGTTTAAAAGAATTTTCGGTTCAAAGCCCGCATCAATTATCCTGGATGCTATAGGCGTTTTCAGCTTGGCCTCTTTTCTATTTCTCGGTTTTTATCTCCGTTTCATCGTTGATATTCTTCCATCGTGTTATTTCACAGATGCTTTGATTGTTTATGTTGAATGCGGCAAAGGCGTTATTGGGCGAGGGTTTAAAATTTTACTTCCAATTTTTCTCACCCTTGATTGTCTGGATTGCACCGCTAAGCGTGGCATTTCTTACGTCAGATGCCTTTTGCCTACGCCATACGTAATATTCTTCAAAATCGTGCCGATTAATTTTTCTAGCTTAGTATTCTCGCCAACAAACTGTAGAAACCATTTATTGAGAGAAGTCGTTATCGTGCTGACTCGCCCTTCGGTGATAAGGTGAGATTTAGCTTCGTTAGTTTTGAATTTTATAAAATCTGCTACCAATTCTTTAGCTGTTATAGAGAAAAACCAACTCATTGAACAAGCAAGAAGTTTGTAGCGCAGTTTGTAGTGCGATTGTTTCTTATAATTTCAATAATCAACGGTTTATTTTGTATTTTATGGGAAGAAATTACTCCCACTCAATAGTCCCTGGTGGTTTGGAGGTGATGTCATACGTCACGCGGTTGATGCCGCGCACTTCGTTGATGATGCGGGTGGCAACCCTTCCTAAGAATTCATGATCGAAGTGGTAAAAATCGGCGGTCATGCCGTCGGTCGATGTCACAGCACGGAGCGCGCAGACGTAATCATAACTGCGGCCATCGCCCATGACACCGACGGAGCGCACAGGCAGCAGCACAACGAAAGCCTGCCAGATGGCATCATAGAGGCCAGCACTGCGGATTTCCTCAAGATATATTGTATCGGCCTTGCGCAGTATCT
>CBIHNR010000275.1:0-5254 GCA_966211215.1 uncultured Pedobacter sp.
TCGGCCCCGAGGAGAAGATTAGGTAACCAAGAGGAGAAGAAGAGGTTAACAAGAGGTAAAGAAAACCTATTTTGCTTACAGGCATAGCTAAAAAATAATAGTTCATTGTCTACTTCAGACCTGCGCAATAATTAATTGATTGTATACTTGATATTTTAATTTTCCTGCAAACACTTCTTTACTTTCGATTCTTTACTTTTAGCTACTAAAAATAATTAAGATGGATTTCGGCAAGTTACCTGAAGAGCAGTTACCTGAGGTGGATTTTACATTGCCGCCTGATTCTGAGTTAACAAACACTGTGTTAAGTACTGTCGGAAAAAGCGGAATACCAGATGTATACATAGGCTGCGCCAAATGGGGAAGAAAAGAATGGGTAAATATGATATATCCTCCGAAAACTAAAGAATCGATGTTTTTGGATGAATATGTTAAACACTTTAATTCCATTGAGCTGAATGCAGTATTTTACAATATGCCCAAGAGGGAACAGATAAAAATCTGGAAAGAGAAAGCCGCAGCGGTTCGTAGCGACTTTAAGTTCTGTCCTAAATTCACCAGGAATATCAGCCATATCCGCCGCCTGAAAAATGCCGATGAGGATACTAGTAGATATCTTGAGAGTGTATATGAATTTGGCGAATTTCTTGGGCCTTCATTCTTGCAGCTTGGTGATAACTTTGGGCCTAATAATTTCGAGGTGCTTCAGGCATATCTGCAGAAACTTCCTCAGGACCTGGAAGTATTCGTCGAGGTGAGGCATTCCGATTGGTTTAGCGATAGCGCTGCCAGAAAGGATCTTTTCTCCATGTTGAATGAACTAAAAAAAGGAGCAATTATTACCGATGCCAGCGGGCGTAGAGATTGTGTTCACATGGAGCTTTCCACCCCTTCAGCCTTTATAAGATTTGTTGGGAACAGTTTACACCCAACCGATTACACGCGTATAGATGAATGGGTAAGCCGGATTAAAACATGGGCCGGTAAAGGAATTCAAAGTGTATATTTCTTTCTGCATCAACACGACGAAAAGGATACGCCAATTCTGGGAGATTATACAGTTAAAAAGGCAAACGATACTTTAGGCACCTCAATAGCCCCGCCAACTTTTATCTCAAATCAAACTCAGCTTTTTACATAAATTTTATAAATAGATTGCTTTTTTACTAATAAATCCTATTAACTTAGTAGAGTTAAATAACTTTCAAAACTTTTAAAATATTTATACTATGAGCTTACGACTAGGCGATACTGCCCCCAATTTTAAAGCACAAACGTCCCTTGGAGAAATAGATTTCTATGAATATCTGGGTGATAGCTGGGCTGTTTTGTTTTCCCATCCCGCTGATTATACTCCTGTTTGTACAACCGAGTTGGGCAAAACTGCTTCGTTAACCAAAGAGTTTGAAAAAAGAAATGTTAAAGTAATAGCTTTAAGCGTGGATCCCTTGGATAAGCACAAGGGCTGGATTGAAGATATCAACGAAACCCAAAATGTTGAAGTAAATTTTCCGATAATAGCGGATGAAAACCGCGAGGTTGCCGAGGCTTACGGAATGATCCATCCTAATGCATCAGAAACATTTACTGTCCGTTCTTTATTTGTTATTGGCCCTGATAAAAAGGTAAAGTTAACCATCTCTTATCCCGCGTCTACGGGCCGTAACTTTCAGGAAGTTTTACGGGTTATAGACTCTTTACAATTAACTGCTAATTACAGTGTTGCTACTCCGGCTGACTGGAGAGAGGGAGAAGATGTTATTGTTACTACAGCGATTAAGACAGAAGACATTCCTGCTAAGTTTCCTAAAGGGCACCGCATTGTTAAACCATATTTACGTTATACACCACAGCCAAACAAATAAGTATACATAGCCTACCCTAATTTTTAGTGTAGCTATTTGATTTATAAAAAAAATATTTAAGTTTGATATAAATCTCCTGTTCTTAATCTTATCTGAATTATAAATTAAACTCTTTTTCAGTTTGCTTTTTAACAGTGATTTACTACTAATCTATTATTATTTAATTGTATGAAAACTGGAAAAGTTAAATGGTTTAATGCCGAAAAGGGCTATGGTTTTATTATTCAGGAAGATGGTAAAGAGATCTTTGTGCATTTTAAAGACATCCTTGGAGGAGTGAATGCTTTGCGTGACAACGACAATGTCCTTTTTGAAGTTGCTGAAGGCCGTAAGGGCTTACAAGCTGTAAACGTTAAGAAAAACTAATTAATCCATTTTAAGGTATAAAGCCTTGCTGAATAAGCAGGGCTTTTTTTGTGCAATTGGCAGGGTACAAGCTTAAAATAGAAATACTTATATTTGCAGTCTGATTCCTAAAAATAAAAAGGGAGCGAATGGTGGATAGGAAGAAATTTAACTGCGCACGCTCCAAACAAACTTAAAAACGTATAATTTGTCATTTCAAAAATTGAATCTTATTGAGCCATTATTAAATGCTCTTAAGAGTGAGGGATATGAGAACCCTACCCCAATTCAACAACAATCCATACCTTTAATATTAGAAAGAAAAGACCTTCTTGGCTGTGCTCAAACTGGTACAGGAAAAACGGCTGCTTTTGCTCTTCCCATTCTGCAACTCTTGTCTGAGGAGGCTCGTGCTATCAAAGAACGCTCTATCGGAGCACTAATTCTGAGCCCAACCCGGGAGCTAGCTATACAGATCGGCGAAAGCTTCGCTGCATATGGAAAGAATACCGACCTTCGCTACCAGGTTATTTTTGGTGGAGTATCGCCGGTTGCGCAAATAAATGCTTTGAGAAAAGGTACAGATGTTTTGATTGCTACCCCTGGCCGCTTGCTCGATTTATTAAACCAAAAAGTTATAAATCTTCATAGGATAAAAGTTTTTGTTCTTGATGAGGCAGACCGGATGCTTGATATGGGGTTTATTAATGATGTTAAAAAGATCATTACCAAAATTCCTGTAAAGCGGCAGACACTGTTTTTTTCGGCTACCATGCCAACTGACATTGCGAATCTTGCCAACAGTATTTTAACCAATCCGGTAAAAGTTGAAGTTACACCGATTTCATCAACTGCAGAAAAAATCACCCAAGCGGTTTATTCAGTAGAGAAAAAAGACAAGCCCGCTTTGCTGATTCATCTTTTGAAAGATCAAAGCATCGATACTGTCCTGGTGTTTACAAGAACGAAACATGGAGCTGACCGCCTGGTTAAATCCCTTCATAAGGCAAATATTTCAGCGGATGCTATACATGGTAATAAATCTCAAAATGCAAGGCAGAAGGCATTAACTGGATTTAAAGCTGGTAAATTAAGGGTTTTAGTGGCTACAGATATTGCAGCGCGAGGCATTGATGTAGACGAACTAAAGTATGTGATAAACTTTGAATTACCGAATCTGCCCGAAACTTATGTACATCGTATCGGCCGTACTGGTAGGGCAGGAGCCAGTGGTACCGCCTGGTCTTTCTGCGATTGGGAGGAAAAGCCTTATCTGCAAGATATTAATAAACTTACAGGGCAGACAATTCCTGTCATTGACGAACATCCTTATCCCTTACCGCTACGTTTCGCGCCGAAACCTGTTGATAGTAAGTCCTCACCAAAATCGAATGGTAAATCAGGCAGGCCAAAAGGTCCGGAAAGAAGTAACGGAGCTCGTAAAAAGAGAGATAATGGTTCTCGTTGGCCTGCAAAAACAAAAAAAGCTTAATTCGGGTATATGGTTATATAGAATATTATAACTTATTTATATGACTAAAGCGAAGAAAGAAGAAGGCAGTGGGATAACTGCATATTCTGTGAAGACAAAGACGAAAAATGTGCCGATGATTGACCCTGTCATCAATGTTAAATCGGGAAGGTATATTGCCATTGGCAAAGACAGTGACGGAAATAAAATGTCGGCTATTTTAGGAAAGGATAAAGCCGAAGAGCACATTAAAGCTGGACATGCCAAAAAAGGCGAAGGTTGGTAAAAAACCTTAAATACAGAAATGAAATAAAAGAGGCGTTATCGGTTGATAATGCCTCTTTTATTTTAGCTATTGCTGTCCCGGCATTTTGAAGCGGCATTGTCTGGAGAAAGGATGATTTCTTCTGACAATTAATATGATGCCCAGGGCTGTTATTAGCAGTGGGAACAATAGCTCCTGTATTTGATGCCCAGGTACTAATCTATCTGTTAGGAAGACTGTTCCCACTAATATCGCAATATAAGCGCCCGGCCTTTGGAAACGATGAATTACGCCACTCGCTATACCAGCCCCAATCAAGGCGGTTGGCCAAATGGTTAGCCAGGAAGGAACGTTCAAATCCTGCTGCTTTAATAATAGCAGTGAGCCTATGATAACTAAAAAGCTACCCATTACAATTTTACTTCTTGTGAATTTTCGACCATGTGTATTATTTTCCATTTCTTTTATGTTCTATCAAAACTAAGATACTGCCTAATTGAATGGATTGAAATAGCTTATAGGCAGGTAAATAAAAAGCGTCGGTAAATGGCAGTAATTGTTAGGCGAATTGAGGTGTATTTAAATAAAAAAGAGGGCATAGCCCTCTTTTTTATTTATTGCTTAAGCTTTTCTGTACAAGCTCTTTGAGTTCATCAATTTGCTTCTGTTGAGCATCAAGCTTGCTTTGTTGTTCTTTTATGGCATTGATTAGAACGGGGACTAGTTCGACATAGTTGATGCCCAATTTCCCTTTTTCTTCATCGCCATTTACAATCTCAGGCAAGACTTTTCTGGCATCCTGGGCGATTAGTCCCAATTGTAACTTATTAGTTTTTGACGGATCGATCCAATTATAGGTTACAGGCTGTAAGGCGATAATCTCCTTGAGTCCGTAGTTTAGATCTTGAATGTTTTTCTTCAGGCGGCGATCAGATTCGGTAACAGTTCCCGCCGCTAAAATATCTCCTTCTACGTGAAGCGCGTAAGCCTCATCAGGAGCGTCTGTATGGATTCCAACGGTTCCGTTTTGAGTAATTCTCATCCATTCTGTATTGCCGGTTATAAAGGGCAGTGGAAAATTGGAAAATGTTCCTAATTTCATTTCTGAAGATATGTCATTACCTGATAAGGACCAGCTTTGATTGCTCGCTGTTGATTGAAGCGTTTTTTTTACAACTCCCTCGGAAATTGTTAAAATAGTATCTGCGGATTCAGCCAAATCTAATCCACTAAAAAATAGGGGATCACATGTTGAAGATACGTGTAATTTATATTTTGGACTAGTATTTACAATTCCAAAATTTACCG
>CBIHNR010000276.1:0-5248 GCA_966211215.1 uncultured Pedobacter sp.
TTTATAAGGAGAAAATAAACATCCCGAAGAAGAAAACAAACATTACCCTATTAGGGCAGGATGTAAATAAAACCATCATAACATATGATGATTATGCTTCAAAAAAAGACAGCTCAGGTAAAAACATTGGCACTTTTGGATCAAGTAGTGTTTATGTGCATTGCGATAATTTCACTGCAGAAAATATCACCTTCGAAAACTCCTCTGGCCCTGTAGGGCAAGCGGTAGCGCTTTCGGCCGGAGGAGACAAGGTGTTCTTTAAGAACTGCAGGTTTCTCGGCTTTCAGGATACCATTTATACATTCGGCAACACCGCACGCCAGTACTTTTACAAATGTTATATCGAAGGTACTGTCGATTTTATCTTTGGTGCAGCTACGGCCGTATTTGAAAAGTGTGACATTTTCTGCAAGCGCGGAGGCTATATCACGGCGGCGTCAACCCCCGAAGGACAGAAATATGGTTATGTTTTTCTAGGCTGTAAAATAACGGGCAACCCTGAAAAGCCTTTCTTTCTTGGCAGGCCATGGAGGCCTTATGCCAATGTGATTTTTATCAAGTGTGATCTTCCCGCCTTCATAAAGCCAGAAGGATGGCACAATTGGGGTAAAGAGGATAACGAAAAAACTGCTTTTTACGCCGAATATGGTAATAAAGGTAAGGGGTATCAGCCTGAAAAACGCGTGACCTGGTCTAAGCAATTAACTAAAGAGCAAGCTGCAAAGTATTCAGTAAAGGAGATTTTTGGCGATTGGGAGCCGGGGAAATAAAGCTTTTTTTGATGTGTGCTTTTTTAATGCTTAATGCTGCTTCAGGTTGTAAATATGAAACTTTGTCATCTCGACGATAGGAGAGATCCTAGGCAATATGCATAATAAAGCGCTTTAAGTTCTCTCCTTAGGTCGAGATGACAAGTGGATTAGCCTGCTTTGCGCCTGATGTTATCACTATATGTTGTTTTTTAAGAAAAGCTCCTCACGTTATAATGGCATCATTTGCAACTGGTGCATTTTTAGATGTTTTAAAGTATGAAACTTTGTTCATCTCGACGACAGGAGACCACGAAGTAGCATTAAGACCATTAAAAACAAATTAAGTCCTTAATAAATTCCTAGAAAGTTTGCTATGTTAAGCGTCTTAGGATTTCTCCTCACATCGAAATGACAAAGCGGGCTAGCCTGTATATCGCTAAATCTTATCACTATATGAGCTCCTTCATCAAGAAGGCAAGACAAAAAATAACACACCTATAAAAAATCAAAAATGAGACGAAGTAAATTACTGTTTTCGTTACTCTTAGTATTTTCAATTAAATCTGTTGCGCAAAAAGCGCCAGACAAGCTAAGCTTATGGTATGATAAACCAGCTGCAAATTGGAACGAAGCTTTGCCTATAGGAAATGGGCGTTTGGCTGCAATGGTATTTGGCGATTTGAATAACGAACGCCTGCAATTAAACGAGGAAACTATTTGGGCAGGGGAACCAGGAAACAATATTCCTCAAAATGCTTACGAATCCATACAGCAGATCAGAAAACTGCTTTTTGAAGGAAAATATAAGGAAGCGCAGGACTTGTCTAACAAAACCTTCCCCAGGCAAGCACCCGCAAATCTCAATTATGGGATGCAATATCAAACTGCCGGAAACTTGTTTATCCGTTTTCAGGGACAGGATCAGGCAAGCAATTATCGCCGCAGCCTGGATATAAGCAAAGCCGTAGCCAGTGTTTCGTATAAAAACAAGGGTGTAAATTTTAAGCGAGAATACATCGCGTCTATTCCTGATCAGGTGCTTGCAGTACGCTTAACTGCGGATAAACCCGGAAGTATTTCTTTTACGCTAGAGGTGAACAGCCCTTTTAAACAATACGATGTTAAAACACAGAATGGCAAACTACTATTGTCGGGATTTTCAAGTTCTACAGACAACAAAAAAGGGCGGCTACGTTACAATGTTCAGGTACAGCTAAAAGCTGAGGGAGGAAAAGTAGTTTCAACAGATACAACTATCCAGGTATCTAATGCCAATGCGGTAACAATTTTCATTTCCATCGGTACCAATTATGTTAATTACAAAGACATCAGTGGTAATGAAGCTGAAAAGGCTGCCAGGTATTTGAATGCTGCAATTAAGAAGAATTATGAGGCTATCAAGGCATCGCATATTGGCTCCTATAAAAAATACTTTGACAGGGTAAGCCTTGATCTTGGTACTACAGATGCTATTAAGAAACCCACTAATGTTCGGATCGCAGAATTTGGGCAGGGGAATGATCCAGCCTTAACCTCACTTTACTTTCAGTTTGGGCGCTATTTGCTCATTTCAAGTTCAATGCCTGGTTCTAACCCGGCAAACCTTCAGGGAAAATGGAATGATAAACTTAGTCCGCCATGGGATAGCAAGTATACTGTAAACATTAATACAGAAATGAATTACTGGCCTGCGGAAGTAACAGGCTTATCTGAAATGCACCAGCCTTTGTTTGAAATGCTAAAAGACCTGTCGGTAACAGGAAAAGAAAGTGCATCTCAAATGTATCATGCCAGAGGATGGAATCTTCACCATAATACCGACGCCTGGCGAATTACCGGCCCGGTTGATGGCGGTTTCTACGGAATGTGGCCTATGGGTGGTGCATGGTTGAGTCAGCACTTGTGGCAACACTATCTTTATACCGGCGACAAAGCGTTTTTGAAAGAGTACTACCCGGTTTTAAAAGGTGCTGCGCAATTTTATGTAGATGTATTGCAGGAAGAACCAACAAATAAATGGCTGGTAGTAGCACCGTCCATGTCTCCCGAAAATACATATATAAGCGGCGTGGGAATAACCGCCGGAGCAACCATGGATAATCAACTGGTTTTTGATGTGTTTTCAAATGTAATTCGTTCATCAGCTATTTTAGGGACGGATAAAGCGTTTGCAGATACTGTTCAAACCTTAATTAAACGCCTACCACCAATGCAGGTAGGGCGCTTTGGCCAATTGCAGGAATGGTTACAAGACTGGGATAAAGAGAATGATAAACATCGCCACGTATCTCATTTGTATGGCTTGTTTCCAAGTGCCCAGATTTCACCTTACAATTCACCCGAGCTCTTTGAGGCTGCAAAAAATACACTTATTGCCCGGGGCGATAAATCGACGGGCTGGTCTATGGGCTGGAAAGTTAACCTCTGGGCCCGCTTATTGGATGGAAACCGGGCATACAAGCTAATTCAGGATCAACTGAATCCTGCCCCAATGGAAACCAGCGGACAGAACGGCGGAACTTATCCAAACCTTTTTGATGCCCATCCACCGTTTCAAATCGATGGAAATTTTGGTTGTACCTCTGGAATTGCAGAGATGCTTTTGCAATCGCATGATGGCGATATCCATTTACTGCCGGCTATTCCCGATAAGTGGAAACAGGGAAGTGTAAAGGGTTTAATTGCAAGAGGCGGTTACATAATTGATATGGATTGGAAAGAGGGCCGGGTTACTAACCTTAAAGTTAAATCAACATTGGGTGGAAATTGCCGATTAAGAGTTCATAACATGCTGGCAGCTAAAGGAAATTCAATGTTAAAGCAGGCTTCAGGAGCTAATCAAAATCCTTTCTATGCCATTACAGACATTCAAAAACCTCGCGTTTCTGGAAGTGCATCGTTAAAAGGAATTGCTGTTGAAAAAGGTAATTTGTATGACTTTCAGACAGAAGCAGGAAAGGTATATGAATTTGTGAAGAAGTAAACGGGCTGGATACTTACTATGTAGCCAAATAAAAACCCGCTCTAAAAATGTGTAGAGCGGGTTTTTTCAGTCTGAGGCGCTTCTTGTAAAAAGAAAGTATTTCCCCTGCCTTACTCAGCTTTCAATTGCATTGTGTAACTAAATTTCGCATTGTCAGACCATACAAGATATTTCTCTAAAGGCCTCGGGCCACAACCGTTAGAGCCAACTCCTAATGTTTGTGTTGAAAGGCAGAATACTGTAGCTGTGCTGGCCGGCAAATCGATCTTATATTCTATAGGGAACATCTGTTCGTCGGTATGTGGAAGGGCTGAAACCTGCATCAGGTTTTCATCTGATTTTATTAACAATGACGGAGTATCTTTACCACTCAGTTTAGCCCATCTTACGTCTTCATGATTACCACGTTCCATTGGTTTTTCGTATTCGTACTGGCCATCCACGTCCAGCTCATAAAGGCCAACATCCGCTCCGGTTTTACGGTCTGAATAGTTTTCCAAAGGCCCGCGTCCAAAGTATTCCATGTGGCCCAGCTTTTTGTCAAATAGCATTCGTACCCCAATGCGGGCCAGGTTGATTCGTAAACCGGCAAACTGCACGTTGTTATCCACTTTCACAGAACCATCGCCTTTAATAAGGTAAGTTGCTATATGATTGGCGCCAAAGCCTTCTTTTCCATCTGCTTTTATTGTAGAAGTGATTTTTACCGAGTATTTATCAGGCTGTTCTACTTTCAAATCCACCAAAGAATAATTTAGTTCATTCAAACCAAATTGCTGCCAGTATTTGTAACCCCACATATCATCATTGCGGTGGCTGGCACGCCATAAAATAAGCTTAGGTGAACCTTCTGAGGTTAGAAGATTTATGCCGCCTTTATCTAATTGAGTCAACAAGCCAGTCTTTTTATCAAAAGCTAGCGCAAAACCCTCTCCTTCAACTTTTACCGACTGTACATCCTGTTTTAATTTGATAGTCTGTGTTATTTTTACCTCCTCTGCAGTAGGCGTATTTACAGGCAATTTGAATTGTGCGGAAGCAACCTCAAAGCCTTTGTCTGCCCACAAGGTTTTTTCTTTTTGCGTGTAGGAAATGCGTAAGAAATATTCAGCGCCTGCTTGCGGTTGCTTTATTTTATAAGGAACAGAAATCCTGCCTTCTCTGAGGGCAGCAATTCGTGGCAAATTCAAAGTTCCTTTGTCTATCTCTTTTCCATTTTCGGTAAGGCTCCATGATGCATTAAATCCTTCCAGGGAAATGAACTGAAATTTGTTTTTGATTTTGATTGAACCAGCAGCAGGTTCAGCCAATTCAGTTGCTATCCACTGGAAAGCTTTTTGCATTTCAGGATAATGTGGTTTTACCATTTTGCGGTCCCAGGCTACTACGCCTTTGTGGATGAAATATTGATCATTTGGATACTCCCCAAAACCACCGCCATAAGCCAATATCGGATGATTTGGGTCGCGTCTGTTCCATAATGCCTGATCCTGGTATTCCCAAATCGCCCCTC
>CBIHNR010000277.1:0-5234 GCA_966211215.1 uncultured Pedobacter sp.
ACCTTTATAAGAAAGGATAGCACGAGCAGTATCAGTAGGCTGCGCACCATTGTTAACCCAGTCTAATGCTTTTTCGAAGTTAATATCGATTGTTGCAGGGTTAGTGTTTGGATTGTATGAACCTAAACGCTCAATAAATTTACCGTCTCTTGGAGCACGAGAGTCTGCTACCACTACGTAGTAAAAAGGCTTACCTTTTTTACCGTGTCTTTGCAATCTGATTTTAGTTGCCATTTCTTAATTTTATATTTATGTATTCAACATAGTTCCCGGAGTCTCCTGCGGGGCTGCAAAGATAGATCAATAATTTGAATAAAAAAAATTTATAACGCCCTGTTTTATAGCAAAAAAGGAACTCCATTTTTGATTTAAACGTATTGTTTGATAACTTAAGCCGAGCAAAAACCGGAGGACAATTAAGCCTGCCAATTAATTAAATATTGCAAAAGCGCTTTGCAAAACAAACCCCGATGAAAAACCTGTCAAACATTCTATCATCAATAGACAATGCTGTTTGGTCGTTCGACCTTGAAGAAAAAAAGTTTATTTATGTGAATGACCGATTGGCAGACATTTACGAACTTCCACTAAGTACAATTGAAGCAAACCCGTCTTTTTGGCTACACCACATCCACCCGGAAGATCACGATTATGTACTCACCGAGACCAAAAGAGCATACGAGGGTATCAATGTTGAAATAGAGTATCGGCTAGTTGTGAATAACCGCATTAAGTGGGTACGGGACAAAAAGGTTGTGTTTTTTGATGAAAATGGCAAACGAAAAGCATTAACAGGCATACTTGCAGACATCACTGAAAAGAAAAAGGCCGAAAACACCCTTACCGATACTGACAAAATATTAAGATACCTGTTTATAAA
Organism: uncultured Pedobacter sp.; assembly: GCA_966211215.1. Classification (GTDB taxonomy): domain Bacteria; phylum Bacteroidota; class Bacteroidia; order Sphingobacteriales; family Sphingobacteriaceae; genus Desertivirga. The sequence goes on from CBIHNR010000277.1 coordinate 881, forward strand.
TAATCCTAATCCTTTATGGATCTATGACTGTGAAACTTTAAAATTCCTTGCTGTAAACCACGCAGCGATCGCTAAATATGGCTATTCGAAGGACGAATTTCTTTCGATGGACATTGCGGATATCTTACCCTGGGAAGATGGTGAAAAAATAAAGAACAGAGTAAAAAACCTAAAGCCCAGGCATTACAATACCAGTACCCAATGGACCCATCGTAAAAAAAACGGAGAACTTATTTATGTAGACCTTTCAGGCCATGGCATCAGCTTTAAAGGCCGGGAGGCCGAACTGGTGATGGCCCATGATATTACCAGGGAAGTTGAAAGCAGAAATAAGATTACCCTTGCGAAACAGAATCTCGACGCTCTAATAAATAATATAGAAGACCAAATCTGGTCTATTGACGCAAATTATAATATTCTCTCTGCCAACCTTGCCTATAAAACCTTCGTGCATGATATAATTAAGCGTGATATCGCTATTGGCGAATCGATTTTTATTCCAGAACTCTCTGCCAAAGGGAAGGAATTATGGCTTAGATACTACAATAGAGCACTAAAAGGTGAAGCTTTCGAATTTATTGAACTTGTGGATTTCCCCAATATGCAGGCTTTTTTTGCAGAAACAAGGATGAGCCCAATTCGAAACGACAATGAAATTATCGGAGTTGCCTGCATTAGCACCAATATCCAAGAGCGCATTGAAACCCAAAAACGAATTATTGAACAGAACAAAAAACTCCTTGAGCTGATTTCCATTGCGTCGCACGAAATCAGGGGGCCGATAGCTTCTTTGCTTGGTTTGGTAGACGTGTTTAACCAGAAAAACTTTTCTGATCCTTTTAATGCTGAGATTATCACCCTTGTTCAACAAACAACACGACAAGTAGATTCGATGTTGCATACTTTAGTTGAGAAAACATATGCCCTGCAGCAGGAAACCAGATTAAATATTCCGCTCCACAAAATCAATTAAAGAATGAATAACCTTTATATGTATTTCCTGAGCCCTGTCTGCATACAAAGACTTTGGCGCCCGAATTTCCACATCACATAAAGAAGCCATTTTACCGCCATCTTTACCCGTTAAGCCTATAACCTTAATCCCTTTCTTACGGGCAGCCTCAATTGCATTTAGTACATTTTCTGAATTACCACTTGTGCTTATTGCAAATAAAACATCTCCAGATTGTCCTATTGCCTCTACCATTCGAGAGAAAATAGAAGCATAGCCGTAATCATTAGCAACGCAAGAAATATGCGAGGAATCTGAGATAGAAATAGCTGCAAGTGCCTGTCTGTCATGCCGGTACCTTCCCGAAAGTTCTTCTGCAAAATGCATAGCATCGCACATTGAGCCTCCGTTACCACAAGAAATAACCTTCTTTCCTGAAGACATTGCCTCAACGAGAAGCTTTCCGGCATTCTCAATTTTTATGAAATTTTCTTCATCACTTAAGAACGTCTTTAACACGCTTTCTGCCTCTAGAAAATGTTGTTTTATCGTTTCCATCAAATCAGTGCTTTCGTTTGAGTCGAGCTCAACCAATAAATAACTAAGCGACTGCCCCTATCTTTAATAGAAACAATCGCTTTGATAAATAATTTATAAAAACCCCTTACAGGGATAAAATATCTACTATTCGAAGTAAGTTCGGATTAATTTCTGAAATGTGCTTAATGGCATTGTGGAATGGCGTGTAGTGGATATTATTATTTACCACACCAACCATTTCGCCTTTGTGCCCACTCAAAAGAGATTCGACTGCCGATACCCCAAGGCGGCTTGCTAAGACCCTATCCATACAAGTTGGCGTACCTCCACGTTGAATATGCCCTAAAATTGAAAGCCTTACATCGTACTTAGGGAAGCGCTCTTTAACTTTTTCTGACACCTCTAAGCCCCCGTATTGGCCTCCTTCAGCAACCATTATAATCCTTGAAGACTTATAAGTACGGCTTTCTTCGAGCCTTCTGAACAGTTCTTCGATGTCGGTTTCAGACTCTGGGATCATGATAGCTTCAGCCCCTGAACCGATCCCGCTACGAAGCGCAATAAGCCCGGAGTCGCGGCCCATTACCTCAATAATGAACACCCTGGCGTGAGACTCTGCTGTGTCTCTGATTTTATCTACCGCATGGATTACGTTATTGATTGCCGTGTCGTACCCGATAGTGTAATCCGTTCCGATAAGGTCGTTGTCAATCGTTCCTGGCAAGCCGACAATAGGAATACCGTATTCCTGGAAAAATACATTAGCACCGGTAAACGTACCCTCGCCACCAATAACCACTAAAGCATCTATTTTATGCTTTTGAATATTTTCATATGCCGTTTTCCTGCCTTCCGGAGTGCGAAAAGCCGGACTACGTGTTGTTTTTAAAATTGTACCGCCTCTTCCAATAATGTTAGAAACTGACTTTCTATTCATTGGAACAATTTCTCCGGCAATTAACCCCTCATAACCTCTCATTATACCAGCAATGTTAAGGTTGTGATAAAGCCCCGTACGCACTACGGCACGTATCGCAGCATTCATTCCCGGAGCGTCACCTCCCGAAGTTAATACACCAATTGTTTTAATTTCATTCATTAGTTTATAGTTGAAAGCAATTATGATCCAGTATTATCAGCCCAAATGGTTTGATTGCCGCCGCAATTAAACACAAATTAACTTCTAAACCTTAAAGCCTAAATTAAGTGCAATGATATTAAAACTCACGCACTTTTTACATAATATAAAAATGATAAAGGCGCAAATTAAAGCACAAATGCTATTTCTTTGATATTGAAAACCCTAATTTCTCCGTTGATTTCGACATGCAGGCACCCCGTTTCTCCTACTCCCCTTATAATTCCACTTTCGGGTGAACCTTCAATCAAGTAAGCCCCAGGTTCGTTAAATCTGAACAGCCGGCTCAGATACTCTGACATTAAATCTTCTTCAGCCAGCAGCTGATTGTATCTGAACTGTATAGCGAGGCACAATTCATTAAGTAGCTCCATCAGATCTTTAGATGTTCCTGTTAACTGTTTAATAGAAGTCACCTTTGCAATCTCTGAAGGGAATGTAACCTGATTAACGTTCAAACCAACGCCAATTATTGAGTGCTTCCACTTAGGGCCTTGAAGAATGTTTTCTATTAAAATACCGCCTATCTTTTTATCGTTAAAATAGATATCGTTGGGCCACTTTATTTTTAAGCCAAAGCCAACTATTGCTTTTACTGTATCATATACGGCAAGACTAATAGCCATATTGAGCTTAAACTGATTATCAGGCCTTAAAAACTCAGGGTGAAGCAGAACACTAGCCGTCAGGTTTTCGCCTGGATTGCTGTGCCATATATTAGCGGCCTGGCCACGTCCGGCAAATTGCTCTTCTGCCATAATAACAGTACCTTCAAGTAATGGCGCAGATTTTGCCAACCTTATTTTGAGATAATTATTAGTGGAATCGACGGACTTTAAATGAACAACATTTTGTCCAACAATTAATGGCGAAAAAGTGTTATTTTGCAAAAGAGTTGAGTTTTATTAAATTCATCCAAAACTAATTTTTTTTAATGGTAAAAAGCAAAGCGATTAATGAATCAACCTATCTTTCTGAACTTGTAATACACGGAATTCAGGAAAAAAAAGGCAATGAAATTGTACGATTAGATTTAAGAAATATACATAGTTCAATAGCCGATTATTTTGTTATATGCCACGCCGAATCTTCTACCCAGGTAAGGGCTATAGCATCAAGTGTCGAAGACGAAGTTTTTAAAGCCTCAAAACAATTACCGGTGCGCATTGAAGGCCTTGAATATGGCGAATGGGTATTGTTAGATTACGTAGACACTGTTGTCCATATATTTAAAACAGACAAACGCCAGTTTTATGGTATAGAGGAATTGTGGGGAGATGCCGAAATGAAATATTATAAAAGCGCCTGACCACACCATATACTGGTTTAATTTTAAGAAATGAAAGAGAAAAAAACCGAGAGTTTTAAAAAAACGATAAAAAAGCGCCCGGCAAAGAAGATTGTGCCGAAACCGCCAAAATTTAATATTATGTGGCTTTACGCCGCTATAATTATTGGCCTTTTTGCGGTGCAGTACTTTTTTAACGGATCCAGCGCCAAGAAAATAAATTACCAGCAATTTGAAAGCAAAATGCTTCGCCCTGGCGATGTAGAAAAGATTGTTGCCTACAAGAACAACGACCTGGTAATGGCAGAAGTTTACATTAAGCCAAACAGGCTAAACCAGCCAAAGTATAACGATGTAAACAAGGAAGACAACTTCAACATGTCTGGTAACAATCCTCAGTATTATTTTACTGATGGTTCGTTTGATTTACTTCAAA
>CBIHNR010000278.1:0-5213 GCA_966211215.1 uncultured Pedobacter sp.
GTTTTTGAAAAAAAACTACCCATGACATAAAATTTATGTATCGCGCTTCTAACCCGCTTCGTCATGCTGAATTTATTTCAGCAACTCATCATACATTCGCATAATACAAGTGGGTTCCCGAAATAAATTCGGGATGACAAGTCGCTTTATTATAGTATGATGTCTTAAAGCGCCTTACTTGCAAGCTTGCTAGGATTCCTCCTATCGTCGGAATGACAACGGGGGCTAGCACAATTGCACCCCAAATGTCATCTCTGCTTTCGGTGTTTTTAAAAAAAATGGAAAACTACCCATGGCATAAATTATACAAGCAAGATGCAACCGTTTTTATTAAAGGAGGCAATTCATGAATTGCCCCTACGCATGTATCACTTCCAGGCCATTACCCCCAAATGTTTCTATTATAATGATCAAAGCGAAGAATGAAACACATGTAGGGGTGATTCATGAATCGCCCTCCACCTAATTTATTTTACGAACCGGCGGATCCTTGAATCCAAAATTATATCTTTGTGGCTCAAATCCGTGAGAATGGCAAGTGCAGTAATGAAGACCATAGAACAACAAAAAATTGTTTTCTATCACCTAATCTCAAACCTTTAATTACCTACCGATAATGCTTCAAATTGCGTCGTTAAACTCAGGCAGTAATGGAAATTGTTATTATATCGGCAACGAAACTGAAGCTATTTTTATAGATGCGGGAATTTCTTGCCGCGAAACTGAAAAACGCATGAAGCGCCTGGGCTTGCTGATCGGGAAAGTAAAAGCGATCATTATCTCCCACGAGCATTCAGACCATATAAGAGGTATACAAACCCTTGTTAAAAAGCATCAGATACCGGTTTATATCACTCCAAATACTTACCGTAACGGCGGATTAAACGTTGAAGGGCATTTAGTTAATTCATTTATGGCCTATCAGCCAATTAGTATTGGAAGTCTTTCTATTACCCCGTTTCCTAAATTTCATGATGCTGCCGACCCGCATAGTTTTATTGTAACTTATCAGGATACTAAAATTGGTGTCTTCACCGATATTGGAGCACCCTGCCAGCACCTTATTGAACATTTCCAGCAGTGCCATGCGGCTTTTCTTGAAGCAAATTATGATGAGGAGATGTTGGAGAAAGGTAGATACCCTTACTTCTTAAAAAACAGGATAAGGGGAGGGCAGGGACATTTGTCCAATACGCAGGCCTTAAGGCTTTTCATCGACTACAAGCCAGCGCACATGAGCCATGTGTTGCTATCGCATTTATCAAAAGACAATAATTGTCCCCAATTAGTGCAGAATCTATTTAACCAACACGCAGGTGAAACCGAGGTTTTAATCGCTTCCCGTTATGAAGAAACAGCCGTATATACTATTGGGGCAGGAGCTTCCGTAAGAAAAGAGCTGGCGGTTCAAGGTTCATTATTTTAGATAAGAATCGATGATTTGCGAGGATGAGAGGCCATGAAGGGTGTTTAAAAACAAACGATCCAAGGAAAGAGCCTGGAAAGTTTGCTATGCAAAGCGCCGTAGGATTTCTCCTATCGTCGTTGACAAAGCGGACTAGCCGGTATTACGCCAGATGTCATTTCTATATTTTGTGTTTTGCAAAAAAGCTCTTTACTTATAATGGTATCATTTGTATGTTGTTTATTTTAACGAGTTACAAATTAGGCGTTTTGTCATCTCGAGTAGACCAACTTTTAGAAGAAAATATAGTGATGACAATGGGCGCAAAGTAGGTTATAAAACTTTGTCATCTCGACTTCGGAGAGATCTTAAAGCGCATTGTATGCAAACTGTCTAGGATCTCTCCTTTCGTCGAGATGACAAAGTCTCATATTTTAAAATTACTTAGAAATGAACAAGTTACAAGTTTGTCATTATAACCTAAGGAGAAGATCTAAAGCAATACGCATAATAGAGCGCTAAGATTATTTGGATGTTAATTGTTTTTTTAATGTCCAAATGCTTCTTCGAGGTCCTGCTGTCGCCGGATAAAGCTGGTTAACCTGCATGGCACCCGATGTTATCACTATATCCTATCAGATTTGTACTAAAGTTAAAGTAAAAGTTAATTTTCAATGGGTGGCATAAAGTTTATATCTTAAGGCATTATAAACTTTTATTTATATGGGAATATTAGACGGCTTAATGGGGCACGCATCTGAAGTGTCTATCAGTCAAATCACCACAGAATTTCAGCCAATACTTATCGAAGGCGAGGTAATTGAAAAAGCTTACAAGCTTATCAGGGACATGTTTGTGTTTACCAATAAACGGCTCATCTTGGTAGACAAGCAAGGCCTCACAGGTTCAAAAGTAGAATACCAAACCATACCGTATAAGAGTATTAAGCGTTTTTCTAAAGAAAGTGCCGGAATGCTCGACCTTGATGCGGAACTCAAAATATGGCTCGCTGGAGAAGCGTTACCAATTAAAAAGAATTTCAAAAAAGGCGACAGCATAAACGAGGTATACCAGGTTTTAAGTAGGCATGTTCTTTGAAACGCATCGCTCTGATTGTTACAGCCTGTAAAAGGATGGCAAGGATGCTTCGTTAGACGCTAATATTTCCTGATGAAACGAGCCTATCTTTTATTATTAACTGCGGCCTTATTATCTACTGCTTGCGAAACAAATAAGCCTGTGGTAAAGAAATACGTTCCGGTGATGCTTGGCGCAGGTATTTCTTATATGCCAAGGCCAACAAGCGAAGACACTGTCAAAATGTTAAACTACATCAGTGGAGGCTATGTAAAAACATCTGCCTTAGACAACGAAAGCGAATCTTCTAATTCTGCCCAGCTAGCCTTTAGCCGTGGCTATAGAACCAGGAATTTCAATTTCGCCTTTGGGGCAGATGGATTTTTGGGAAGCTATTCTAACCGATTTTTTAAACCGGGCGATGCTGAGTATTTCAAGCGAAGTAAGTTCTATGGCTATCAGTTAAAAACATCCCTTAACGTCTACAAGAAGATTAACAATCTCGATTTCCGCTTCATCGGCCTAAGTTTATCATACAGCAATGAGTTTGGCGATTTTAAAGAATTTAGACAGCGGATCCATCACACTCAAAACTTCTATTCCATACCTAGTCCTAAATTACTAAGCCTCGGCCTTAGTTCAGAACTGGTTATTCACGATAATCGGTATATCAAGTACGGTATGAGGTTGATGGTAGATAATACCTTAAGCGATGTCGAATTTCAGGGCTTAGATTCTGATCAAAAGCCCGGCGGGCGAGCGTCCATAAGTAATCTTTCGGGTGCTTTTTTTGTGCAGCGCAAGAAAGTCTTTCTTCTTTTGGAAGGGGGAGAATTATCGGGTAGGGCAAGTTTAGGATATTGTTTCTAAATTTAGAAAATGTTTGCTCAGAATATGCTTAAGTCAATATTACCGCTGCTCTTTCTTATTCCTTTAATGACGAGTGCTCAGGAGCCCAGTGATGGGCGTTTTCCCAATAATACCATTTATATTTCAAGTTTGGGACAACCTGAAAATGTTCTGGCTATAAATTATGAGCGCCGGCTTCTTACATTTAAAAATATTTCAACCTTCGCAAGCATAGGCGCCGGACATTCCATCCCCGATAGGTTTAGTGGTAAAGCAAAATGGTATGAGTTTCCGGCAGGACTGTCTTTTGTTTCTGGAAAGAAAAACCATCATTTTGAATTGGCAGCAGGTTATGGCGTTGTTAAGTACTATAACAGAACCGTTCGGAGCCGTAATGAATCGGTCATAAAAGTAACAGGAGGCTATCGTTTGCAAAGGCTTAATGCAAAAGGAATAAGCCTGAGAGTGGCGGTCGGCCCTGCTTTTAGTTCTTATTGGGATGGTGATTATAGAGCTTCCCGAACCTCTGCCTCTGTGTCGGCAGGTTTGGGGTATGCCTTCTAGGCTTATTGTTTTTTATTCCAGGCTATTTTTAGTCCCAGCATAATCGAATTTAAAAGGAATGAAAATGTATTGGTGATAATCAAAGGGAAATCATTCTTTAATACTCCGTAGTATACCCAGAGCCCTGTGCCTATAATCAGTAAAATGAAAATATACACAGAGAGCTCTTTTACTTCCCTGGTTTTAATCGTTTTAAGTAGTTGAGGAAGCATCGATGCTGCGGTTAAAACACCAGCGGCTAAACCCGTAATTTCTTCACCAGAGACCATTCTATTTGCAGTTTTGAAGGGCTTTGCCCACCTCTGCAACATCATATAATCCCTGCTTGTTTCCAAAAGTATTGGTAATGTAAGTTACCAGGGCGGCAATATCCATTTCTGGCAGCTGATGGTTCGCGGGCATTTTTTCATTAAAAGTTGTCCCATTAATTGTTACTGTGCCCTCAAGGCCGTGTTTAATAATACAAGCCAAGTTATGCCGCTTGTTTCTTAAAAAAACAGTATCGGTTAACGGAGGGATTAAAGCACCTAGCCCGCTTCCATCTGCGTTGTGGCAATTTTGGCAATGCTTACCATATAGAGCCTGCCCATTGGTGTAATAGCGGGCAAAAGTAATATCCTGCTGATTTTGGCAGGCTTCCCCCAAAAAAGCAGTAATCAATAAAAATGAAGCCCCAATTAGCCAACGCCTCATTATTTATACTCCTCAAGTAAAGTGTGCATGTCGGCAGCCATCTGCTTCACCTGATCCTCCTTGGTCCCGTCGTATGCTCCACGAAGCCTTTTCTCCTTATCCACTAAAATAAACCATCCCTGGTGAATGTAGCCACCGGGAGCATTTTCGTCCTGATTTACAGCAACCAGGTAACTTTTTTCCGCAATTGTATAAACGCTATCACGAGAACCCCATGCAAATTGCCATTGCGGATTATCTACGCCCAGCTTACTGGCGTAAGCCTTAAGTTTCGAAGGGGTATCGTATTTAAAGTCAATAGTATGTGATAAGAACTTAACTTCATCATTCCCCTTAAATTCATCATATACTTTAAGCATATTTCGGTGCATTACAGGGCAGATAGAAGGGCAGGACGTGAAGAAAAAATCGGCAACGTAAATCTTGCCATCAAAATCTTTTTGAGTTAGTAGAGTGCTGTCCTGGTTTAAGAAACTAAAATCGGGAATAGTTTGATAAAGCGTATCGGTAACTGTTTTGCCATCAACCGTTTTTTCAATCGGCTCTCGGTTTCCTAAAATTGGCAGTTTTCTATTATCTTTTGAAGTACAGGCAGCTAATAGAAACAGAGCTGCAAAAAACAAGG
>CBIHNR010000279.1:0-5183 GCA_966211215.1 uncultured Pedobacter sp.
CCATCCGGACAACCTGCGGAAGAAATCACATAAGAATTTGGAATAGTTTCGGGCAGTTTAGCAATGATATTATTCATACTGGCACATACGCCATTCTGATCAGCATTTACCACCTCTCCTGCCAGCAGCGGCACGGAGCCTGGCTTGAGGTTTAAATCACTTAGCAAATTATCGTAAACGGTTTTAACTTTTAGAGGCCAGGCACTGTCGCCGGTATTCGACTCGCCTTGATGCAACAATATGCCCTTAATTACACCATCCTTTTGGGCGAGCTTAGCCAATTCAACCAATCTCGCATAAGGGTTGCCATCATATTCGCTAATCATATTTTTCATCCATTCGGGAACGTTGCTCGTGTACGTCTGATAGCTGTTTTTATCAAAGAGTTCGATCTTACAGCCACCAATGGAAACATTGATAATGCCCACCCGAACTTTTTTCGGAAGTGTTTTTATCAGGGTTCTGCCGAAATAATCGCCTGGCGTTAATCCGGTGCGGCAACGACTTAAAGGAGGAACAGCGGCATACCAATTGCCTTTTTTTCTGCCAAGATTATCACAATTAACTGCTTCTAATACCTGGAAGCGCTTATCTACAACAGTGTCCTGGGCCTCGAATTTGGCACTTCCCTCCATATTTGATTGTCCGAACGAAAGGAAAATATAAAAATTGGGATCCTGAGAAAAAGCAGATAAACTGAGAGAACAAAAAAAAGGAATAGCGAGCAGCAGGTGTCTAAATTTCATGTATGGGTTAGTTTTGATAATGTTGCTTAGCCGATTGTACTGAGCTAAGCCGCTACGAACAAAAGTGATTAGAAACCACGCTTTGGAATGGTAAGTATGTTTATTTGAACAAGAAAAATGTTCAAATAAGGGTGATTGTGATGTGTACCGGTAAAGTTTTATTTGTTCTCTGCTTTTAGCAAATTTCTATAATGATCTCGTTATTAAATATGGAAACTTTAAGTTGAAGAACAGCCTTCTTAATCTGGCAGAAAGATTGATTAGGACTGTCCTCCGTTGGCGGAGGTGCCGATAGGCGGAGGTGGTTAAAGCACTTATTCATAACATATTGCATATTCCTCCCCCTTACCCCCTCCAGAGGGGGACATAAAGCGCAGACCTGCATATCGCCTTGATTTCAGCAAGTTACAACACACAATCTTGCTTAAGTTAACGGCTATGACCAGAGGGAGAGAAAGGCTAACCCACACAAAACGCTTTAGCTTTTACGGCGGATAAGTTAATTTTCACCAAAGAATCTGCTTAAATTGACAGCTATGCCGCCAGCCAAAAACAGTCCTGATCCTCGGTTGCACTGAAACCAAGATGTCTTCGAATCAATTTGTTCGCCCCCCACTCACTCAAATTTCACCCAATCAATTCCTACAGGTTCTTTACTTTTCGATATGATAAACAGATCATGAACGCCCACCGGGATTTTTGCTTTCGCAGAAACGGTAATGTTCCAGTCTTTGGATGCAGGAAGATTTATCCGGTCAATCAGCTTACCATCAATTTTTCCGGAACGGATCTCCACAGAAGCCGGAATATGTGAAGTCGCCTTAATGAGAAGCTTTTTCAAAGTCGTATTTCCAAAATCGACGGCATTATACCGTATCCAGGAATCTTTCCGACTTAAGGTGGTTTTCCAGCCTTTCATTCTGGACGTTGTATCAATAAAATCAACTACTGCGTCTTTACTAATTTCACTGTACCGATCAATCTGAATTTCCTTTGTCGCCTTTGTTAAGCCTACGCCCCGTAATGTAGGTTTAACCTTTCTAATTGTGCCATCATTATTAAAAAACAAGCTATCTGCCCTAATAGAGCGGTTTTTATCAAAGTTTGGCGAAAGATCATTATGATGATAAAAGAGATACCACTGATTTTTAAAATTGATAATGGAATGATGATTGGTCCAACAGCCTGAAGCTGATTCATCCATAATAACACCGCTAAATTTGAAAGGGCCCAGGGGACTGTTGCCAACAGCGTATTCCAGTCGTTCAATCTTGTTCTCCACATGGGGATAAGTCATATAATAGATCCCGTTGCGCTCGAAAAGGTAGGGGCCTTCCTTTAAGCCTTTATTTGGAAGCTCCTGGAGTACTACAGGTTCCGATGCTAGCTCAAGCATATTGTCTTTCAGCTTCGCTCCGTATATGTTCCCCTGCGACCAATAGAGATAGGCTTGTCCGTCTTTATCAATAAACACATTAGGATCAATACCTTTTACATTTTTTATAGGGGATGACTGCGGGATGAAAGGGCCTGTTGGCTGATCGGCTACGGCTACACCAATGGCAAATCCCCGGCCCAGGGTTGTATCTGCCGGAGTAGATGGAAAATAGAAATAATACTTTCCGTTTCGTTTGATACAATCGGGCGCCCACATACTGTAACTTTCAGGTTTAACCCATGGCACCTTATTCTGATGTACAATCATACCATGATCGGTCCAGTCAGTCAGATTGTCGGAAGAGAACACATGGTAATCCTCCATCACGAACCAGTTTGCCCGTCCTTTTCCAGGAGCAGGCGGAATATCATGAGAAGGATAAACATACACCCTATCCCCAAAAACACGTGCGGAAGGATCTGCAGTATATTGATTTGTTATGAGCGGATTTTGAGCGAAGACATCTTTAACTGCAAACGCTATCAGTATTATCAGGATTGTTAATATTTTACTTTTTCGCATACTTAATAAAATTGGCTGTTTGGATCCTTCGGGTGTCCCCACCATAGCCGTTAACTTAAGAGCACGATTCATTGAAAATCAACATTTTGTTTTTAGTACAAAAGTTGATTAGGACTGTTCTCCGCTGGTCCGAAGGACTCCTTTGGAGCGGAGGTGTCCCGAAGTTTCGGGAAGGTGGTTAATGCGCTTAATTATAACATATCGTATATTCCTCCCCCCTTCCCCCCTCCAGAGGGGGACACTAATCGCCAACCGGCATATCGCTTTATTTCAACAAGTTACAACCCAAAACCACTCCTTAAGTTAACGGCGATGGTGTTGTCCCCAGCAACCACTTAACTAATAGTATTGGAGTCCTTCGGACCAGTGGATGAGAAAGGCTCCCACGCCCGTGCAAACCGCATATTTTTTCGGACTCTGGTTAACAGATCTCCCAGTTCTGCAAGCAGTTTTACTGCCCATAAAGAGTATAAGTCTTACCGGCTTGCGTAGCCAGATCAAATAGCATCGTTTTTTTAATTTCAGGAACAGATAAATCAGCTTTCGCCGAAATAACAGCATCCGGTGTTTGGGCTAGTTTGTAAAATGGATTCGCATTTTCTCCTGAAGCGATTTTTAAAGTCCCATTCGTTGGCTTAAGAGAATTGGGCACTCTCAACCGAAGATTACCTCCAAGATTTGATCTTACTACTACTTTTACCAATTTGGCATCTTTCCACTCTAGTTGAAGGACTTCGAAACCGCCGATAGCTTTAATACCGCTGATACTTCCCTTAGCCTGCCATGCATCCGGCAAGGCAGGAAGCAGGTGCACTGCACCGTCTGCACTTTGCACAAGCATCTCGGTAATGCCCGAAGTACATCCAAAGTTTCCATCGATCTGGAAAGGAGGATGGGCATCAAAAAGGTTATTGTAAGTACCTCCGCCCTCCTTGTTTACACCAAGAGGAGTCAACTGATTTTGAATCAGTTTATAAGCATGGTTTCCATCCTGCATTCTTGCCCACCAGTTTACCTTCCAGCCCATACTCCAGCCGGTAGACACATCTCCGCGCTGAAGAAGCGTGTTTTTGGCAGCGCCGAATAATGCAGGGGTGCGATAGGCCGAAATCTGATTGGAAGGAAATAAGCCGTATAAATGTGAGATGTGACGGTGATTGTCTTTGGGGTCATCAATATCCTCAAGCCATTCCTGCACCTGAGCATGCTGGCCGATGTGCATTGGAGCTAGTCGATTGCGGGTTCTTATTAGCGTATCAATAAATGCAGCGTCCTTTTTCAGGATCTCCGCAGCTCTTATAGCAGAACTGAAAACATCAAAAACAATCTGATTGGTCATTGTAACACCGGCATCCAGCGTAGACCCCTGGTGAGCCCGTGGAGCATTTTCAGGCGACTCATCCGGGTTAGCCACTAAATAATTCAGCGTAGGGTGCTCAACCAGAAAGTCAACATAAAACAATGCAGCTCCCTTCAAAATCGGGTAAGCACTTTCAAGAAAAACTTTGTCTCCGGTATACAGGTAATGCTCCCAAAGATGCTGACTAGCCCAACCGCCCCCATTGCTCCATGCACCCCAAAGGGCGCCATCTACAGCTCCTGTCGCCCGCCAGATATCGGTATTATGGTGAGCCGTCCAGCCTCGTGCTCCATACATATCTTTGGCAGTTTTCTGACCGGTAACTGCCATCTCTTTCACCATTTTTATAAAGGGCTCGTGCAGTTCAGACAGATTTGTTTTTTCCGCCGGCCAATAATTCATCTGAGCATTAATGTTTAGAGTGTATTTACTATCCCAGGCGGGATGTAAACCCCTGTTCCAGATGCCCTGCAGGTTTGCTGGTTGTCCGCCTGGTTGGGAGGAAGATATCAGCAAATAGCGGCCAAACTGGTAGTAAAGGGTTGCAAAAGCAGGATCGTCAGCAGAACTAAAGTTCTTTAGGCGTTCATCAGTAGGTAACTGTGCCGCAGCTGTACTTCCCAAATCCAGTTTTACACGATTAAAATATTTCTGGTAAGCAGCAACATGTCCTTTTAAGATATCTGTAAAGGTTTTGCGCATAGCTTTATTCAGATATGATGCAGCCCGCTGGTTTTCATCGCCGCCAAGATCCTGATAATCGTTAAAGTTGGTAGCAATAGAAATATAGATGGTTACCGCATTGGCATCTTTAACGGAAATAGTGTTATCTGTTGAAGATACAGAACCTCCCTCCGGTTTCAATTCAGCAATTCCTTTGTATCGAACCATCCCTTTCACGCCTTCATGATCGATCGTTGTTCCTGCAAAAGTCAATCGCTTTGACTGCGCCGCCCTCACCTCGACTTTAGGTTGCTGGGAAGAAAAAGATGCTGTAAATGAAATACTCCTGGGTTTGCTGGCGCTTAGGCGAACAGCTATTACACGGTCGGGAAAAGAAGCCAGAACCTCCCTTGTATACGTAACCTTACCTACGGTATAGATGGTTTTTGTAACA
>CBIHNR010000280.1:0-5147 GCA_966211215.1 uncultured Pedobacter sp.
GTTGTGCCTGCTCCAACTATATGAACTTGGCCTTCGGTAACAGTAGCAACGGTGATATCAGAGCTGGTATAGCTTAGTGCCAATCCAGAGCTTGCTGTAGCACCGGCATTAAAATCTGCATCGCCTACTACCTTTTCAGAAAGAGGATTGAAAGTAATAGCCTGGTTGTTTTTTACTACAACTAAAATGCGTTTAACCGCATCTGCTGAATAATAATTTGCATCACCTGGCTGGGTAGCGGTAATTTCAGATATTCCGGCACCGACAATATGGATTTTTCCATCCACAATGGTGGCTACATTTTCGTTAGAGCTTGAATAGCTTACTGCTAAGCCAGAACTTGCCACGGCGGAACCAAAATCGGCATTTCCTACTTTCATGGTATCAATAGCCGCGAAGGTTATGGTTTGATAAGCTGGCGCAGCCAATGCCTGTAATTCAGCAATGGTTTGAACGGTTTTTACCCAATCAACCTGGTAATTGGTTTCACCAGAGGTAATATCTGCTACTTTAAACTGGAAGGTAGTTAGAGCTGTTGGGCTGCTTAATGTGCCGCTAGTTCCGAAGCCAGTTTTAGACAGGTCAAAATAATAAATATCACTCCCCACTTTGCCTGTCCACTTGTTACTGCCATTGCCAAATGAGCCAAGGTTTGTATCAAATATGATGTTTCCAACCTGAGGCTTTTTTAATTTAATTGCAACGATAGGATAATTTGCCGGATACAATGTTGCCCCTGCTGTCCTTTTTATGTCTCCTCGGTAAGATCCATTGGCTTGTTTGGCAAGATTTACTCTTAAGTGTCCTGCGTCGGCAACAGTGGTAGCGCCACTGGTAACAGCTGCCCAGCCATCTGTAGCTGCAGCAAAATTATCGTTGATTAGGCCTGTCGCGGGGTCAAGGGCTACCAGTTCTGCAACTGTTTTAACCGTTTTTACCCAATCAACTGTATAGTTTGTTTCTCCGGAAGCAATGTCGGCAACTTTAAACTGGAAAGTAGTAAGTGTAGTTGCATCGGTAACCGACAATAGCGTTGGCGTTGCACCAAAGCCGGTTTTAGTAAGATCGTAATAATAAATATCCTCTCCTACCTTGCCAGTCCATTTATTTGATCCATTGCCATAGGTACCTAAGTTGGTATCAAAAATAAAATTGCAGGTAGCTGGCTTTTTCATTTTGATTGCAAGAATTGGAAAACTGCCAGGATGCAGCGTGGTATTATTTTTCTGCATGTCGCCCCTGCTCTTTCCTCCCGATTGAACAACCGTGGTAATTTTTAATTGCCCATTTTCACTGCTAGCTACAGACCCAGTTGTAACAGCTTTCCAGTTGTCAGTTGTGCCAGTAAAATTATCATCAATTAATCCTGCATTTGGAAAAGGATGGTCATTGGCACTATTTAAATAGAAAAATAATGAACCATAGCCAGGATTGTCAGCTCCGAAAGGCGCACCTTCAGGGCCCATTCTTCCTAATACGGCCATGGTTTGTGGCATCGCAATGCCTTTACGGTATACATAATGATTATATGCGATTTCAAATACAGCTCTTAACTCGCCTCTGCCATTGGGCGAGATAGCAGTTGGAGTGTAGTCGGTATAATTCTTCTCGCAGTAATCATAACTTGTCTGGTATGGAACATCAAATCCCAGGTTATACTTAGAAGTGTATTCGTAACCTCTAAGAATTGCATTATTATTAGCAGAATAAAGGTCTACACCTTGCTTTAAAGCCATTTCTGCCAATTCTGCCAGAGAACCAATGGCTAACATTACGTGTGGCTGGTCCCTATTACTTTCCTGCAATTGCCCGGCATCTGTAAGTACATAATTTTTAATACTTCCATTGCCTTCTCCGTAGTAATAATAGTTTACGGTTTTATTAAACATGGCAACATCTTCGGTAAAGATGGCAATACCCATTAATGCTTTCATACAGATGATATCCCAGTTACCGTGTGCACAAGGCCTGAAATTTCCAACTACCGGATAAAAGACTGACTTAAGCATGCTCTGACATTGCAAAATTTTCGCCGCAGGCCAAGCTGGGTAAGTGGAACGCATAATTTCGGCCGCATTAACCAGCATAAATCCGTACAAGCCATTTAGCTCGGCATCAGCTCCAATTATCGACTTTGTTGTAGCTGAATAAGCGTCTAAAATTTGAATTGCCTTTAAAGCATGTGCCTCATTGCCGTTAATCTGATACATTAAAGCATTGTAATAGGCGGCAAGGAAATCGCTTTCCACATTATTTTTAACTGCTCCGCCCCCTACGCCATCAATGGTAAGCGAAGCGTCTCTTGTGAGAGCGGAATAAGGGCCTCTCATTGCATAGGTTGCAGAAGCTTTGCCTGAAGACAATAACTGCTGGTAACTTTGGTATGGCCGGCTGACTTTCCGTGCAACAAGGTCTTTTATCCTGTTAAGGTCTGCTGTATTATGAAGCAGGCCAGGATGAACGAATGCCCCGCTAAATTCAAATTGCGGATTGGTAGTTCCTGATGGGTTTAAGAACGAACGTAGTGCATCTACGGAAGCAAAGCTTTTTACCCAATCTACGTGATAATAGGTTTTATTGGCAGCAATTTCCTCAGCAGTTAGCTCGATATCAGCAACTTTCAATTGAAAAGCCGAAAGAGTTGTTGGCTGCGTTGTTGAAAGTGTGGTAGTACCGAGTTTACCTGTTGATAGGTCCCAGTAAAATACGTTCCCACTCTCGGTTACTATTTTAGTGCCGTTGTTATTACTGGCGTTATATGAGCCAAGATTGGTGTCAAAAAAGTAATTTGACCGCGGCGGTGTATTTATTTTAATGGCGATTATGGGATAGTTTCAGGCAAGGAATTTTATTCCACCGTTCTTTTTGAAATCCGCACGATATTTTCCGTTTGCTGCTGGTGCAGGAAAGTTAACTACGTACTTTCCATTTTGGATCTGCCCTACTGAGCCTGTTGTAGCAGGAACCCAGTTAAAGGTGGAGCCGGTGGAAAAATCATCATTTATCAAGCCCGTTTGCGCCTGAGCTTTGACAAAAGAAACGACCAGCATCATCATGCACAGCATACCGGAATTTAATAGCCGTGATAGACTTTTGCAATTGGTTCTGAACGATGCCGGCTCAGAAAAAATTGGTGGAGTAAAAATTTTATTCATACTTGTTAGTGATTAAAGATGGATTGAATTTTTAAGTGTTGTTTAAAGGCGCGTATAACTAAAACGATTTAGTATTTTAAGAAAATGAAAGCCGTTATTTGTTCTCTCATGATTAATATGTTTAAGAATTGGGATTTTTAGTTTACAATCGGAACCAAATATAAATAACTAAATCGTTTTAGCTAAACATATGTAAAATTTGATACCTTATTAACGTCTTCCATCCTCTGTTGAGGATTTTCTTCTAATAAATAGTTATTTGTTAAGAAATTATTAATCGAGTTACCAGATTAATAGCGGGCAAAGATTTGGTTGCCGAGATTAATAGAAGTAATTGGCTGGACCTAAGGGTAAGAATTAGTGGGGACTTCGAAATACCTGTTTAAAACAAAGGCATCACCCTGCCCCATGAACCAGAGAAACTGGCAGGAGGAAGGCCGACGCCTTTATTTTTAATTGAATAGACTTTTAGTAAAAACTTCCGTCTCCCCTACGCATTAATTGCCGTCCGTTTCTGCTGGCTGCAGCACCGGTCCACTTTTGTGGAGTCCAGCGGAAACTTAACATATAGTAACGGCTTAAAGCGTTCGACTTGGTATCGGTGTAACCATTTTCGTTTATATTACGGTTGATGAAATTATTCTGATTCATTAAGTCGTATGCTTGAAGGCTTAAAGCTCCATTCCTGCGTTTAAAGAACTGCTTCTCCAACGAAGTATTGATAATGAAAGGGTTGTTAGTTACGTTAGAACTGATACCACGCACCCAATTTTTGCTGCCATTGTAGCCAAAAACTAAGGTTTTACTGAAGTAAATTCTTCCGTCTACACCAAAAGCCCAGGTTTTGGTACGGATATCGGTTGAGCTTGGTAAAGTAAAATCAGCCTTTAGATGATTAAACTTCAGGCTCGGGTTCATTTCAAACCATTCCGTTGGATTTATTTGAGTACGGAAACGCTGTTCAAAAGTCCATGTGCGGCCAGTGTTATCAACATCATTACTCATAGAAACGTTATTGTTGAAATTTACAAAGCCATTCAAACTAACCGTGTATTTTCTGTCGGCCAATTGTTTTGAAATAGAGTAATTTCCGTTGGCTGAGTAGCTGCCACTTTTATTAATGTAACGGGTTTCTTTTATATAGCCATAAATAGGATCCTGTAAATCTACGATGTTGCTAATTACCCTATTCTCGGTAATTGTCACCTGGCCATTTGTCTGAAAAGTAAGCTTCGACCTTGAAATATAATTATTATATGAGGTGTTTATTGAATGCCTGAAAGATGGCTTTAACCTATCATTACCAATTACCGGCCTTTGAGGATTAGAAACATCACGCACTGGCTGGATCTGGTCAAAACTTGGCTCGGTTGGGCTACCAGAATAATTTATGCTGAAGCGTTGCTGCCTGGTCCACGAGTATTGAAAACGGGCAATTGGAACCATATTAAAGCTGGGACGGCGGGTTTGAGTTCCGAGGCTCTGCTTGCTACCTTCCAGCAATGCAGGCACAGCGGTTAAGCCCAATGAAAAATTGTACTTGGTTTTTGTAAAACGATAATTTAGAGCGATACGCGTTTCTGTAAACGAGTAATTATAAATATTACTCAGCCTATCTACACGAAAAACCTTGCCATTAATATCCAAACTGTCTGTAACCGCAGTATTATCATACGAACGACGGTTTACCTGGGTATTTAATTCCAGCCTCGAGGCTTTACTTAAAGGCTCAGAAAATGTAAAGCTTGCCCTGGTGGTTCTGCTCAGGTTATCATTGTTGATAATATTGTGAACACCTGCAGTATCAATTACATCATTCACTCTAGCGCTATCAATCTTTATAATATCGGTATTCCTATCTCTTACCCTTTCAGCATTGCTTTCATTATAGCTTAGCTGCAAAGAAAGATTTCTACCCTGCTTTGCAAACATGTGCTGATAAAAAACAACGCCGCCATAAGAAGGAGTATTACTTAAATTATTAGTGTATGC
>CBIHNR010000281.1:0-5145 GCA_966211215.1 uncultured Pedobacter sp.
TTAGTCCCTGTTAGTTGATTTAATGTTGCGTAAACTCCATTTAGCAAATCGCCTGTTGGAAAGTCTATCGTGCGTCCGCCATCAGCTTTCGTGTAAGCGGTTGAAAAGGTAACCTCTGGCAAGAACATCCTTTTCGCCTCCTTTAATGCGTACACATTTTTTTCGAGAACGAAAATCTGCTGTTTGATACTTTGGTTTGACGTAAGTCCTTCCTGAATATAGTTATCAAGAACGTTTTGAGCTTTCGCCGGATTGGTGGAAACCAGAGCAATTGTTAGCAGAAGCAATTGGTAAAAAAGCTGGTTATTGATTTTTATCTTAATCATTGTTTTATTTTTAAACAGTGTTCAATATCGTTACAAAAAAAAGGACTATCCCTTTTCTAGCAGTGCAACAAAGCACTCATAGCCGTGCTGCATCAGTTCTTCATTTGTTTTGCCTATAAAGCTTGAAGTGCGGTCTTTACAAAACATAGCACATATTCCGCAAACTGTGGAAAGGATCATAAAGGTGAAATACTCCGTATCCATATCCTTGAATTTCCCTTTCTGCTGGCATTCTTTGATCACAGAAGACAGGCTATCGATCGCTCCTTGAGCTATCTTAAAACCACCATCCTCGGGCATTTTCGTCGGTTCTTCAACAAGAAACATCAGGTTGTAGTAATCTTTATTGTTCTGTGCAAATTCAATAAAAACACGCCCCATAGCTTTTAATCGTTCAAAAGGATCAGCTACATTATCCAGCACTTTGAACTGGCTAAGCAGCAATTGAAAGCCTTCTTTATGCAGTTCGTGGAAGATTTCGCTTTTGTCTTTGAAATAGAAATAGAGTGTGCCCGGGCTATAATTGATGTCGCTGGCGATATTCCGCATGCTGGTTTGCTCGTAGCCTTTTTCAAGAAATATTTTACGTGCGCTGTTTAAAATACGCTTATACATTTCCTGTTTTTCTTCAAGCTTTCTTTCTGCTATTCCCATTTTTGAAAAATTTGTACAAATATAGAAGGGCTGTTTATCATGCCAAACTTTGTTAATTGTTTATTGCTTTTATTTCATTCCGGGACTAATCTTTCCCATGATATTAACGGCGGATTTTCTACTTAAAAACCTGAATCCGAAAAGCATAAAGCGATTTTTCCAACCTTGCACCACTCTTGGTTTTGCTTTATTTCCTAAAGCTTCTACCAGTTCTTTAGCAACATCTTTTACCGATGAAAGTACAAAGTCCGGATATGAATTGGCTTGACGCCCCGCATGAGAATGAAAGTCGGATTTGGCAGCTCCGGGATTAAAGCCGATCACTGAAATACCTTTCTCTTTAAACTCGTACCATAATGACTCTGAAAAGTTAGCAACAAAACTTTTGGTTGCCGCATAAACCGAGGCGCCAGGGAAGGAAGAATGAGCAAGTAGGGAACCGATATTTATTAAGGAATCTCCGCGTTTTGCGGTTTGTAAAAAGGCATACGATAAGGTAACTAAGGCATCCATATTCAGTTTCATGGTGGCCAATTGCTCATCTAAAGACATGTCTATAAATTTTCCATAAATGCCAGCTCCCGCATTGTTAATAAGCACATCATATTTGTGAGTTTTAAGATGGCCTACCAGTTTTTGCAAACCGTCCTGTTCTGTAAGGTCGGCAACCAGTGCGGTGTGGCCGCTACCATTTAAATCTCTTACTGCTTTATTCAACTTGTCTTCGCTGCGGGCTACCAGTGTTAGCTGGTAATCTTGAGAGGCTAATTGTCTGGCTACTTCCAAACCAATCCCTCCGCTTGCTCCTGTTATTAATGCTTTTTTCATGATTGCTAATGATTAATTAATTATACGGTGTAAAGATATTGAACGGTGTTCAATAAAACAAATTTATTTTTGGGTTTTCAATTTTGGGCTGGCGAAGGGGTTTTTATGCGCGGGGGAATAAAGGCTTTTGAATATTAATAGGGCACGAGAAAATTTATGGTAATATCCTATAGAAAGATGGTATGAAAAAGGAATTTCCTGATTTGATAATATGCGAAATTCGTTTTTAGATCAACGCTCTAACCAAATAAAGATCAATACAGTTTTGCATCTATAAATTATAATTAGATAAAATTCATTTTTTAACGATAAAAACGCTTTCGTCTTTTTAATGAAAATTTATGCCCTTAAAAGGGTTAAGTGTGCTTACTAACCAAAATAAATATGAAACAATGTTCACGATTCTTTTTTTGCTGTTATTGTCGATCTAAGTACCAGGCTCAAAGCCCTGACTTCATCGGACGAGTCTTACGTGCAGATGGCCACGAATCTCCCATAAGGTGGAAATCTAACCTTAAAGGTGGCCAGAGTGCCATTGAAAATGTTTAGGCGCCTTACTTTATCAATTATTCAAAAACCTTTTTGGAAAACAAAACTGTGTGCCTTATAAACGAGTGAAAACGATTTATTAAAATATCTTAATCGCTGAAAAACTAACAAGCATATACTAAATACTAGAATGCAAAAAAACACCGGTTTTAAACACGGCCGGAGAGGATTTGTCTAATTCGAAGCGACAATTTCCTCACATCTAACTAATTATAAGCAATTTTTATGGATTTAAAATTAATGAGAGGCCGCATTATGGGCCACACACATCTTCGACTGCCTGGGGTGTGCAGTCTTAAAAGAGTATTATTGATTACCAAACTGCTGTCTGTTTTCTTAGTAGCAGGAACCCTGCAATTATCAGCTGAAGAGCTTAAAAATGAAAAGACGCGGCTTGCATCTACATCTTTTCCAGTTAAAGGGATCGTTTATGACGAGAATAACGAGCCCCTCCCTGGAGCATCTGTTAAAGTGAAAGGCTCCAGAAACGCGGTTATTACCGACGTGAGAGGATCATTTACCATAAATGCTGTAAAAGGCGATGTATTAGTGGTAAGCTTTATTGGATATCAGGAAGCGGAATTAAAAGTAGGTGATGAGGGAGTTGCATTAAAGGTAACGCTTCAGCCAAGTGACCGGGCACTGAATGAAGTAGTGGTGGTGGGTTATGGTACTGTCAAAAAACGCGATCTTACAGGATCTATTGTATCTGTAAAACCAGAGGAAATTACCGCAAGGCCAGGCCCCAACCCCATGGAATCACTACAGGGAAGAGTGGCAGGCTTGGATATTACTCGTCCATCAGGGCAACCAGGGGAAGGTGTTAACCTGCAATTACGTGGTAACAGGTCATTTACAGCCAGCGGCAATCCATTGTTTATAATTAATGGTCTGCCGGGAGATTATGCAACCTTGAATCCCAATGATATTGAATCTATTGAAGTATTGAAAGATGCTTCTTCAACTGCGGTTTATGGTTCGGCTGGATCAAATGGGGTAATTATTATTACAACAAAAAGCGGTAAAGCAGGAAAATTAAGCATCGATTTCAACTCATACTATGGTAATAACGGTTGGTCGGTTACTCCAACAGTCCGTACCGGAGATGCTTATCTGCAGGCCAAGCGTGATGCCTACAAATATGTTTGGGATGCTACAGCGCAGAAATGGGCCACAACCGGAGCACTTTGGCAATCACCGGCAGATGATAAAACAATTTTTGGTGATGCACGCTACGAAACGTTCCAAAAAGGCCAGTTTGTTGATTGGACAGATCAATTTCTTAGAAAAAGTGCAGCTACACAAAACTATAGTTTAGGTGTCTCAGGCGGCAATGAGATAACTAAAGGCTATATATCTTTCAACTATACCGACGAAAACGGCCAGTACCGTGGAGATGAATATAAACTATACTCAACAAGCATGCGGCTGGACCATAAAATAAAAAAATGGATTTCGGTAGGAGGTAACCTTCAGGCATCGTACGTTGATAGAGATAAAGCTCAGGACAAATTGGAAAATGCCCTGGTTACAGATCCTCTCGTAAGGCCATACAAGGCCGATGGCACATTAAATCCAGATCTCGGAAACAATGTGTATAACCTCCTACTGGATTATCAACCGGGAGTATACGGGAATGTGGATAATAATACGAAGCTTTTTCTTAACCCATATGTAGAAATCAGGCCGATAAAGGGTTTAACCTTTTTGTCTCGTGCAGGTGCGCATCTGAATTATTCAAATACCTACCGCTTTGATGGTATAGGTTCTGTTAGCTATACCTATGCAAATGCCCAGATTGCTAAAGCACGGGTCAATCAAAACCGTCACCAGGGGCTTCAATGGGAAAACATTTTGACGTATAACTACAAGCTGAAGGATCATGACTTTACATTTACCGGTGTTACTTCCTGGTATGATAACCAAAATACAAATACCGAAATGAACCAAACTAACATCACATCCAATAATTTCAAATGGTATAAGTTTACAGGTGATCAAAATACCTCCTCCATTTCATCTTATAACATGTCAAAGACATTTGGATTGATGGGCCGTATCAACTATTCTTATTTAGGTAAATATCTGTTTTCAGCATCTTTACGTCGTGATGGATCTTCGGTGTTATATAGCACAAATCACTGGGATAATTTCCCCGCATTTTCAGCAGGCTGGAGAATCTCTGATGAGAACTTTATGTCTGGTACCAAACAATGGTTGGATAATCTGAAACTTCGTGCAAGCTGGGGTGTTACAGGGGTATCTAGTATTGAAGCCTACACCTCTGTTAATACTATGGAGAGCAACAATATGGCGTTAGGTGGTACCACGGTCCCCATTTTTCGCAACTCACCATTCATTACAAATCCGGATTTACGATGGGAAAGATCCAAAAGTACTAACCTTGGTTTAGATGCTGCATTTCTTAAAAATCGCATCGATTTAGCCTTAGACTATTATATTACCAACACCGATGGTGTTATCTACAGCGTTTTTTCTCCGATAATTTACGGAACATATACTCCTGGTAACCAGTATAAAACAAACATTAATATTGCCGAAACCAAAAACAAGGGACTTGAACTTACGCTAAGCACCCGCAATATAGTTACCAGAAATTTTCAGTGGACATCATCGGCTGCCTTTGCACGCAACAGAGAAGAAATTCTTAAACTAACAGGTGGTACAGCAAATAATATTACTAATGGAAATTACTCACTTACGCTTGGCGAACCAGTAAATTCTTATCGGAATTTTAAGCTGGATGGAGTTTGGCAAATTGGTGAAG
>CBIHNR010000282.1:0-5143 GCA_966211215.1 uncultured Pedobacter sp.
TCGTAACTGAGTGGGGTTTACCTTATCAACTGAGTTGTTTACTTGTATGGCGTCTGCCTGTTGTGCTGCAAGCTCTGAAGCTGAAACCGCAACAACTAATGCAGGTAGAAAGAGTCTCTTAAACGACTTTGTAAATAATTGCATAAAGGTAAATAAGCGTTAGTTTACGGGTACTAATTTTATATAATCAAGGGTAAGGGCAGTCGGGGTAGCGCTGGTTGCTCCTAAAGAACTCACCAGAAATGCGTAAAGGGTTCCGTGGACTGCACTATCATACTCTCCCACTAAAGCATCCTGATAGGCGGCCGGATTATTGGCCACCGGAGCAACGCTCTTATATCCCGTGGTAGCAAGCGGTGTTTGGGCAGCCTTTGGATAAAAGGAAGTTAAGCCGAAGTCAACCTTCATATTAATGTTGGAAGTATAGATATCGTTTATTGCCCTCCAATAGACTTTATATTTAACCGAGTTTACCGTGGTTTTGTAGCGGAAATAATAAAGCGGGTCTGGCGAAGAGGTTATGCTAGTTGCCTGAACATCTGCATACAGTTCGCCCGAAGGGGTTCTCTTAATCTTAGCTGTTGCTGAAGACGGCACCCGCAGCGAGTCCATAAGTTCAGCCTGAATGGTAACAGTAGGAATCTTGTTTTCCATTAAATCATAGTCGATCTTGTTAACAACATAGGCTACGCCATTGCTTAGCTGGCGGGTTTCTACAATATCGTCTTTGTTAACCCTTATTTTCACACCGCTAATTGCCGTAACCGGGTTAGCAAAATCTTCAACAGAATAGACATCGCTAAATACAAGGTCTTTAACGATGCTCCATTGTGTGGCTGTATCTGTAGAGGCGTCAACACCGGTATTGTAATATTGCCTTAGTTTATCCTTTTCGGCTTCGTATGCCGCATCTGTTAAAATCAAATAGGTACACAGGCTATCTTCGCTGGTTATGTCACTCACCTTCTGGTAGTAATGATTTTTAGTTACCGCAAAAGTGGTTCCGTCCTGGTAGACAGGCTTCTTAGTGATAGGGTCATTGTACAGCTTAATTGCCTTTGAGGTATCCATTTCGGTATGGAAAAGAGCCTGAATAAATGACGTTTGTTTAGACGCCTGATTTAAGCCTAACATGTATTCTGCAGCGTTAAGCTTAGGCTCAATTACCTGATTAACAATATGCAACACACCATTGGCTACATAATTATTTGCGGAAGTGATGCTTGCCTCTTCGAACTTACTGCTGGTAAATGTAATGCTCTTGCCACTTAAAGTTTTGATTTTAAGCTCACTTTGAGGCATTGTTGTAAAATACGACTGGCTTGAAATATGGTAGCTTACAAACTTTTTCAGCTTTTCGGGATTATTTACAACCGCCTGATCCAGGCTTTCCAGAGCTTTATTTGAGGGCGCCCAAACGGTATAAGGCTTGGATTGCTGTAGTGTATCGGCATATCCAGTTTGCTTTAAAAAGCTACTAAAGGTGCTCAACTCGGGATTCGAGTTGATTTCCTGTAGCAAGTTTCGGTCCAGGGACTGGCTAATAAGTTCGTTGTGTTGATTCCAGTTCTCCTTTTTACACGCCCCTAAAAAGGCGGCACATGTAAAAAAGAATAACAGGACAAGATATCTATTTGTAAAATTGATCATTTGCAGAGGCAATAAATAATACTTAATACGATTGTTAGCGGCCGCTGCCTACGTTCAGCAGCGGCCGGCTTTTTTTAAGGCCTTGGAATTGGCGTATTGTCTGGTTTAAACTTAGGATACTGCTGATCCATATTAATCGGAATAAACTGGATCAGGTCGATATTATTGGTATTCTGGCTACCATTAATTGCTTTGAAGCGGATCCAATATTTTCCAGTTTGTTCAATGTCAATTATACCCACCATTCTGGATGACTGAGATCCGGCTGTGTTTTCCATATACGTTTTCCAACCAATGGCTTCCTCTACGTCGGCGGGCATGCCCGGGCGCTTGGTAACGAAGTTTAATGTGCGGGCATTAGACAAAGGCTTGCGCTCATCAGAACTTTCGTGCCCCATCAAGGTTTGAATTTCACAGAAAGTACCGCCGTTACTGCTTGATTCTGCTTGTACGTAATATCCTACCCATACCTTGTAACGTCCTTTGATAAGCATCGGCGTTCTGAATTCAACCCACTCGGGCTTACCGGAAGTACCCATAGGGACAATCAATACATCCATGTTATAAGATGTTTTTGATGTGCTCTGGCCGGTACCATACCTGTAAATAAGCTTATCCGTAGCGCCTGACAATTTAACGTTATCCAGTCCCATGGATTCGTCTTTAGTATAGGTGTAGGTTGCTTTTTTATAGATACTGCTAGGCAAGCCAAGTACTGATGCAACATCAAAATCAACTTTATATGGCAAACGCAGTTTTATTTTAAAATGGGTAGCAGCATCATGAACAACACCATTGGTTGCAGACAAATCACTTCCGGCCCTGATTAATTCAAAACCAGGCTCATGCTTTCCGTTATACTCATCATCATTTATTAGCACCGTTTCCCCATCAAGCTTTGCTGTTAAAACCTGTCGAGGGGCTAGCGTAGTATGAGCGCCAGACTGTATAATATCTGCCAGGTATTTGGCTTCTGATAACACGTGATAAGCAACGTACAGATTTAAGCTATCGGTAGCTAAGGTTGGATTACCAGTGTTAGAAAACCGGGCTTTTAATTCTTCATAACTGTGAATTCCAGAATCTAGCAATGCCTGGTTAGACTCGGCAATAACGGTTGTCCAAGCCTGTTTTTCATTGGTATTATTTGCCGGTAGTATGTTTAAAGCATCATACCAGCCAGTCGCTTTCAAAGCTTCTGTAAAAATGCTGTACTTTGGATTGCTTTCTACTATTTGTGCAACTGTTTGGCTTGCAGGAATCAATACGTGGTCTATTGCATGAATAATTCCATTTCCTACACGAATATCCGGAGTAACAATGTTCGCCTGGCGGTTTACCGTGATCTTAGTAATACCTGCAGCGTTAATTGCCCCGGTTGTAAGATATTGGCCATACATCGTTAAATCACTCAATTTTCCATCGGTAAATTTTGATGTCCGGATGGAATCTTCAAGCAAGTGAAACTTTAATAGGCTTTTTAATTCATCAACGCTAAGGTCTTCTACCGCAGCTTTTCCCTGCGACTGCAGGTAAGTTTTAATAGCATCATTAGTGGGAGCAAATATGGTGTAAGTTCCATAAGCATTTAAGAACGAAGCAGTTCCTGTTAGCTTAAGAATCTTACTTAACTCTTGAGTCATTAAACGGTTTGGAGCCTGCATTGTTTATATTAATAATATTATTAAAATCTTAACACGACTCTGGATTATTCTTGAAATAATCAGTCATATTTACAGCGTTTGTGGTACTTACTACCACCGAATCTTTTTTACAGCCAAAGAGGCATACCATAAAGAAGCCTGATAGCAGGGCAACTAAACGAGTTTGAGTTAGTATCCTATTCATAATTTTGCGGTTAGTATTATTGATAGAATGAATTTTGAACTAATGCTTTATTGGTTTGCAATTCGTAAGTATAAATTGGGAAATAGTGGCTACGGTGGTCTTTATACTTATTAATTACAGTTTGTTGTTTTGCAGGAGGGGCACTTGAAGTAACTACATCCAGCAGGATTTTTTCGTTAGCATAGTTATTGCGTTTTGCATGGCGCAGGATATCATACCAGCGTTTTCCTTCAAAGGCAAATTCACGAGCCCGTTCATCCAATATGTACATGGAAACATCTGCAGTTTCAGTTGGCTCGGGTGCCTCAATGGTTTTACCATCAACAATATTTAGTGCATGCCTTTTTAGGCGGATATCATTTACAATATTGATGGCTTCTGTACCATTAGCAGCATTGCCAGGGCTTAACCAGGTTAAGGCTTCGGCTTTCATTAACAACACATCAGAATAGCGATAAGCAAACCAATGAGCATATGAAGTGGCAGTGGTACGCCCTCCGTTGTATTTGTAGATTGCCCCATTTGACTCGAGCATTGAAGTGAAATTACCCCGAATGTCTACATTGAAAGGATCCTGCACGTCAACCCCGTATAAACCACCGTAAGGAATCCAATCGGCAGCTTTAAACTCTGTAAGAAACATATTGTAGAATGGATTAAGTTTCTGGTTATCAAACTGAAACTCAAAAATCCCTTCTACCGAATTACCATTAAAGTACACACCTTGATACCAGTCTGAGCGCAAGGTTCCAGCCGGAAATAATTGATATTTTTTAGAGTCGATTACTTTCTGGCAAGCCTCTAAACACTTAGCGTATTCTTCATTCCATAAATAAGCATCAGCCAAAATAGTATAGGCAGTGTATTTATTGATCCGGCCTTTGTCTTCGGTTAAGTTTCGATAAGTATTTACCGCGTTTTCTGAGGCAAACTTCAAATCACTAATCACCTGTGCATAAACTTCTTCTTTGGTATTCTTAGGTATCTGTACTACTTGTGCATCTGTATTAGTTGGCTCAATTTTAAGCGGTACATCGCCAAAGCTGCGTAATAGGTAGAAATACATTAAGCCACGTAAACCATGTGCTTCTGCAAGGTATGTATTCAGTTCTGGCTGATCCATCGTTTTATCTGTTTCTAAAACCTGTGGGCCAAACTTGATAACGGTATTACAGTAATTGATGGTTTTATAAACCGCTTCCCAGTTAGTAAGCGTATTGGTTGATGAAATGTCTGAACGGATCATGTTCAACTCGTCACGAATTAATGTTCCCAACAGGGCTTCATCATCTTCAGATTCAGGCTCAAAAACCGGGCGAACCATATCGCCACGTACTTCTCCCCAGATAAATAAATACTTTGCCAAAGGCATGCGAGAGCCGCCCAATAAAGAAGCATAGCATCCCATTACTGCAGCATCCAGCTGTTCCCTTGTTTTCCAGTATTCTTCCTGAATCAACCCATCCTGAGGTTGCAGTTCAAGCCATTTGTTGCAAGAGGAAGAAAAAATACTTATCGCGATAAGCACAACCGCAAAAAGCTTATATGGTAATTTTTTAAACATCGACATAGATATCAGAACTAAAAGCCAGCAGTTAAACCAAAAGTGTACGTTATAGAAGGCGGTGTAAGCGATTTATCCTTT
>CBIHNR010000283.1:0-5142 GCA_966211215.1 uncultured Pedobacter sp.
ATGAACTAAATATGAGATGTACATCAAAGAATTGGTAAGTCTAATTCCGTGGGGAAACCTGTGGTGATAATCTATCGATGTTAAGAATTGGTAGATTGTCACCGACGGATCTTATAATTTTTCCAAGAACCTTAAAATCACTTTCTGAATCATTAAATTTCTTAATTATCGCGTCTCAAGCTATTCAAATACATATTTGTTCAGAATTATTTCCGCATTATTAAAGGGAATTCAGCCAAATCACTTTGATTAATAAATCAAAAATTAAACTACAAATACCAGAATTTAATCCTTTCGATAAGGGCTTCATACTACTTTGCGTCAGCCTTTTATAAATAACTAACTAACAGCAGATACACTGGGCAATCTGTGAATTATAAACAACTAGTAATCAATTAAATTATGAAAAAACCATTAATGGTAATGGCATCATTATGCCTTATTCTTGCTGCGTGTTCTAAAAAGGATGAGCAGTCGGTTCTTCAAAATTCAACAAATTCATCAAAAAACCAGGATGGGAAAGTTGCAGCGGTTTACACCCCAACCATCCCGGCGGGCACCTTTAATGTAACCAGTTACGGTGCCAGCACAAGTTCATCAAACAACACAACTGCTATTCAAAACGCTATAAACGCAGCTTCGGCCGCGGGCGGAGGAACGGTAGTAGTGCCCTCCGGAACATTTTTATGCGGACCTCTTAAGTTAAAGAACAATGTTGGCTTAGAACTATCAAGCGGGACAATTTTAAAAGCTCTCGCTTATGGAACTTATCCCGGCTCGGGCGGAACCGCAGACCTTGATGCCTTGATTGATTTTTCAGGTGTAACAAATTCAAAAATAAGCGGCGCCGGAATAATTGAAGGACAGGGTGCAGCATGGTGGAGCGCTTATAATACCTCAAAAGCGAGCGGAGCGGCAATTGCTCGTCCTGGCATGGTGGGTATGAACGGTGGAGCTAGTACTATCGAGATTTCAGGAATTAAAATTCAAAACGCTCCAAATAATCATATTGGCATTGGCAAAAACAACAATAGTGTAACTGTATCCGGAGTTACCATCAGTTCGCCGTCTAATTCACCAAATACCGACGGAATAGGCGTTTGGTCACCCAATGTGAATATCCTGAATTGCAATATCAGCTGCGGCGATGATAACATTGCTATGAACAGCAATAGCAAATATGTAACAATAACCGGCTGTACATTTGGCGCAGGGCATGGCCTGGCTATTGGGAGTTATGCCGCAAATATTGATCATATTACGGTTGATAATTGCACTTTTAATGGCACTGGTAATGGAGTCCGCATGAAATCTAACCGTACACGAAGTGGAACAGTGCAATACCTTACTTACTCCAATCTAACCATGACGAATGTGTCTAATCCATTCTTTATATGTGAATATTATCCGGATAACACCATTCCGTCAAGCCCATCGGGAGATACCGCCCAGCCAATAACAAGTACAACGCCTGTTTGGAAGCATATTACATTTAAGAATATCACAGCAACCGGAGCAAATGTAGCCGGTATTATATGGGCTGTACCTGAAAAACCAATTATGGATCTTGTTTTTGATAATGTGAAAATAACAGCAGCTACTGGTATGAAAGCTGTTTATGTAAATGGCGCATCATTTATCAATGGTTCAAAAATAACTGTATCCAGCGGAAATGCTTTTATTACTACGTATGGATCTTCAAATATTACTGGCATTAATCTAACTACGGGTGCTGCTCAGTAATTTATTTTTCCATAAGTGCCAGACACCTCGAAGGTGCCAGGCACTTAATGCTTATGCACAAACACTCTAATCAATAGCCTTAATAAGCTTGGAAGAGATGACAAAACGCCCCTTTGTCAAGATTAAAACTAATGATATACAAAGATGTCATTATAACTTATTTCCTTTTCGTTTTAGAAAACGGCCAGCCTGAATCTCTTCAGTTTAAAAAATGATTTATATGGTTCAATATTTGGTATAAGTGCTTCCTGCGCTTGTTAAAGCATGTCGGTTCTAACTAAAATTGTATAACCAATTAGCAATTTCCAGTCTGGCATAGGCCAAAGTGAAATAATCGAGTAGATTATCTCAATAAATGTCAGGGTCCTCGAAGGTGTCTGACATTTAATGCTTAAGCACAAGTACTTCAATTACGAAAAAATACCAACGTTGGCATTATTGTAAAACTATTAATAACAAATTATGAAGAGAGATTTTTACTCATCGTTTCCGTCAATTTTATTGGGCAGACAGGCAAAGGAGCGAGGCTCATCAATGCTTGGGAGGGATTGCTAAAAGCATATCATACAACCTCCGCCTAATCAGGCAACTAACCAAATTCAGAGCACATTATTGAACCTTTTATGAACACCTTAATAAGGAAATTCTTGTTTTTCGCGTTGTTCCTGGCATCAGGATTTGTATCCAGCGCAACTACCAGGCCAGTAACCACAGCCACATTTGTAGACGTTTACAACAATCAGGCGGTTGATGGCGATACCATTTTATTAGACGCGGGAACGTATTCAACCGCCGTAGTTTTTCCTACCGGGAAGGCACTAACATTAAAAGCTGATCCAGCAGCGGCAACCCAGCCTATCATAACATTCCAGCTTGCCCAACCAACAGGCGATAACGGATCGCTTACATTTGACGGACTGCAGATCAACCGAAGTGCAGATTACTTCTTCAATAGCGGCGCAGGCTTTAATATGAATGCCTGGAAGTTTGTGAATTGTACGATCAAGAATATTTCGAAAGCGCTTTACAATTCAACTAGTAAAGCCGGAAATATTTCCAGTTTTACGATTGATAAATGTACTATCACTGCATCTGGTACCAGTGCTACCGGTTTTATTTACGTGTCGCAGACCGTTGACAATTTTACGGTCAGCAATTCTACCATTTACAACTATGTAGGTGGCGACTTTTTCAAAGCCAATAATGCCACCACTACTAAAAACATCACGGTATCGTTTGTAAACAACACCATGTATAAAACTATCTGGAATAACGGTTATGGATGGGTGAGTGTTAATAATGTTTATGCTGCCGGTAATACTTATCTGTTCAAGAATAACATCTTCGATAACGGTGCTAATACCGATCCCATTGCTAACAAACCGCTCTTAGTGTATCGTGGGAATGGTACAGTTACAGAGCAGAATAACATTAAAATTAACTACCAGGGGAATAACAGCACGACCACTAATGCCAGTAACCTGACGATGAATTCGGGTGTGTTAGCGGGTTTTACAGTAATTCCTTATGCGGATGCAACCACAGCAGATTTCTCCCTATCCAGTACAACACCATTTGCTACAGCCGGTAACGGTGGCGTTGCTGTGGGCGATCCACGCTGGATTAAATTTGCAAGTCAGCCCGTAACGATTACTACGGAAAGCTTTCCTTCCGGAGCAGGTACAGTTTTTCCAAATGGAGTTTCTGTAAATAAAGGCGATTCGATTGCATTTAGTACAACTCGTAATTTCGGCTATACATTTAGGCATTGGAAAGACGAGGCGGGTAATATAGTTTCTACCAGCACTTCGTTTAAAATTCCTGTAAATGCCGATATAAAATTGATAGCAGTATATGATGCGCTGACAACCTATAATTTTACTACAACCGTTAAAGGTAGCCAATGGGGAAGTATAACGCTTAGCCCGGCTCCTACAAATGGAAAGTACGAGGCGGGAACTACCGTTTCGGTAACTGCGGTGTCAAATCCGGTAGCCAATTTTCTGAACTGGGAAGAAGACCTTTCTACCCTGCCAACAAAAACAATTGAAGTAAATTCTGACAATACCTTAACAGCCAATTTTGATGAGGTGTCATTCATTGTAGGCTGGAACTTTGCCAAACAATCAATTACCTCCAATCGTCCCGGTGATTTTTACTCAGAAACCAATAATACGGGTATGATCAATCTTTATGAGATTGTGAACGGAGCGGCTCCTGTATCAAGAACATGGTTGCCAAGCACCGGTGGATTTTCCCCCAGTTATCCTCATTTACGTTTCTGGTCGGCAGGGGCGCAGTTTAAAACTACTCGCCGTCACCTAAAGGCACAATTTGCTACAACTAATTACAAGAATGTGCAGGTAAAATCCATGATCTGTGGAAACTACCAGGCATATTCCATCATGACAATGCAATACTCGCTGGACGATATTACCTATACTGAGTTCGCACGCATCAACTTAACCAGTACATATGGCTCAACCTGGGCTAACCTAAACGCAACGCTTCCAGCCGAAGCTGAAAACCAAGCTAAAGTATACATCAAATGGATTGCCGATGAAACAAGCGCAATCATTAATGAAGGAACAGATAATGATGGAACAGCGATAACCAATGTGTATGTGTTGGCAGATAAAAATATCCCTCCTGATGCTGATGCGCCAACTCTAGTTTCAGTTGTACCTGCCGATGCTTCCAGTACGGCTACTGTAAATGGTTCTATCGTAGTAACCTTCAACGAAAAAGTAAAAGTTGGAACGGGCGATGTTACTTTAGATGTTAAAACGCTTACAGGAATTTTCGGATCCAAAACAGTTACGTATGCTTATGAGAAATTAAGTTATGATACTGAATATACGTTCACTATCCCAGCCGGAGCACTAACCGATATGTCGGGCAATGCCTTTGCTGGAACTGTAGTAAAATTCAGAACAGGAAAACGTAGCGAACCGACCAAAAAACTGTTCGATGCTGTAGTCGCCAAAGATGGAAGCGGAGATTATACCTCGGTAATTGATGCGCTTGCTGCAGCCCCTTCCGGCCGTACACAACCCTGGTTGATTTTTATCAAAAATGGAAGTTATAAAGGGCATCATGTTATTCCGGCTACCAAGCCTTTTATTCACCTTATTGGACAAAACCGTGATGGCGTACTTATTAAAGACAGTTTAAATGCCGACAACGGTAGTATCAGCGACCGCTCGACCATGGTGGTTCAATCCACTGATTGTTATTTTGAAAACTTCACCCTCGAAAATTCCTACGGTTATGTGCAGCAAAACGGCCCAATGGCAGAAGCGTTGAATACCGATAAGGATAGGTTTGCCATGAAAAACGTGTACGTACGCAGTTACCAGGATACCTGGATGACGGGCGGCAGCATTTCCAGGCAATATG
>CBIHNR010000284.1:0-5075 GCA_966211215.1 uncultured Pedobacter sp.
TTTGCCAACCCTGGTTGGCATCGGCATACAAAGGTTTGTCACTAACTTCCCTAATGCTTTGAATTAGTTGCTTATCATGAGCCGAACCGAGTTTTACTTTTAGAATTTTGGCAGAAGCAGCATCTGCCACCTTTTTCCTGATAACATCAGGAGTATCAATGCCGATAGTCACCGAAGTAAAAGGCATTTGTTCCTGCTTCGAATCCCAATAAGAATGACAAGGTTTGCCCTCAATTTTTCCGTGTAAGTCATGTAGTGCAATGTCTACGGCGGCTTTAACCGCCGGATTTTTTGGGGCGATGGAATCGAGATATGCGCTTAGCTCATCGTAATTGAAAGGATATTTCAGCCAACTCAAATCTAGTTTAGAAAGGAAATGCTGGGCAGTTTGAAAGCTTTCTCCCATATAGGGTACCATGGAGGCCTCGCCAGTTCCGGTAATGCCATCGAGAGATAGCTCTGTTAACATCACAGGAGTAAATGTTCTTGAAAAGCCTGATATCGAAAAAGGATATTTCAGCAAA
The DNA here is from genome assembly GCA_966211215.1 of uncultured Pedobacter sp. Lineage (GTDB taxonomy): Bacteria > Bacteroidota > Bacteroidia > Sphingobacteriales > Sphingobacteriaceae > Desertivirga. The sequence continues at coordinate 525 of CBIHNR010000284.1, forward strand.
AGTTCAAAAGGTTTCCAGGATAATTTCATTCGTTTAGGAAGCGTATTCTCTGCCATAAAGATAGCTTCATATCATAACAGTGTTAATTGTTTTTGTTAACAAAGACATGTTCCTGGCGCTTTGTAACTTTGCGGGTGATGAGCAACGCCATATTTCGCCCCTTCGACAGGTATAACTTTAGTGAGAATGTTTGTTTTTTAACCGGTAAGCCGACAGATACGATGCAAACGGTTTTTCCGCAATGGATATTAAGCCAATTCAAGCTGGAAGATAAACCTTTCAAGATGCTCGATGAGCGGATCATCACCTATCGGGATATCACAGTGCCGGTTTCTTCGGATGTTTTAGCCACTCTGGAAGCTTTGGACGAAGAAATCCAGCAAGCCTTCGTTGCCGGGTTTCCAGTAGTTAAAGAGTTGAGCCAAGTGAGGCTGTTTCAATGGATCGCGAAGCAGGTTTATGGCATTATCCATTGGGAAATTCGTGCAGGAATACGGCAGCAACGTGCAATTGGCGAAGATTTTAATTTTTCCCAATCTATTGCCCATAAGTTCAGCAACTTGCATTTGATGTTGCAGTCGTTAATCAGGGATGTGGAGTTTGAAGGAGTTTTGCCGTGGACAATAAAGGTTTTTCCGGTAAACAACCCACCTGAAACTTTCAGCTATCGCGATGAGATTAATACCTTGGTGTTTTCTTTAAGGATGAGTGATTTTGGGATTATTGCCTGCCTGCAGGATAATGGAGAAAGCTTAAATTATCATAAAGACATTCTGCACAAGGTTGGCGAGAGCCAGCTGCATCCAATACAGTTTGAGGAGCTTTGTGCTAAGTTTTATTATTCCGCGTACCTTTTTAACCGTTTGCCGGAGTATACCGTGCTACCCACAGAAGATACAATTTTTATTGAAGCGATGCCATTGCGCATAAGCAGCCGGGCAGTGTATGATATCTGGCAGGCTAAAACTTATGGGCAGGTACTGGAAAACTTCTGGAAGCCCTGGGGCTTTTTACTCCTGGAAATCATTAAAAACCCGGAAAATCCGATGAGTTTCTTATTGGACGATAATGGCGAATTTGCCAGAGCGGATACCATCAACTTGCCGGTTAATGGCTTATCAGTTGAGTAAAAAAGTGACTTACCACCCAAGGGTTAAAAATAATAGTGATAATTATTCCGGCTAGGGCTCCAAAAAAGTGGGCATCGTGGTTAATTTCACTGGCATGTTTGGAGGCGTATGCGCTATAAATCAGATATAGAAAGCCGAAAATCACGGCATTAATCGGAATAGGGATTAAGAAGAGATAGAAGCTGGAATTCGGGAAGAACAAAATATAGCTAAACACCAATGCCGAGATTGCGCCGGATGCTCCTAAGCTATGATAGCCAAAGTGTTCTTTATGTTTTAAGATACTGCTGAGGTCGCTTAAGGCCAGGCTTGCAAGGTATAAAATACTGAATTGCAGTGACCCAATCTGCCTTTCTAATGCAAATGCGATGAAAAAGAAAGAGAACATATTCATAAAAAGGTGCCCCCAATCCTTATGAATTAACCCGCTTGTAAAAATTGAATATACCCTTTGCCCTCTGCTTACGCTGTAAGGGTGTAGCATAAACTTTCCATAAGTTTCTGGATTAGAGAATGCATACAAACTTGTGGCTATTGTTAGAAGAAATATAATGGCAGAAACCGGAGTGTTGTTAAAAAAATCCATCAGTATTTTTTTTGTTTAAAAATACAAAAGCTACCCGTTTTGTGCAGGTAGCTTTTCTGTATAAAATGTCTTATTATTAGTATAAGCCTTCAGGCCCGAAGCAGATCTTAATTCCCGCAGAAAGTACGCCGAACATGTCAGGGCTATTGTTTTCAAAACCTAAAACCTTATCGTTGTATCCGTCAAGTCCTTCACCGAACGTTATATTCATTTGATAATTTAACGTAGCTACGAACCGAGTATATCCCCATCTATCTAAAATGTTGAAGTTAACCCCCGTATTTAAAGGTATTACCAGGTTTGTGCTTTTGTTTTCGCCTGGAAAAGGCCCATAACCTGTTTTAGGCTGAATACGAATTATCTCCTTCATATTATTTTGAATGATACCTAATCCAGTTCCGATATAAATTCCGCGAATTGCATAAAGGAAATTACTGCTTTCGAAATCTATAAATTGTCCAAGCTGTACTTTACCATGTGCAACAAAAGAAGTGTATCCGTTTTTGAAGTACCTATTCCAGATATGGTTTTCGTAAATCGTACTATCGCCTGCGCTCAGCGTTCCGCTTTGAACTTCTAAACCTAAAGAAGCGAATGGTGTTAAATTATAATCGATGTTAGCAATTATGGTTGATCCAATTTTTGATTTAGGCACATCAGTAAATGCTGTATTCATACCCAGCCCTATGCCTCCGCTAAAGCGGTAATAATTATATTGCGCAAAACTATTTATTGCAAAGAAACAACCTATGATGATGAGTAAAAACTTTCTCAATGCCGTGGGATTTAAAATTCGGAGTAAAATAAACCAAAAAAGATAAAATTTCAAATAATTAATTGTTAATTCATTACAGAACACCTTATTTAAATGGAAAGTTTAAAAAATTATAAGTTTACATTTCTTAACCGGTTCTTAAAATATGTAACGGTAGATACGCAATCCGACCCTCACTCGGAGACACAGCCATCAACTGAAAAGCAAAAAGATTTGGGAAGGATTTTAGTGGAAGAGCTAAAAGAAATTGGAATTAATAATGCTGAGCTAGATGAGTTTGGATACGTGTACGCAACCATTCCTTCTAATTCGGAAAAAAAGGCGCCGGTTATCTGTTTCTGTTCTCACATGGATACTTCTCCGGATTGCAGCGGACAAAACGTAAAGCCAATAGTACATAAAAATTATCAAGGCCAGGATTTGATCTTGCCTGATGCTCCTGACCAGGTTATTAGAAAGTCGGCGCACCCGAAGCTTGGAAACCAAATCGGCAACGATATTATTACAGCTAGCGGAACCACTCTTTTAGGGGCAGATAACAAAGCTGGGCTCGCAGAGATAATGGATGCCGCGAATTTTTTTATAAATAACCCTGAAGTTAAGCATGGAACCATTCGGTTATTATTTACGCCGGATGAGGAAGTCGGAAGAGGAGTCGATAAGGTGAATATGCAAAAGCTTGGGGCAGATTTTGGTTACACTGTTGATGGCGAAGCTAGAGGTACTATTGAAAATGAGACCTTCTCTGCCGATTCTGCCAAGATCAGGATTATTGGAGTAAGCGCACATCCGGGCTTTGCCCGGGGGCAGATGGAAAGTGCTATTAAAATTGCAGCCGAAATAGTTGCTGCTCTTCCAAAAGAGCGTTTATCGCCAGAAAGCACAGCCGATAAAGATGGATTTATTCATCCTGTGGCAATTAATGGAACCGTGGAAGAAGCGACAATTGAATTTATCCTGCGCGATTTTGATGATAAAGAGTTACAGAATCATGAAAGAATACTTCAGGCGATAATCAATGAAATAAGTGAGGGATATCCGAAGTCGGATATTAAACTCGAAATAAAAAGTCAGTATCGGAACATGAAATCAATATTGGACCAGCATCCGCAGGTTATTCAATATGCTACAGAGGCGGTAACCAGAGCTGGCCTCGAGCCCAAATTACAAAGCATTCGTGGCGGCACAGATGGCTCCAGACTGTCATTCATGGGCTTGCCATGCCCCAATATTTTTGCTGGCGAGCACGCTTTTCATAGCAAGCATGAGTGGGTATCGGTTCAGGATATGCAGAAGGCGGTCGAAACAATTATACACCTTGCTGTTGTTTGGGAAGAGAACAGCTGAAAACAAGGCCGGTCTATAAATCCGGCTATTTTTCAAACGCGAGCCTTAATAAAGTCGCTGATAAAAAGCGGTTCGTCTAAAATACTCCAGCATTGGGCTCAAAAAAGAATCTGGTACGTTTTGGATTTTATTTTTGTTAAATGGGCAATACTCAAAAATTGAAAATCCTTACTCCTTTAATCCATATTCTATTTTGGCTTTTACTATTTTTTCTTCCAGCTATTGTGAGGCTCAGTAGTACTGGCTTTACCTTTTCAAGTGTGCTGCAGAATCGCCTGGTTTTAAATAGTTTGGTACTTATTGCCTTCTTCTATTTCAACGCCTATTTTTTATTCCCGGCAATCTATAAAAGAAGGGGCTTGTTGTTATATGCTGCAAGCTTGGTACTCGTGGTATTCCTACTGTCAAATGGCGTGTCTTATGCCGAGAAAGAGTTCTTCCCAATGAAACGAAAACGAGAGTCTTTTGAGGCAGGAAAAGCAGGAATAGCTGGCTCGTTCAGAAACAATGAGAAGGATGAGAAGGATCAGAAGCGGCATTGGCAGGGCAAAAAGGGGTTTGGCTATTTATATTTTTCAATCTTACCTTACATCTTTATAATCGGGATAAGTGTGAGCTATCGTATAGTGCGTGATTCATCCCGTGAAGAGAAAGTAAGAAAAGAGAAAGAAAACGAGAACTTAAAGGCAGAGCTTTCCTTTTTAAGATCGCAG
>CBIHNR010000285.1:0-5046 GCA_966211215.1 uncultured Pedobacter sp.
CGTTAACAATATCAGCATAATCCGAATAACCATAGGAGCAAGCCGCGTTCTGAGGGCAGGAAGTAAATCCCTCATTTTTCAATGGATTTTCGGACGATTTTCCACATGAAAAAAGAATACTGATAAAAACAGCAACACTGGCATTAAATAATTTAAATCTCATATTCATTTAGTTTTATAAAGGATACGCCACTAAGGGCGCCAATGCAACCACCTCGGTGTTAACAAATTATTAAATTTTAAATCGAATTTGCCCCAAAAACAAAAAAGGCCGCCTTTGGGGCAACCTCTTTTGAATATTGTATAAGAAATAAATTTAGTAAGCAGTAGTGCCAGGAGTAAAGTTAGTCCAACCATTAGTCCAGGTATCAGCTGCAGAGAACGCGCCTCTATAAGCAACCGAAGTAAAGAATGTAGAACTAGCTTCAGGAGCTACCCAAGTTCCCTGTAATGCTGGAGAAGTAGCAGAAGGGCGGAAGTTCGGTGCAGTAATGTTAAATGCATCAACTAAGCCAACTGCTGCCGAATTCGCTAATGTTACGTTTCCTTCTGATTCAGCTTTAATTATAAATGCTGCTGTTGTAATCTTGGTAGTCGCATTCGCGTCTGCTAAATAAGAATCCTTTAGCGCAGTAACGATATTGTTTTTAAACAATGAAGTACCATTTACATAAGATTCTGCAGTCTGGCTTGATTCTAACACAATACCCCCCTCTTTAAATCCGGCAAGAATAGAATTTACAACCACAAAGTTAGCTGCTCTTCTGAAACGGTTAGCATACCATTGTTTTTCATGTTGGCCAGCTGCACCGTTCGAGCCGATAAATGTAAAGTTAGAAAGTACCGGGCGAGTATATGGAGTTGAAGCGCCTGTTGCAGGAACCGGATTTTCATTATCGCACTCAATACCGTTACCTTGATCGCCCGCATCAGCTAATTCTGGACGGCGTAAAACCACACCAAATTGAATTTTTCCGGTATATCCGAAATCAAAATCAAAATCGTCGTCTGATGTTCCGTAAGAGATCAAGTATTTACCATTCACTGTGCCGCCAAAGAACTCAAACGCGTCATCTTTAGCATAAGAAACCTGAATATGGTCTAAAGTTGTACCTGAACCTACAGCATAAAGGCTTAAGGCATTAACTTCACTACCTGTAGACACTGCGACACCTGCATACTCTATACGCACATATTTAAGTGTACCAGAATTATCAGTTGGAGTGTTATCTAAACCAAATTGTCCGGTTACCCCACCTTCAACGTTTCCTACAACCGTTCTGTTGGTTGGAGCACGGCCAATGATAGTAATACCAGCCCAGTCTCCAGGGTTACGCTCTCCAACTGGCTTTCCAGATGTAAATATAATTGGGCTTGCAGCTGTTCCCACAGCCTCAATCCTTGCTCCTTTATCTATAATTAATGCACCTTTTTGGCTCACATCGCTTCTGATTACAGTTCCTGCTTGAATAGTTAGAACTGCGCCAGACACCACATGTGTTTCGCCTTTTAAAATCCAAACTCGGTCGGATGTTAATGTAGTGTTAGCTGTAATGTTGTTTTGAATTTGCTCGTCAGGGTGAACTACTTTCTCTTCAGGGCCATCATTCTTACGGCAAGAAGTAACGATTAACGAACCTGCTAGTAACAATAATAAAAAATTAACTCTTTTCATTTTTTTGATTTTATGCAAAGTAAACGCGCTGATATTAGGTCAATATTAAAGGTGAATTAAGTTAAGCACCAATGTGCATTAACTTAATATTAACTACTTTGTAAAGCCTATGTCGTATGTTAAGCCAAGAGTGAACGATGTTCCTGATTTATAATTGTAAAACTCCACATCCTCATTTGCTCTATAATTCAGGTTATTATTGAAATTTTGGTAAGTTACTTGGCGTTGATTTAAAATATCACCAACATTGAGCTTAAGCTCTCCTCTATTTCTCAACACTTTTTTAGAGATTTGAAAGTCAACAACATCCCTTCCTCTTTCATAAAAGTTGGGAATATTCGGGTTACCTACTCTTGAGATTCTTTTACCAATCTTGTTGTATAATGCGCTTACAGTAAAGCCCGATTTTGGAGAGCTATATTGTAAGTTTCCATTTATTAGATATGGAGACTGCCCTTGCAAAGTCCTGCTCTCTTGTCCCGAGCCAGCCTGAAAACTCACTTCTGATTTTATCAATGTAAGATTAGCTCCGGCTGTTAAGTTTTCTAACCATACCGCATCAGAGATAAAGTTGAGTTTCTTTCTGAAATCTAACTCAAATCCGTAAGCATAAGCACTCCTGGCATTATTGTAGGTGAACGATAAATTACTATATGTAGAAGCTCCGGTAACAATTTGTTCTATTGGATTTTTAAAATGCTTATAAAACACACTTGCTGTAAATGCTTGCCCTCCACTAGGATAGCATTCAAACCTCAAGTCGGCATTTGTATTATTGCTCCTTTTTAAGAATGGATTTCCCTGAGTTGAACTATTCTCCTCCTGATTAATAAAAACAAATGGAGCCAATTCTCGCAACTCAGGACGAGATACAGTTCTAGATCCTGACAGTCGGATATTCGCTTTCTCATTTACGCTATAACTCAAGTTAAATGATGGCAGTAAATCGAAAAAAGTTTGTTCTGCATTGATCTTTAAAGAATTATTTCCAATTGCATCGATGTCCTGGTAATAATCCTCTGCCCTCACGCCCCAAATCAATCTGATTTTATCGCTTAACTGATTGTCTAGCATCAAAAAGCCGGCATTCAGGTCCGTATAACCATCGTAGCTATCTGAGTTATTAGTTACCTCGTTAAACAGGAAACCATCACGAGATATATTTTCATCGTTAAATATTACTTCCTTTGGCAATGATGCTTTTCCCGGATCAAAATCAGGGCCTCTTTCATAAACGAATGTCCTGGAACTGAATGCCCTGGAACGGACTTGTTTTAAAGCGCCGATTTTAAACGTGCTTTTCTTTGCAAACAAATCAAAAGGAATAGAGTACGAGGCACTACCTCCAAGTATATCCTCATCCAGATAAGAAAAGAACCTTCTGGAGAAATTTTCTATTACATTTAAATCACCAGCAGCTGTATAATTATATAAGATATTTCTTAGGTCTGGCTGGTTTCTTTTAATTAAGGAGTAATTCAAATTCCATTCTAACTTGGATTTCTTTTTTCCCATGCTGTGAGTACCGTCTAACTGTGTATTAAATAGGCTTTTTTGGTTTAATTCAGATCCACTGTAAGATATATCTCCTTGATTTATATTATAGCCAGAACGATCAATGTAACTGTCTTCTAAAGACTGGTTGTAAAGATTCTTTAAAGATATTTTCGAATTCCCCTTTTTGTACGTAAAATTCGCAAGCGCTCCCCAGGACGTACTATAGCGATAAACATCATCCTGATATAGATAATTTGTACCGATACCATCATAGGTTTCTCTGCCCGCATCTAAAAACGTCTGTGCATTACGATAAGTTAATGACAAGATGCTTCCAAATACCCCATCATTTTTAAATGTCTTGCTGTTACCATAGTTAACCTGATAACTCTGAACAGGTAAAGCCTGCGACTGTTGCACACCGTATGGATTGCTTACCAACCGTGTGTAAGCTATCTTTTGATTGGTTGTTGTGTTGTTATTGTTAAATTCTTCTCTTTTTGAGGGAAATGCAGAAGGTAGATCTCTGCTTCCATTATCAAAACCTAAAAAGTCAGTGCTGCTTCTTCCATTAGTTCTGAAATTTTGAAAAGTTGATTGAGAATTATAACCTGTGGATACTGCAACACTAAGAAATTTCCTGTCTGGGACATCCTTAGTAACAATCTGTGTAACTCCCCCCGCAAAGTCGCCTGGCAAGTCAGGACTCGCTGTTTTATTGATAACAATTTTATCAACCAGATTAGAAGGTACTATATCGAATGAAAAAGCTTTTCTGTCCGGTTCGCTGCTTGGAAGAATCGCATTATTAAGCAACGCAGTATTATATCTGTCTGAAAGCCCCCTTATAACGATAAATTTGTTATCCTGAATACTGGTACCACTAACACGCTTAAGAACCTCTGATGTATTTCTATCCGGTGACTTTTTGATCTGATCTGCAGAAATACCGCTTGAAATGCTCACTGCGTTTTTCTGCTGTGCATATAAGCCAGCCAGGGATTCCTGCTTTGCACTAACCTTTACAACCACCGTCTGCAACTGATTGCCTGCAGGCTCATCCATAGCAACGTCCAGCGTAGTCACAGTACCTGCAGAAACTACCACATCAGAAATAGTTTTAGTAGCATAACCCACATAGGTAAATTGCAGGGTGTATTTGCCGGCTGGTATGCCAGACAGGATATAACGGCCTTCCACATCAGTAGATGCACCTTTGCTAAGCTCTGTTACTTTTACGTTAAGCCCAATTAAAGTCTCGCCAGTTTTTTTGTCGGTAACTTTACCTACAATTTTACCGTTTGACGTTTGCCCGAAAATTTCAAGAGTAATTAACCCAAAGAATAACACAAGGGTTAAGATTCTGAAAACTAGATTATTTTTCACTTTTGCTTATTTTGTTGATTGCAAAAGTATTACCGGAATGTTAGGTGGATGTTAGAGGTTAATTAAGTATAGGTGAGGATTTTGTTAAGCCAGCGTTAAGAGGTAAAAGGGTAGGCATTAAACGCCTGCCCTTTTACTTTTATCTTCAACAAAGGCACTTTCGCTATCTGAAGTAAAGGCATCGTAAACATTCCATGCCCATATAATAAACGGAACAATAAATGTCCAGGCTAATAAAAAGCCTACGGTACCACCTACGATAATAATCAGCAGCCCTTTAATAAACTGCCCTTTAATGATCTGCCCCAGTCCCGGTATAATGGCCGAAAGAATGGCAGGTATGATATATGATTGCTTTTCCATAGTAGTGTATTTACTATAATTAATCAAATACACTGCCAAAAAACAGCTTGCTATTAACCTGAGTTCGATTAAATATGCGGCTTGCACGGGTGTGGGAGCCTTTCTCGCCCACTGGTCCAAAGGAC
>CBIHNR010000286.1:0-5029 GCA_966211215.1 uncultured Pedobacter sp.
CTGACCTTAGAATATTATCAGTTAACAAATGGGTGAACGATAAACAAATTTCAATTGCCAGGGCAGCCTCGAAACCCTCACTGAACTTGATTAGCCAGTTTCAACTGCCTACTCAAACCAACGATTTTAAGTTTGCCAATGCCAGCTATCCGGGGATTTTCTTTGCTGGAGCACAGTTATCTATCCCAATATTTTCAGGCTTTGCCAATTCATCAAGGGTAAGGCAAGCAAAAATAGAGCGAAGGCAGGCAGATCTGGTTTTTCAACAGGCAACCGAAAATCTAAAAACCGAAGTTAAGCAGGTATTGGCTTCAATAGATGAAACTTCGAAGCGCATTCAAACCCAACTCAACGTAGCAGAAGTTGCCGAAACCAGTTACGCGATTACTAAATATCGTTACAGCCACGGTATTGCCTCACGCCTCGAACTGATCGATGCGGAACTGGCTTTAACTACCGCAAAATCAAATTATCTGGAAGCAGTATACGATTACCAGGCGGCTAAAATTGAGTTAAACAGAACTTTAGGTAAGGTAGATTAATATCTTGATAAATTGTATAGTAAGATGTATTGTCATTGTCGGCTAGCCTTGTCATCTCGAGTAGATCAACTTGAAAAAGAAAAATATAGTGATGACAATGGGCGCAGGATTTCTATTGCCGTTGGCTTCAGCCAACGGAATATTTGAGACATAGAAGGGGCTTTAGCCACATTAATGCGGCTAAAGCCTTCCTTTATACATTTCTATCCGTCAGCTAAAGCAGACGGCAATAGATACCTTCACAGTGCTCTAATACCCCACTCAAAATCAACAAATTACAACGATGTCTTATAACTTCGGAGAGATCTTAAAGCGCTTTATTATGCTTATTTCCTAGGATCTCTCCTCGCGTCGAGATGACAAAACGCCGGACTTGCAGGATCACTTCCTTGCTTGAGATGATAAAGCTTCACATGTATCAAAACATCTAAGAATGAGTTAATTGCAAATAATCCCATCTTTCGCACAAAAAACGAACAAATAATCATTCACAAACTAAAATTTAAAAATCATGTCAAAACTAGAAAACAAAGTAGCTTTAGTTACCGGAGGCAGCCGCGGAATAGGCGCAGCCATTGTAAAAAGATTAGCCAATGAAGGTGCTGATATTGTGTTCACTTATTCCAATTCTCCCGAAAAAGCAGAGGCTTTAGTAAAAGAAATTGAATCATCAGGAAAAAAAGCAAAAGCCATTAAAGCAGACAGTGGCAATAACAATGAAATAACTACAGCTGTTTCCGAAGCTGTAAATTCATTTGGCAAACTTGATATCCTTGTAAACAATGCTGGTGTGTTCGTAACCGGTAATGTAGATAGCCATGAAAACGACCTGGCAGCCTTCGATCGCCAGTTTGATATAAACGTAAACGGTGTGGCTGCCGCGGTTCGCGAAGCTGTAAAACACATTGGAGATGGTGGTAGAATTATTACTATTGGCTCCATAGTTGGCGATCGCGCAGGTTTTCAGGGCGTGGGCGATTACGCTGCTACCAAAGCTGCTGTTGCTGCTTACACGCGTAGCTGGGCATGGGATTTAGGCAAAAAAGGCATTACTGTAAATACTGTTCAACCCGGTCCTATTGATACCGATATGAACCCTGCAACCGGCGACTTTGCTTCTTTTCTAACCCCGTTTGTAGCATTAGGAAGGTATGGAAAAGCAGATGAAGTTGCTGCTGCAGTGGCATTTCTGGCAAGCCCGGAAGCATCATTCATTACCGGTACCACGTTGAATGTTGATGGAGGAACAGGAGCCTAATTTCAAATTATTTTTGTTCTGATAAATTCTGCTGGCTATATTTGGATATATCATGAACACAAAAAACGTAAATATTATTTCTGTCGTGGCAGTAGCAGTATATGCAAACTGACGGGAGGTAATATTTATTTACAGCATAAAAGAGAGCCCGTCCATTAACAGACGGGCTTTCTTAGTTTAAGGCAATTATGAAAATTCAATTCAGCAATATCCAATCTTTAACTGTCATTGCAGTAGTGGCGGTTGTTGTCGTGTATTATCGGCGGGTAGATTGATATTGCTTTTAAATGAACAGTTCAAGCCTCCCGCAATCCCGGGAGGCTTTTTTTTGCTCCGAAAAATTTAAATAATATGAATATTCAAACAGAGAATCATTACTTCGCTAACCGGGTACAAAATGTTCCGTCATCCTTTATCCGCGAAATTTTGAAAGTAGCCAGCAACCCAAACATCATTTCATTTGCCGGAGGCTTACCCAATCCTAACCTGTTTCCAATAAAAGAATTAGAAGAATCAGCAGCTCGTGTTTTTAAAGAAAAAGGTATGCTGGCATTGCAATATGCAGCAACCGAGGGGTATTTGCCACTAAGAGAGTTTATTGCCTATAGATATAAACATCGCTACAACCTCGATATTTCAGCAAATCAGATTTTAATCACCAATGGTTCCCAACAAGCATTGGATTTAATCGGAAAGCTATTTATCAATGAGGGAGATACCGTTCTGCTCGAACGTCCCTCGTATCTTGGTACCTTGCAGTGCTTATCAATGTTTCAGCCTCGGTTTGCAGAAGTAAATCTGGAGACAGACGGGATTGATACCGATGAACTGGAATTGCAATTACAACAGAATCTCGCCAAATTATTCTATTGCATTCCCAATTTTCAAAACCCCAGCGGCGTACAATACAGCCTTGAAAAGAGGGAAAAAGTAGCTCGGATACTGGCGAATTATGAAACGATAATCATTGAAGACGATCCTTATGGTGAAATCAGTTTTACCGGCGAAGCCTTGCCTCCTTTATATGCTTATCTGCCCGAACAAACTATTTTATTAGGCTCTTTTTCTAAAATTATAGCCCCCGGTTTACGGCTGGGCTGGATGGTGGCTAATCCTGAAATTATAAAAAGAGCAACGATCATTAAGCAGGCTTCCGATTTGCATTCTGGTAATCTTACTCAATACATCCTGCACGACTATCTAACCAATAACAATCTGGATAATCACATCGAAAATATACGTTCAGTTTATAAAAAGCAGTGCAAAGTAATGCTTGAGTGTTTGAAAAATGAATTTCCCAGGGATGTAATCTTTACCGAATCAAAAGGAGGGATGTTTACCTGGTTAACCTTGCCCGATGGCTTTTCTTCAAGGGATTTACTACAAAAGGCTTTGGAGAAAAACATCATCTTTGTTCCCGGTGATACCTTTTATGCCTGTAAACCAGACCTTCGGACATTGCGCCTAAACTATTCTAATGTTGAGGAAGCGACAATGCGCAAAGCGATGAAAAAACTCGGTGGCTTGATTAAGGAAAGTAAAAGCTAACGAAATGGGGCTGAGTGCAAGGTGAGTTCACAGTTATGGAAACTTCGGCTGTTGATTTTTGTTGCAAAACAAACACTCAATTGTTTTGAAGCCTGGAACGTAGTTCTGCAGAAAGCTCTTTAGTAACAGCAATAATGTCGTCGGCAACGTGAGTATTGTTTATGATCACTTTGTCGGCGGTATGCTTGTAGGGAAGCAGGTAATTGTTGTAAGCCGGCATAACATGGTTAACCCATTGATACATAATCATATCTTTGGTGTAGCCTCTTTCAACTGTGTCGCGTTTAATGCGGCGGTTAAGGGTAAGTTCTTCCTCGGCATCCAGAAAAATCCGCATATCTAAAAGGCTGGCAAGTTCCTGGTAATGAAAAATAAATAGGCCTTCAACAACTATTATGGGAGCCGGATTAATAGTAAGCATTCGCGCCTCGCTTCCCGCCACATTGAAAGTATACTCTTTTTTTTGAACGGAGCCTCCAGCAATCAGAGTTTGTAAATCTTCCAGTAATTTTTGAGAATCAATACAAATTGGCAAATCAAAATTTACCCAGCCATTTTCATCAAGGGGCTGGGATGCAATTGGCTTATAGTAATCGTCCTGAGAAATTAAACTGATTTCTGAACTATCGAAATGGTTCAGAAAGCAGTTTAAAAAAAATGTCTTTCCCGAACCACTGCCTCCGGCCACGCCGATAATAAAGGGTTTACTCATTTGGAACGCCGTAATCTATACTAACCTGAAATCTTTTATCCAAAGCACCAAGTAAATCAGCTGTAGCTTTAGTTAGTACAATAATAGCGTCTTTTGTACTCTCATTGTCCGTGAACTTTCCAATAACCTTAACGAATGTTGTACGGCTAGTCATTGGGTTAGTAATTTTTACGATGGTTCCTACAGGAGCTGTGCGGTGTAAGGCCAGCATTTTTGTGCCGTCCAGGTTTTCATCGGCAATCCAAACAGCAACACCACGCTCACTGCGCTCTGTCACGCCTAATCTGCCAGTTGCAGCTTTGGCTTTTTCTGTATGTGCAACGGCAGGCGTATCTGTTTCAGGAGTTACAACAGCGGGTGCCGCTGCAGAGGGAGTTGTAGGAGTAGTGCCAGACGGGGTTCCTTGTTTTGGTGCCGGGCCGTTAGCCGTTGCCGATAACTTACTGTTAACCCTGATTTTTAGCACCTGACCCAAACTAAGGCTGGTAGTTTGCAAATTATTTAGCTGCTTAATGTCTTCTACCGTGGTGCCAAATTTTCGGGCAATTGCATACAAAGTTTCTTTTGGCCCAACTTTGTATTCTTCAATAGCACCTTCGTTCGCAGTCGCTTGGGTTTTACCAGCGGCAGCTTTTGCGCCTGCAAAAGCTCTTTGTGTAGGCACTTTTACCATTACGCCAATTTGAAGAGCAATGTTATTGTTAAAAGCAATGATATCTTTGGGAGGCACGTTGTAAAGGCGGCCTATAGAATAGTAAGATTCTTTGGGTGCTACTTTATGCAGAATTACAAGATTTCCGTTGTTGTTTTCGGCTCCAACAGAGTCTATTAATGTATTGGCAGAAGCCTGAACTGAAAAGAAAGTACACAAACCAAATAGTAAAGAACGCATTTGTTATGATCTCCGTTTTTTTAAGGATGCAATTATACTAAATAGGAAACAATTTCCCGTTTCTCATCACGTATGCA
>CBIHNR010000287.1:0-5001 GCA_966211215.1 uncultured Pedobacter sp.
GACCAACGTTGGGTAGCCCAGGCATTGTTTAAATTATCAAGGTTTGAATACTTTTTCGTCAACCATGCTACGAACCTTTTTCTTACTGTTTCTGAATAGGATATCGGGCCATCGCCAGATTCATTATCAATGCCAAAAGCAAGGAGAGCGGGATGTTTAGCATATCGCTTACTCAGTGTATCCGTAAAACGCAAAGCATATTTTTGAAACATCGGGTCTCCAGGATCGTCCATGTAGCGATGATTGGGATATTGTGCAATGCCACCCGGATTTGTAACATCAATAGAAGGGTATTTATGATGTAACCATATAGGCACGGGCCGAATAGCGATGTCCAAAATTACTTTAATACCGGCCTGGCTCATTTGATCCATCACCTTATCAAACCATCCGAAATCAAATTTCCCTTCCGATGGTTCATAACTATCCCATGCCAAATGTCCCATACGGACTACATTCAGTCCGGCAGCTTTCATAAGCTGTATATCTTTTTTTATTTTTTCAGGATTTTTATCATCATGGGGATGATAATTAGCCCCAACATATAATACTTGCGCTCTCAAAGACGAGCAAATAAAGATTGAAATTGCAGTCAGGACCCAAGTTCTAATTTTATTCATTTACTTTAGTGTGTGTTTACTTAGTGTTAGTTTATTTTCGCTGTGTTTTGTTTATTTGATGAAGTTGTCAAACGTAATACCGTCAGCGAGTTCCCTGGAAAGGAACGGATTATACTGGTTCCTGAAAACTTCAAATTTTCTGTTTTAGGGGAAACTTTAGTAGGTTGTTCGAAGCTATTTTCATCTAATGGACTAGCTGATGTAAGAACAACAGATTTTCCTTGTCCGGTAAGATTTTGCGCACCTGAAAGGTTAATTTCTGTTTTTATGGCACCTGGCGCTGCATTAACAACTTTAAGGATGATATCGCCCGAACGTTCATCATTAGCCGCACTTACAGAAATACCACTGGTTTTGACAGGAAGGTTAGATACTTCCAGAACGAGCTTTCCATCAAGGTAGCCTTTAGCGGTACCGCCTTTTACTTCCAACTTGATATCATACCAGCGGCCTGCTTCTACGCTTCCGGGAGTACTTTTCCTGGTGATCCCATTATCTAATATAAACTCGGTGTTTTTATTGCCGCCAAACTCCCAGCGCATTTGATCATCCTTGCTTTGGTTCCTGAAAAGAACCTGGATGCCGTTCTCGCCGGATATTTTACGTCCCTTAAGGGTGATGGTATAATCCGTCCATGACTTATCACCGAAATACACTGAAGAATTTCCGGTCACCGCAGCCTGACTCAATACGCCGTCTTTTACCGACCATTCGCCACCGTTTTTCTGCCAGTTATCAATATTCTTTGAAAAATCAGACTCGAATAAAACGCGGCCATCAGGTGCAAGTACCTTTAGGTCTTTAAACTCTGCGGAATTGTTCACGGTGCCCAATCCAAGGCCTCCTTTTTCGTAGAAGCTTAGCAGAGGTGCTCCTTGTATGTTTACAGGCAGGTAGACAGTACCCTGATTTTGAGCAAATAGTTGCTGCACGTAGTAGCTTGGCAGGCCATACCAGCGATTACTGTCGAAATTGATGAGGTTTATTGGCCAAACTCTATGATTTACATTACAGAACAAAGGCGCATAAGCACTCATGGTAACCACATCCGAATTCCGTTCGAGTCCGGTCATAAAGGCAGCCTCGCCGATTGCCCCCCGCAGATTTCCTTTGCCGGTTTTACTGGTAACGGCATATTCGCCGATGAATACTTTTGGGGCTTTTCTGTCGTAATTGTCGTACTTGTTGGTGTTCATGATAAACCACTCGGGATTATCATAATAATGTTCGTCGACAAGATCTGCCTGAGGATCTTTAGGATAACCTCCCCAATGGTTGACAATGAGTTTAATCTCAGGATATTTAGCGCGAACAGCTTCGGCAAGGAGCTTCCATCGCTCTGCGTATTTATCGCCGCCGTTTTCGTTCCCGATCTCTAAATATTTCATATTGAATGGTTTAGGATGGCCATTTTTAGCACGAATGCTTCCCCAAACGGAAGTTTCTGGTCCGTTGGCATATTCAATTGCATCCAAAGCATCCTGCGCCCATTGCCCCATTTGATCCATGGGAACGTAGTCTCCATGCGACATTCCTACATTGATACAAAACAAAGGTTCGGCACCAAGGTCTTCGGACAGTTGCAAAAACTCGTGATAACCTAAACCCTGGGTAGCGTTGTAACCCCAGAAATTCCACCATGAAGTACGAGTATCGAGATTACCAATTGTTTTTTTCCAATTGTTCATTTGCTTGAAAAACGCTCCTTCAACCCAACAACCTCCGGGAAACCGGAAAACTTTTGGATGCATGCCATTAAGGGCTTCCGCCAGGTCGGTCCGTAACCCATGGCCTTTCCAGGTTTCATCAGGCAGGAGCGAAACCATATCCAGATGCAGGCGGCCATTTCCATCCGCGCCTATCTCAATACGGCTTTTGAGATCGCTACCTGTAGCCGTTAAAGTAAGGGTATAATATTTCCATTCCCCATCAAAGCCTTTTACATCAGCAGCGGCCAGTTTAACACCGGCAGCACTTACAATATTAACCTTTAGCGGGGCACTGAAACCTTCGGTACTTCGTGCTGCGAATTTGAAGGTGTATGACTTACCTTTAATAATATTCATCCCAAAAAAGCCCTTGTTCTCAAGCTTAAATTCTCCTTTAGCTTCAATAGAAAGGTATTTCCGGTTGAAAACGCTTAGGCCTCCTGTTGGTGGATACCCCGCATCTACATTAATGATCGAAGCCTTACTGGTTCCGTTCAGATTGGTAAATTTCCAGTTCTGAAGTGTGTCAGCGTCTTCGAACGAGCGGTTCCTGATCAATTCAGGATAGAGCCCTCCATCGCTTGAATGGTTAATGTCTTCGAAAAAAGCCCCGAACAAGGTTGAGGGGATACGATGCGCCGGTTTGTTAACATCAACCGTTATTCTTGTCTTCGTATTACTTGTTTGGGCATATAGTACAGAGCTGACGCTTAAAAAAAGCAAGCTTGTTATTACATGTTTATTCATGTTATTATATTTCTTATTTAAGTGGTGTTAAACGATATAAGCCAGCTCCGTGCTGTGGCAATTCGCGACTGAAATTTCCGTCAAAGGTTCCAAGATCCTTATGGCTCCATAAGTCCCGTACCTTTACTTTTCCTTTTATGCCTAATGATTCAAGCTTCACATTTACAGTTGCCGTTTCAGGAAGAACTGTCTCTCCCTTATCAACCCATACACCAAAAACTACAGAGCCATTGTCCTGAGTTACGTGACCAGTTGAAGTAAAAGTCTCATAACCTTCGGGCAATTGATAAATAATTACAGACTCTGAATGTGTGCCAATTCCTTCGAGAGATTTATCATTGATAACAATGGGTTGATTATCGACAGTGCGATTAACGTTTACTTCTCCCCAACCTGCGGATGCGCTGAGCCATTTCAGTTCGGTCAGTTTTAAATCCCCCTTCGGACCATGCAAAACAGGCTCTCCCCATACAACATGATCCCAATTAAAGCCGTTGCCTCCGTCTTTTACAAATAAGACAAGTCTCTTTCCGCCTTTTACTGAAACCTCTACTTTTTGAGCGCTACCCTTTCCTGCAATGACAGGGCTTGCATAATCAGCGTTGTTGAAATCAAGATTCTCCCCTTTGCTTTGTGCATTGAAAAGCGCAACGTACTTGTCTTTGCTATTGGGTACATCTGCAGCCCATACTATCAAATTTTTATCCCGTGATACCTGTCGGTTGTTTGTACTTTGCTGGTTCACCTTTAACATCTCGGGATTGGTGAGCATTTGTTTTGTAAAGTTGTCCAGTTTGGTCATATCTCCTCCAAAAATGAGCGGAGAACGACCAATGGCCCAGAGGCTCATGAGCGTATATTGCTCATTTTTTGTAAAGTTAGTTGGGCGCTTAAACTCTACAATTCCAATCGGGAGCATATCTGCATCAGGGAAATGGCCTGGCCCGCGGAAAGGTGTCCAAACATCCAGGCGCTCGAACATGGCCGACAGTAATCCCCAGCGATCCCAAAAGTCATCCGTAATTCGCCACATGTTGGCCTGATTCATTACGTGCCCGCCTTCCTTAACGGGAGTTGCTCCTGGTGATAAACTTAAAATTATAGGGCGACCGGTTTTATCGATTGCTTTGCGCAAGGCTTCAATCTCTGCCTTCTGAATATCATCGTAGGGGCGTGAAATATCATCGCACTTAATAAAATCAACACCCCAATCGGCATACATTTGAACTATTGAATTGTAATAGGCCTGTCCTTCAGGTTTGGAAGCATCCACACCGTACATGTCTGGATTCCAAGCGCAACGGGAGTCGGTTAATGCGATGTCTTGAGCTTTTACCTTTGTACCAAGTACTGGAGTATTCTTTTCGACAGCCTGCCGGGGAATGCCACGCATAATGTGAATACCAAATTTAAGCCCTTTTGAATGGACATAATCTGCAAGCGGCTTAAACCCCTTACCATTGGCAGCCGATGGGAATTTTTTTAATCCGGGGGTTAAACGGCCGTATTCATCCATAGTATGAACAGCCTTGGGATCATAGAAATGTCCTTTCGCTTCAGGTGCATACCATTGAATATCAACGGTAAGATATTTATATCCGCTTGGCAAAAGATGTTTTACCATTGCGTTCGCCTGTTCCTTAACTTGTTGTTCAGTTACCGTCGTTCCAAAACAATCCCAACTATTCCAACCCAGAGGAGGCGTAGTCGCCCACTGATGATATTTATTTAAACTGCTATTTTGTGCTATACAATTTATAGCTATCGCGATAGCTACTGTAAATAATATATGTTTTTTCATTCAATAATTATTTAGTGCTGCACTGTTGGTTTGTTTCGTTTTAAGCCCTGGGCAATCAGTCTTCCTGAGGGAAGAGAGCAAGATTAGCAGCAGCAAAAAAGTTCTTTCCATCTGTGTGTGTGTG
>CBIHNR010000288.1:0-4824 GCA_966211215.1 uncultured Pedobacter sp.
ACTTTCTTTCTGTTGGAAGTAGAGAATTTAAAAGGTTATGGTAGCTGAGTTTCCCGAAAAAAATACATCATTTTTATTTACTTGTAAAGAGAACTATTTCCTGGGAATTTATCAAGCGGATAATGATTCAATTGATAAGCCCGGCTACAAAGCATTAGTTCAAATAGCTAAGGCTCATTTTGATGCGGGTTTGCACAGTTACTTTATGGGATACTTTCGTGAAGGCCGTTATCTCATTCAACTCTGGGCGGCACATTTGATATTGGAGTACGGCTGTCCGGAAAGGGATTTGGAAACGCAGTGCATCGAGGTAATTCAAGAGTTTATTGCCAATTTCTCCACATCCGAAATCGCAGAAATTCAAAAAGACTGGCTTGATAAATATTGGGCGAAAAAATAAAGCTATAGGTATATGTCCAGCATACGGCGCCAGTACCAGGGCTTGTGAGCTTCGCATTCCCACAGATGCAGCGCGTGGCTGATATTTTTTTTGTCTAAATGCTGGCTTAAAAGCAAGTTGTTTTCCAGAAAAAGGTCTTCCTTGCCCATCACTAATACAATTTCCTGCTTTTGTATTTTGCTGATAATGTCCTGGTCTTCCATATTTGCCATATATTGGCTTGGCATGTTGAAATAAATTTCCTGGTCCCAGTATCCGTCGAACAGGTCTCTGAAATTACCCACTTCATAAGTAAGGTCATAACGACCGCTCATGCCAAGGGCTTTTGTAAATAAAGCTGGGTAACGAAAAGCCATATTGATAGCATGGAAGGCTCCCATGCTGCAACCTGCAGAAATCAACGACTGATTAGGGTTCTTGCGGTTCATAAATGGGATAACTTCTTCTATTATGTACTTTTCGTAAAGCAGGTGCCGGTTCATTTTATCTTCCGGCTTACACCAATAGCAATAGAAGCTTTCTATATCAATACTATCAACACAATAAACCTGAAATTCGCCATGTGCTATCCTGTCGCGAATATCATTAAAGACTTCCCAATTTTCGTAGTCATAAAAACGGGCGCATCTGGTTGGAAAAAATATGATAGGTTGTCCGGAGTATCCAAAGACTAAAAGTTCCATGTCTCTACCCAGAGACGGGCTGTACCATTTATGATATTCCCTGTGCATTTTCGTGGAATATCGGGAATTTAATCCAAAAAATAGTTAAAGAAGTTTAAAGAAATAATTAATGTTAATGGATACAATGTTTTTCCATAACTCATAGCCGGTTTCGTTTAAATGGAGCCCGTCGCCAAGAAAAAAGTGTGGGTTGGGATGCCCATAATCATCCAGCATTTCGTTATAAATATCGATGTAATGGAGACTCGGGTCTTTGATTATCTCATTATGGATAATATGGTTGGTATATTTTATCTGATTAGTAATATTGTGGCGGCAGATACTAGGCTTTATTGAAATAAAAAATACCGGGATGTCGCCAAAACGTTCCCTGATTTTGGCTACAAGTAATTTAAATGAGATAAAAACTTCTTCGGGATGTCTGCCGTCGCCTAAGTCATT
This sequence comes from uncultured Pedobacter sp., assembly GCA_966211215.1. Classification (GTDB taxonomy): domain Bacteria; phylum Bacteroidota; class Bacteroidia; order Sphingobacteriales; family Sphingobacteriaceae; genus Desertivirga. The sequence continues at coordinate 1,525 of CBIHNR010000288.1, forward strand.
ATCCCCTGCATAAAGAATAACCAACTCTGGGTTATACAAAGAAAAGATGCGGTCAAAATACCATACACATGCAGCTAATGTAGAGCCGCCAAAGCCCAGATTTACCGGCTGGAGTTCTTTAAAGTCGGTATATAAATTGGGCCAGAGCCGTATAGATGAGCTGCCATAAAAAACAGTTCTGGGAACATACATTAAACCGGGCCTTTCATTTTCAAGGCGCTTAACCTCATCTTCGTACCAAAACATTTCTATAAGTTTCCCCTCGGGAATAGCTTCTAATATAGCTATAGTTTTACCATTTTAAAATACCTTATCTTCGCTTTTACAATGTTGCACAAAACCCGGGGAATTGTATTCAAAGTAACAGATTATTCTGAAAGCAGTGTTATTGTGCAGGTTTTTACCGAAAAGTTCGGTTTACAATCCTATTTGATAAACGGAGTGAAAAAGCCCAAAGCTAAAGTTAAATTGAACATGCTTCAGCCGCTTCACTTGCTGGAAATGATTGTTTATAACAAGCCGAATGCTGGAATACAGCGGATATCCGAATTGCGGCCCGAGCCGGTTTTCCAAACTATTCCATATGATGTAATTAAAAGCTCTCTTATACTGTTCCTAAACGAGGTTCTTTATAAAAGCGTGAAACAAACTTTTAACGACGAGTACCTGTTTGGCTTTTTGTTTAACGCGATAGAAATACTTGATAGAACAGAGAAGGGGTTGGCTAATTTCCATTTGGCATTCTTGCTGCAATTAAGCCGCTATCTAGGCTTTTATCCCGATAGGTCTAATGAAGCTGGCGCCAATTATTTCGATTTGTATGATGGAGTATTTACAAAGGAATTGCCTTCGCATGCCTTAATCGTACATGGCGCCGAGCTCGAATACCTGACTAAGTTATTAAAGGCGAAATTCGACGTTCTTGAAGAAATCAAAATACCTTCAACAGAGCGAAAAGCCCTCCTTGAAAGCATTTTGAAATATTATGAGCTACACCTTGAAGGTTTTTCTAATATAAAATCTCATTTAATACTAGAAGAAGTGTTAAGTTAGGCTACTTTAACCTGCCCTCCGTTTGCTACTTTATCAATCACTGCCTCAAGCTCATTTAAGTCGAAAGGTTTTTCCAAATAAGTATCTGCCCCTGCCTGCCGCGCCAAACTCTGGATATCATTGTTGGCAGAAAAGTAAATTACCGGAATATCTTTCAGGTCGGCTTCTTGCTTAATGGACTGAGTTGCTATAACTCCCCCTGTGTCTGGTATCCAGTTATCCATCAAAATAACCTGTGGCATAAAACTCCTTACCGTATCAACAATGTTGTTGCAATGCGAAGATGTTTTTACCTCCCAACCCTGTTCCTCCAGAATGTATGTGCAAATTGATAAGATATCAATATCATCATCAAATATAAGTACCCGTTTAGACATGCTCAACTCGTTAAAAGCGTTTAATTTATTATATCTAATTTAATTAATCGATTGCTTCAATACCGTATCCCAAAGCAAGGTAGATGATATAATATATAATGTAGTTGTGTATTAAGAGTTATAACACCTATGCAAGTGTACTTGTTTTTTGGAATTGTAACTAATGCGTTATCCATAAAAAAGCCGCAATGAAGCGGCTTTTTTATGGATTTATTAAATGCCTATTCGAAATACTCTTTCATTCGCTCGAAAAAGCTTTTTTCATTTTTACCAGGCTGCGGTTTAAAGTTTGGAGAACTTTGTAGCTTTTCCAATAAGTCTCTTTCGTCTCTCGATAGAGCCTTCGGAGTCCAGATATTTACGTAAACCAACTGGTCGCCCCGATGGTATGAATTCACTTCCGGCACACCCTTACCTTTTAGCCTTAAAATCTTTCCGCCCTGGGTTCCCGGCTCAATTTTAATCTTAGCTTTTCCATCAATGGTTGGAACTTCTACACTCGCTCCCAAAGTAGCATCAATGAAACTGATATGAAGGTCATAAACCACATTGTTGCCTTCTCTTTGAAGCGTGTCGTGAGGAATTTCTTCTATAAGGATAATTAAATCGCCTGGCATACCACCACGAGGAGCTGCATTTCCTTTGCCACTCATAGAAAGTTGCATGCCTTCACTAACTCCTGCAGGGATATTTATCGAAATCGTTTCTTCACCCCGTACTACACCGTCGCCATGGCAAGCATTACATTTTGATGTAATCTGCGTTCCCTCCCCATTACAGGTTGGACAAGTACTTGTTGTTTGCATTTGCCCTAAAATGGTGTTGGTTACACGGCGCACGCTTCCGGTTCCACCGCAGGTGTTGCAAGTGTGAAAAGATGAACGGTCCTTTGCCCCGGTTCCATCACAAGTGTTACAAACAACCTGTTTATTAACCTTAATTTTCTTCTCTACACCTTTGGCAATTTCTTCAAGGGTTAACTTAACTTTTATTCTTAAGTTGGTTCCACGTGCAGCCCGCCTGCCTCCACGAGACTGTCCACCTCCGCCGAAAAAGCTCTCAAAGGGGCTGCCACCACCGCCGCCAAAAATGTCGCCAAATTGGCTGAATATGTCTTCCATATTCATGTGTCCGCCGCCGTAACCACCACCCGCTGCTGAAGTTCCAGCATGGCCGAACTGGTCATATCGTTGCTTCTTCTCCGGGCTGCTTAAAATCTCATAGGCTTCGGCGGCTTCCTTGAATTTTTCTTCAGCTTCTTTGTCGCCCGGGTTTTTATCAGGATGGTATTTAATGGCGAGTTTTCGATAAGCTTTTTTTATCTCATCGGCACTCGAACTTCTGGTAACGCCTAAAATATCGTAAAAATCTCTTTTTGCCATGTTAGTATAATGAATGAAGGAGAGAAGGACAAAATGATGAATTACCTTTCAATCACTCAATCCTCCACTCATCAATTTATTTAATAAATGAATGATTGAAAAAAGACAACGCCTGTTGGCATTTCCAATCATTTATATTTAAAGAAGAATGAGTTAGCGATGAGGCATTCATTCTTCCTCTTTTTTTAGGCTCCTACAATTACTTTCGCAAATCGGATAACTTTGTCGTTTAAATAGTAGCCTTTTTCAACCTCGTCAACTACTTTACCTTTTAACTCGTCTGTAGGAGCAGGAATATTTGTGATAGCTTCATGGAGGTCTGCATCAAAAACGCCTCCCTTCGCTTCCATTTCTTTAAGCCCTTTTTGTGTTAATGTCGATTTAAGCTTATTGTATACTAAATTTACGCCTTCTTTAAATGCAGTAACATCGGAAGCCGTTTACATTGACTTTAAAGCCCTTTCGAAGACGTGAAGGGTTGGTAGTAA
>CBIHNR010000289.1:0-4632 GCA_966211215.1 uncultured Pedobacter sp.
GGTGTCACTTCTGGTGTTAAAGAAAGTACAAAGAATATTTTCCTTGAAAGTGCCTATTTTAATCCGGTTGCCGTTCGTAAAACATCTAAGCGCCATGGTTTAAAAACAGATGCTTCTTTCCGTTTTGAGCGTGGTACCGATCCTGAAATGACGGTGATTGCACTTAAGCGTGCAGCTTTGCTGATAAAAGAGATTGCCGGAGGCGAAATCTCATCAGAGGTAGCTGACTTTTATCCATCACCGGTACCTGCGTTCAATGTGTCTATCACATACAGCAATGTAAACCGCTTAATCGGTGAAGCTATTCCCGTTGAAACGGTGAAGGATATTATAAAGGCACTCGGTATTTCTATCCTGAAAGAAAGCTCTGAAGGGCTGGAATTAGAGGTGCCAACGTTCAAGGTGGATGTAACCCGCGAGGTGGATATAATCGAGGAGATTCTTCGTATTTACGGATACAACAAGATTGCTATTCCTGCACAAATCAGAGCCTCCTTAAATTATGCAGTTAAGCCCGACAAAGAAGTTGTGATGAACCAGACTGCAGATTTATTAAGCGCTAACGGTTTTTCCGAAATCTTATCTAACTCTTTAACCAAGTCGGTTTATACAGAGAATGAGGCACCAGCTGTAAAAATCCTTAACCCTTTGAGTGGCGACCTGGATACTATGCGCCAAACCATGCTTTATTCAGGATTGGAAGCCATTGCATACAACCAAAATCGCAAAAATGTAGACCTGAAGTTGTATGAGTTCGGCAAAATTTACGGTAAAACGGACAGCGGTTATAGCGAAAATCAGCGCTTATCGGTGTTTGTAACCGGCAGCCAGCTATCCCAGCAGTGGAATCACCACAAAAATCAGGTATCGTTCTATAATATTAAAGCAGCGGTTGATGCTATCGTGAGGCGTTTAAATTTAACTGGCCTTAGCCAGGATGCTTTTGAAAGCAAAGACTTTAAGCAGGCGCAATTCTATAAGAAGGGCGATAAGGTATTGGTATATTTCGGTATTGTTGCAAAGCCGGTTCTGAAAAAGCTTGATATAGACAAAGAGGTATTCTATGCAGATTTTGATTGGGACGCTATTTTAAAGGCGATTCGCAAGAACAAAATAACCTATCAGGAAGTTGCTAAGATTCCGGCAGTACGCAGGGATTTATCATTACTTATAAGCAAACAGGTTTCCTTTAACCAGTTAAAACAGCTGGCATTAAAAACAGAGAAGAACCTTTTGAAAGAAGTAAATGTATTCGATGTTTACGAGGGCGACAAACTTCCGGCAGATAAAAAATCGTATGCTTTAAGTTTCCTTCTTCAGGACGAAGAGAAAACACTTACAGATAAGCAGATTGATGCAGTAATGAATAAATTAATTACTATTTTCGAGAAGGAGCTAGCAGCAGAAGTAAGGAAGTAGAATAATAATTGAATGAGAGAATGTCTGAAGGATTGAATACCACTCTCATTCTTCTTTCTTTTTATTATCCTTCATACATTTAAAATATTATGTCTTTAACAGGCCAATTAAGTAACGTAATCGATAAAACACAGAAGCTGATAAGCCGCTGTGAAGATTTAGAGGTTGAGAATGAGCTGTTGCAGCTTGACAATCAGTCATTGACGGTTGCAGTTAATACCAGTAAAGCTAAGATTGCGGAGTTGGAAGAGAGGCTCCGAGCCCTGAAATTGGCGCGGTCGTTAGAGGAAATTGCGGTTGCAAAGGGCGACTCAAGTGAAAAAGCCCTTGACATGAAGCAAAAAATTAGCGAATTTGTGCGGGAAATAGATAAGTGCATTGTATTGCTGAAAAAGTAATACATTTGTGAAACAAAAGCTCAGATGGGAGAAATCTCAATAAAAATAAATATTGCTGACCGGGTTTATCCTTTAAAGATAAATACGGAAGAGGAAGAGATAATCAGGAAGGCAGCAAAGCTGATAAATGACCGCATAAAAGACTATCAGGAAAATTATGCGGTAAGAGATAAACAAGATTTGCTTTCGATGTGCGTATTGCATTATGCTACCGCCACATTAAAAGCAGAGAAAAAAATGGTTGACGAAGATACAGGTGTTGCAGACAAGGTTTATCAATTGGATCAGTTACTGGATAGTTTTTTTACTAAGTAATATACGTTCTTTTATATATAACGCTAAGAGCGCTGAAGATTTAACCGCAGTTAAACTTTTCAGGTTTCACTATTTTATAAAACTTAACGCTTCAATATCAGCAGAGTTAATATAAATGCAAATCATCTGGCAATGTCCACCTGATTATGATTAAAACTCGAATTCATGTTTGCTGAAGTTTTAAAATACTGGGATCTGGAGTTTGACTGCGGTTTTTTTATTTAAACTAACATATGGATATTATAATTTACATTCTATTAGGCCTATTGATAGGAATCGGGATTGGGAGGTTCCTCTTACAAAAGCTCCTGAAGAATCAGGAACTTGCTGCACAGAACAAGGTTAAAAAGATCTTGAAAGATGCGGAGAACAATGCGGAAATCTTAAAGAAAAACAAGCTTTTGGAAGCAAAGGAGAAATTTTTGCAGATGAAAGCCGAGCATGAGCAGGAGGTAAGCAATAAAAATAACACGCTGAACCAGCGCGAGAATACCATCAAGCAAAAAGAACAATCGCTAAACCAGCGCCTGGAAAACGTGAACCGTAAAGAGCAGGAACTGGACAATCAGCGTAAAAACCTCGAAAAACAGCACGATATCAATCTGAAGAAACAGGAGGAAGTAGAGCTGCTAAAAAATCAGCATATCACTCAATTGGAGGCTATTGCAGGCTTATCTGCAGAAGAAGCTAAAAACCAGTTGGTTGATACTCTTAGAGAGGAAGCGCGTAGCAAAGCAATGATCCAGATTAAGGATATTGTTGACGAGGCTAAGCTAACCGCTAGCAAAGAGGCTAAAAAAGTAGTAATCCAAACTATTCAGCGTACAGCAACAGAGGCTGCTATCGAGAACACTGTATCTATCTTCAATATTGAGAACGACGAGATTAAAGGCCGTGTAATTGGCAGGGAAGGACGTAATATCCGCGCCCTTGAAGCTGCTACAGGCGTTGAGATCATTGTTGATGACACTCCTGAGGCAATTATTTTATCGGGCTTTGACCCTGTACGCCGTGAAATTGCCCGTTTGGCATTACACCGCCTGGTAACAGATGGCCGTATTCACCCGGCGCGTATTGAAGAGGTGGTGGCTAAAACCAAGAAGCAGATAGAAGACGAGATCGTTGAGATTGGTGAGCGTACAGTAATTGACCTTGGAATTCATGGATTACACCCCGAATTAATTCGTATGGTGGGCCGTATGCGTTATCGGTCATCTTATGGACAGAACTTGCTACAACACTCTCGCGAGGTAGCTAACTTCTGCGCAACTATGGCTTCTGAGCTTGGATTAAATGTAAAATTGGCTAAACGTGCCGGCTTACTGCACGATATAGGTAAGGTGCCTGATGATAACCCTGAATTGCCACACGCAATTTTAGGTATGCAGCTTGCTGAGAAATATAAAGAGCATCCTGAAGTTTGCAATGCTATTGGGGCCCACCACGATGAGATCGAGATGACTTCTATGATATCGCCAATTGTACAGGCTTGTGATGCGATCTCCGGAGCTCGCCCTGGTGCAAGAAGAGAGGTTGTTGAAAGCTATATCAAGCGTTTGAAAGAGCTTGAAGAACTTGCGCTTTCTTACCCTGGCGTTGAAAAAACATTTGCGATCCAGGCCGGCCGGGAGCTACGTGTAGTGGTAGAAAGCGAGCGTGTAACTGATGCGCAGGCTGAAATCCTGGCAACAGATATCTCAAACCGTATTCAAACAGAAATGACCTATCCGGGACAGATCAAAGTAACTGTAATCCGCGAAACAAGGTCTGTATCATTCGCAAAATAAGTCAACATTATAAAGTGGCTGTTTCAAAATAGCGTGGGCTTCAATAAGCTTGCTGCAATTTCGAAACAGCCACATTTTTATTTCCAATGGCTGCTAAGCAATCAGAACTAAGGCCTGTCGACAAGGTTCTTAACGAATTCTCAAAAACCCATCAGAACCCAATTAACAGAAACCTGCAGTGGGTATGCATCCCCTTAATCTCTTTCGGTTTAGTGGGGCTTATCTGGGCATTGCCATTTCCGCACCTTGCCTTTCTTGGCAAGTATAATGGTTTCGTCAATTGGGCGTCCTTCCTAATCGCTTTTTCTATTTTTTATTACTATAAGTTATCGCCGGTTTTATCCTACGGGACATTGCTGATGATGTTTGCTATTTCGGCCGGTATTGTCTCACTCGAAAAGATACAAGGCAGTGATGGCACTCCGATATTGCCCCAGGTATGTTTAGGCTTATTAATTGCCGGACTTATTGTACAATTTATAGGCTCCAGGTTGGAAGCTAAGTCATTTACTATAGCCCAGAATTTCAGGTTTTTAATAGACGGCCCGTTCTGGCTGGTATTTAATCTTCTTAAGAAAACCGGGATAAGATATTAAATATCCTGAGTTTGACTATAATAATGTGTTAAGTATCTAAAAATAAGCGTTTTGTATTCCAATCTCCTTGTCCAAAGGACTCCTTCGGAGAGGAGAGGGATAGGGTGAGGTGATAAC
>CBIHNR010000290.1:0-4579 GCA_966211215.1 uncultured Pedobacter sp.
TTTCTAAACTCATCATACTTAAGAGCGTGCAGGTGCCAGCCTGACGCTCTTTTTTTATGCGGTAAATTCGAGAATGCATTTAATAAAACAAAACCTGCATGAGCAAAAGCTCACAAAACGGCGATGAAAGTAGCAAGCAGGTTCTTTGTGTCCTTTTAAAAACAATTAAACTTTTATAAAAAAAAAGAGAACCCTCTGCTTAAGAAGATTCTCTTTTTCTGCTAATATCTGCAAGGCCTGCTAGCGGGCTAATTCCTTCTCTACTTTTGCCATGCCCTTATCAAACTTCCTTATAAACTTATCGATTGAGAAGTGGTCTGGTAAAAAAAGCGCTCCTAACGCTAAAAGGAAAATCAGGAGAAATAAAATAAGTACTAAAAGCCTCATGATCTAGGGAAGTCACATGTAAAATTTATATCAAGTATTATTTCTCCAGTTCTATCTTTAATTTGTTTAAGCCCTTTTGATAGTCTTTCCCTACCATTCCATCGTACATAAGGCTCATCCACTTATCAAAGGTAGACTTATTTTCGCCCGCAAAGGTCCATGTAACTTTGGTTCCTTCAGGCGTATTCTCGAAAAACATATTATCTTCGTTTGAGCTCTCCCATGGCTCAATAAAGGTCAGCTTCTGGTAAAGTGCTTTATATGGCTCGGCTTTAACAATTTCAAATTTTCCTTTTCCAACTTCTTTGCCATCCCAGGCATAAGTATAGCCAGGCGTGTTCGGTGTTCCGGATATTGAATATTTTGCTGTAGGCTCAGCTTCATGCCATGGGCTCCATTTGCTAAAGTTGTTATAATCAGCTGTGTAATTATAGGCTACACTATCCGGAACTTTTATAATAATGCTTCTCTCAACCTTAAAATTGGTAGGCAAAAATAGAGCTCCGGCAAAAAAGATAACAACAATTGCGACGATAATTCCAAGTAAGATTTTTAAGAACTTCATTGTTACTAGTTTTGGTTAAACAATAATTAAAAATATACATTTTTACGCTATGTTTGCACCACGATTTTGTAGGTGTAAGCACCAAATTACTACAGGTATAAAAGCTTAATGTCCAGGCTCGACGAGATAAAAAGACCCATAGAAAAAGAATTAGATGTTTTCGAGGAGAAATTTAAAGCCTCCATGAAAAGCTCGGTGCCGCTGCTCGACCGTATTACCCATTACATAGTAAAGCGTAAAGGCAAGCAAATAAGGCCAATGTTTGTGTTTTTCTCGGCAAGCCTGTGTGGACAAATCTCAGAAGCGACGCATCGTGGTGCTGCCTTAGTTGAGCTTCTACACACTGCAACCTTAGTGCACGACGATGTGGTTGATAACTCCTACGAACGTCGGGGCTTTTTTTCTGTAAACGCACTTTGGAAAAATAAGGTAGCCGTTTTGGTTGGCGATTTCCTGTTGGCCAGAGGTATGCACCTTTCTTTGCATAATAATGATTTCCACTTACTTAAAATTGTAAACCATGCAGTGCAGCAAATGAGTGAAGGTGAGTTGCTGCAGATGGAAAAGGCCCGCAAGCTTGATATTGATGAAAGCGTTTATTACGAGGTTATCCGTCAAAAAACAGCATCATTAATTGCCTCATGTTGTGCAGTAGGAGCGGCCTCTGTAGGAGCAAGCGACGAAGTTGTTGAAAAGATGCGTTCTTTTGGAGAGAACGTTGGGATGGCTTTCCAAATAAAAGATGACTTATTTGATTTTGGTACTGATGATGTGGGAAAGCCCCTGGGAATTGACATTAAAGAAAAGAAAATTACCCTTCCCCTGATATATGCTTTAAGTAAAGCTTCCAAAGCTGAAAAACATCGCATCATCAATCTTGTTAAGAACCATAATGAAGATTCTCAGAAAGTAGCTGAAGTGATCTATTTTGTGAGAAACAGTGGCGGGCTTGCCTATGCAGAAATGCAGATGCACCGTTATCAAAGCCAGGCATTCGACATATTGAACTCTTTACCAGAGAACGAAGCCAGGACAGGTTTGGAACAATTGGTTCGATTTACAACTGAGCGAAAAAAGTAATTTATGTCTAACGAACTGGTGTTTTTCGGAGGGTTTCTACTCTTCGTGGTGCTTATGCTTGCCATAGACCTTGGGGTTTTCAATAAGAAAGACCATGCAGTAACGCTCAAGGAAGCAGCAATAATGAGCTCGATTTGGGTGGCATTTGCCTTTGGTTTTTACTTTTTACTACTGGCAGAAGGGCATAAATTGCATGGAATTACCACTTATCCGCAGTTAAAATACTTCACTGAAAAAAACCTTAATAACATCCGGCTAAATCCCGAAGACTTTGCGGGCAGCTTACTTGCGTACAAACAAAACATAGCCATTGAATTTTTAACCGGTTATGTAGTTGAATACGCGTTATCCGTAGATAATATTTTTGTAATGGTGTTAATTTTCAGTACTTACGGTGTCGCAGAGAAGTATTATCACAGGGTTTTGTTTTGGGGGATCGTAGGTGCGGTGATAATGCGCTTTCTATTCATCTTTGTAGGAGCAACTTTAATTAGCAAATTCGGATGGATTTTATATGTATTCGGTGCTTTTCTGGTCTACACCGGAATAATGATGTATGTAAAACGGAATATAGATGAAAAAATAGATACAGAAAATCATGCGGTAGTCAAGTTCGCATCCAAGCACTTTTCTGTTTATCCGGAATTCGTTGGAAATAAATTTTTCATCAGGCGTAACGGATCGAGGATGGTGACACCTCTGTTTATTGTGCTGTTGATCGTGGAATTTACAGACTTAATCTTCGCAGTTGACTCTATTCCTGCAATCTTTGCGGTTACTAAAGATCCCTACATTGTGTTTTTCTCGAACATTTTCGCCATCCTTGGTTTAAGGTCTATGTTTTTCCTGCTGGTAAATATCATCCATAAATTCCACTACCTGAAAGTAGGCTTGGCAGTGCTGCTGGTATTTATTGGAATTAAAATGCTAGGGCACGACTGGCTGCACAGCTGGGGCTTTACCACTACACATTCGTTGATTGTGATCATGTTGATTTTAACCATTAGTGTAGTGGCATCGTTGATGTTTCCTAAAAAAAGAATGCACAATGCAGCCTAGCTTATTATGAAATAATACTATAAGTAAAGTTGATTTATGTATTTAAGAAGTTATACAGTGGCAGTCATTGCTAAGATTTCTTCCACATAAGTGCGTTCATTAGCCAGGCGCGGCACTTTGTGTTGGCCTCCCAGTTTACCTTTAGTTTTAAGCCAATTATAGAAGGTACCTTCTTGTGCCACGTGGATCAATGGCCTGCGAAGCGCCATGTCTTTAAAGCGTTTCGCATCATAGTCTGAATTTACTTCACGCAAGGTATTGTCCAAAATATCTGTAAATTTTTCAATGTCTGAAGGGGCTTGTTCAAATTCGATAATCCATTCGTGTCCTCCAGCCTCGTTTTCGTGGAAATAGATCGGACAAGCAGTGTAATCCTTGATGCTAGCCCCGGTGGCATTGCAGGCTGCGGTAAGCGCGTTTTCTGCATTATCGATAATCACCTCTTCGCCAAAAGCGTTAATGAAATGTTTTGTGCGCCCGGTAATCTGGATCCTATAGGGCGAAAGTGAAGTGAATTTAACCGTGTCGCCAATCATATATCTCCACAAACCGCCATTGGTTGAGATGATAAGTGCATAATTCTTATTCAGTTCGACCTCATGTAAGCCTAAGGTTTTGGGATTTTCCTCTCCAAAGTTTTCCATGGGTAGGAATTCATAGAAAATGCCATAGTCGAGCATCAACAACATTTCTTCAGAATCCGATTGGTCTTGTATCCCAAAGAAGCCTTCCGATGCGTTATAGGTTTCCAGATAATACATTTTATCAGACGGAATCAATTTTTTAAACTGCTCCCGATATGGGGTAAATTTTACGGCTCCGTGGATGTATAATTCAAGATTTGGCCAAACTTCCCAAAGGTTGTTTTTACCGGTTAATTCTAAAAGATGTTTTGCCAGTACTACCGTCCAGGTTGGCACACCGGAAATATTGGTAACATTCACATCCATGGTTGCACGGGCCATTTTCGCTATTTTTTCCTCGTAATTATCCATGAGGGTGATAGACATGTCTGGCGTACGATAAAACTCTGCCCAAATGGGAAGGTTCTTAATCAATACAGCCGAAAGGTCGCCGTAGTAAATGTCGCCTGCAGCTTGGTTAACCTGATGACTTCCGCCAAGGGCCAAGGACTTTCCGGTAAAAATTTGAGCATCCGGACGGTTGTTGCAATATATAGAAAGCATGTCCTTGCCACCTTTATAATGGCACTCTTCTAAGGATTCAGGGCTAACCGGGATAAATTTGCTTCTATCATTGGTTGTGCCTGATGATTTTGCAAACCATTGGATTTCTGTTCCCCAAAGTATATTTTGTTCGCCCTTCAGCATCCTCTCAATATAGGGCTTTAGGCTCTCGTATGTTTGTATCGAAACCCGTTGCTTAAACTGCTCCTGGTTGTGTATAGAATTGTAATCGTATAACTTACCCCATTCTGTACCGCGTGCGCCAGATAGAAGATTCTTGAAAAGTTCATCCTGCACGTCA
>CBIHNR010000291.1:0-4475 GCA_966211215.1 uncultured Pedobacter sp.
CACCGCAACATTTCGACATCTCTGCAGTACCTCTTCGGGAAGCCTTGCAGATATGTCGATTTTTTATAAGATTATTTTTTTCCTTTCATCAAAATATTCTAAGATGAACAACATCTCCATTGCCAAGTGTGGCCGCGCTCAATTACCAGTTATTTCAGGCCTGATAATTGATTTATTAAAGGACTTTAATGAAAGAAGTGGGAGCAACTTTGCCATTGACAGAAAATTTATAACAGACACAGCGGATAAATTAATTGGCCGTGAGACTTTCGGATGCTATGTTGCTTATGAGAATCAAATGCCGATAGGGCTTATTACTATATCCCACAGTTGCGCTATTTATAATGGCGGCGACTTTGGTGTAATTACTGAGCTATACGTTGCTAAGGAACAACGAAGCCGCGGGATCGGAAAGCTCCTTTTGGAAAAAGCTTACGAATTTGCCAAACACCATAATTGGACAAAAATAGAAGTTGGTGCTCCTAACAAGTCAGAATGGCCAAGAACAATTGACTTTTATAAAGAAAATGGTTTCGAGGAAAAGGGGCAGAAATTACGCTTGAACCTAGAATAAACTGAATGCAGGCAACACGTACGGATCTAGCCGCAAGTTAATTTTTAACTACATTAGTGCTAAGTACTCAAAATAAACTACCAGAAAAATATGAAACCAAGAATTTCAATATTGACATTAGGCGTAGCTGACGTGGAGAAATCAGTTGAATTTTATAAAGATGGCTTAGGGTTTAAAACCGAGGGAATTATCGGGACAGAATTTGAATATGGGGCAGTAGCATTCTTCGATCTTGAAAACGGTTTAAAACTTGCACTTTGGCCCAGAAAAAGCCTGTCTAAAGACACTAAAATTGCAGAGCAAGCACCTTCATCGCTGGAGTTCTCCATCGGGCACAATGTAGACAGTAAAGAGGAAGTCGATTTGGTGATGGCGCAGGCTGAAAATGCCGGGGCAAAAATTATCAAGCCAGCACAAGATACCTTCTACGGTGGATATGCAGGCTACTTTCAAGACCCCGATGGGCATCTATGGGAGATTGTCTGGCTTCCGGAAGTTGAATGATCGTAGAGCCTAAGACAGTTCTCTCCCAAAGCCGGGTGCGTGTTTTAATATCAGCAAGCTTAAAAAAAGATCATAATGAACCTCATTATCACAATTATTTTCCTTCTTATCTCGGCAGTATCAATTGCGCAACAATCGTCTTATTCTTCCTGGCAGGAAGACGCAAAAACAAATATCAGGCTTCTTCCTAAATATGGAAATGCTCCTAAAACGGATGAGCAAAAGGAATCGGACCAAGAGCTTATAGATAAATATGTAGCGCAAGAAGGAACTCGCCTGAAGGGTTCTGAGCTTCTGGTGAAACTTGGCTTTGATTATTTGTACAAAAGAGATTTTAAAACTGCAATGTACCGGTTTAATCAGGCATGGCTTTTAGACCCTGAAAACCCGAATGTGTTTTGGGGATTCGGCGCTATTTATTTTTCATTTGGAGATGTTGAAAATGCTATCAGGCAATATGACGAAGGATTACTGCTGAACGGTAATAACTCCAATATTTTGACTGACAAGGCTACAATATACATGACTAAGTATATGAGGAGTCAGAGCGAGGAAGATTATAGTGATGCATTAACCCTATTCAAGAAATCGTATCGCAATGATCCTAAAAATCAAAATACTTTATTCAAGCTCTCTGTATGCTATTTCCTGAAAAAGGATTGTGAGAACGCATTGAAGTATTATAAAGAATGTAAAGAGCTCGGTGGTAAACCAATAACTGGAGAATATACAAAAGCTATAAGCCAGGGATGTGAAAAATAAAGCCATATTAAAGCTTTCATGAATATCTTTGCAGAAACAGATCGCCTGATTTTAAGGGAAATACTTTCACAGGATGAAAGTGGGCTATTTGCTCTTGATTCTGATCCTGAGGTACACAAGTACCTGGGCAATAATCCGATTACCAACATTGAGGAAGTTAAAAGCACCATTCAGTTTATACGGCAACAATATATCGACAATCGCATAGGCCGATGGGCTGTGATTAAGAAGGATAGCAGCGAATTTATCGGCTGGTCTGGCTTTAAGTTCATAACAGAATTAACAAACAACCATGTTGGTTACTATGATCTTGGCTACCGGTTTATTAGAAAGTATTGGGGAAAGGGATATGCCAGCGAGGCAGCAAATGCATCTTTAGAATATGCTTTTTCTCTTCTTGGCATTTATGAAGTATTCGCAATTGCAGATGTGGGAAATTTAGGTTCCAGAAAGGTATTAGAAAAAGTCGGACTGGAAATTACGGATACCTTTATGTATCATGGACAAGAGCATTTTTGGTTTAACATTAAGCAAACTCATTGGATTGGAAGGAAGTCAATCCATTAGATTTTCTTAAACTTGATGAAGAAGTCCTCTGTGAAACCGAAATATCAATAATAAAGCCCCTTATGACAATAATAAAATCTATACAAAATGCAGAAAGCTACAGGTGGGGAGATAATTGCTATGGTTGGCATCTTTTAAAGACGGAAAGTTTAAGTGTTATTCAGGAAAGAATGCCTCCCGGTACATCAGAAAAAAAGCATTTTCACAACCATTCACAACAATTGTTTTTCATATTATCGGGAGTGGCGACTTTCGAAATCGAAGGCCAGGTATACGTAGTTAACTCTAACGAGAGCGTCCACATACCAAGCGGTGCGGAGCATTTTATAGCAAATGAAAATAACCAGGAATTGGAGTTCCTGGTTATATCAGAGCCGAAGTCTCACGGGGATAGGGTTGATTTATAATATTATTAACTCAGATGATTTGAAAGCCTGAGTGCCAGAGCAACAAGCGTGCGTACCGGGTTTGCCGAAGAACTGTACGGCATCACAGACATATCGCATACATAAAGATTTTGGGCACCTTTAAGCTGCAGGTTTTCATCCACTACAGAGTCTGCCTGGAACGGCGAATTATAGCTTGGGCGATAAGGCATTCGTAAGCTTCCAGCCGCATGGTGAACTGTACCATAACCGAAGCCTTTGCCAGCCCTGCCAAACCAGCCCTCTTCGCCGTTTTCAATTAGGGGCCGCGCTTCGTTTCCGTGTAGCCTGAACTGCGAAAAAATTTGATAGGTAACGTTATTTAATACTTCGAAAATCTGGCTATAATTCTTGTTCCATCCTGCCAGTGCCGGAAAGCGCGATGAGGCAAGGTGGCTCATCCATCTTTGATTTTTGAACTTAATTTCTGGGACATAGCCGAATGGAGGAGGAGGCATAATCTGATTGCTGTTGTCCAGAAAGTTTCCAAAACTAAATTTGATGTCAATTCTCGACGCACCATCCATAGTTATAGGAACACCAGGGATAGAAGGGTCGTTTTCGCGCAAATGCCAATATTCATGATTGATATTCATTTCTACATTAAATGGATATTTTATCTGCCCCTGATTATCCCGCAATCCTCTGGAATAAAAAATAATTTTAGCGTGAGCGTCCCTCGGAATAGGTATGTCGCTACCAAGCGATGTAGCAAATGTGGCAATTTCATTAGTTGTAGGATGATCTGTAAGGCCCAATCCAACCAAGCCCTGAACACTATGGGGCAACGAATGAAACAAGCTCGACGAACGGCGTAACAACTTTGGACTTTCGATGGAGCCGCCCGCAAATATCACCGTACTTGCATTGAATGTTCGCGTTGTATTCTTGAGCGTATCCTGAGCCACTACGTTATAGCGGTTTCCTGATCTTTGTACGTCTTCAACAAAGTGGTTCAATAGGAGATTTAAGCCATTGCCGTTCCCATTGTTATCATGAGAGATCAGCCCGGCCTGGTTTATGAGCAATTCTGCCGTATTAAAAACACCCGTCGGTTCTGTGTAATATTTGTCTTTAGGCACGCCATCTGGTGCTAAATATGGCTGGTGCAAGGCCCTTGGAGTCTCTCGGATAGAAAAATCGTTAACAAGGGGGCTTTGTCTAAGTCGGTTAACAATTGCCTGCGCAGTTGTTCCCATGCTAACAGACTCATTCATTATCGAACCGGCTTGAACTAGTAATCCGGCTTTCAAGTCCTGACTTACAGTAGGAGGAAAAAAATCAAGTTCCCATTGCTGGATTTCAGGAATTAAGCCTGACCAAAATATAGATCTTCCGCCGAGGTTAAGCTGCGGCTTTCTGCCTATAAAGTGTTCGCTGCTCTCGTCATTCCCATTTTGCCAGAAAGTATCGCATTCAAAATGTTTGGCTACCTGCGAATTGGGGAAACGGCACATATTGTATACATGTGTAGGGTATATATATGAACCTGCCTCAATAACGAGGATTCGTTTCTGGGTTCCCAGCTTGTCAGCCAGGCTGTCCGCCAAAACGCCGCCACCTATACCAGATCCTATAATAATGATGTCGAAATCTGCACGGCTGCCGTTGTATTGTGGGAATAACCTACCACTTGTAGCCCC
>CBIHNR010000292.1:0-4393 GCA_966211215.1 uncultured Pedobacter sp.
CATGCCGGTAATCTTTGTAGCCGAAAGTTACCTTACCGTCTTCCATTGCCAGGATATGGCGATGTCCAGCTAGGTGGGTAGCTCGTTGAAATGAAGGGCTATATGCGCCAGGTGCAAGGCATAGTTCTTTAGGGTACTTTCGCTCTTGCCCGAAAGGGACACTTTTTGCTGTAAGGATGCATAGAGTTCTGCAAATCCGGCTATATTAGCACAAGCAGAATCAACTTGAGTTGGCTTTTTTTATTCATAATTATCATGTTGGGTCTGCTAATTTACGAGATGGAAAGGTCGGCGATTGGAAAAACTACCGAAGGTTTCGTACAACATCGGTTTTGCAATATGGTGGCTGAAGAATAAGTGCTGAGCGATTGTACAACTATTGAACTTTAGTAATAGATTTAAACTGACGGAACACGGAATGCCACCACATCGCAAAGCCGTGAAACGTTATGGGCAAGCTTAAAACATGACAACGTACAAGGTAACCATATTATTTATTTGGACTTTTTTCTCGATTCTAACCACTAATGCTGAAAATAAGTTAGCCCAAATAAAAGATCCTGACGGATTCTTAAATGTGCGCAGCGGAAAGAATGCTAATTCTGCTATTGTTGGGAAAATTGAAAAAGGGGACTTCTTTTACTGTGAAAAGACAAAAGCCGACTGGCTGAAAGTAGTAGCGTTTGAGTGGCACGATGGACAACAAGTGGAGGGTTTTGTTCATAGAAGCCGCGTTCAATTTATTGAGGCTTTGAATATAAGTACACAGAAAAAATTGTTAACGACAATACTATTAAAGCAAAAGGCGTTAGCGACAACATTTCAAGAGACTTGTCATAGTAAAGGAAAGATTGGTTATAAGTCAGCTGTAAACGAATTGGAGAAGCATACAGAAGTTAAGTACGCTCCTGCTTTAGAAATATTACCTAAATATTTTTCAAAAACCCAAGACGTTGAGCTTTTGCAGGTGTTTTTTTCAACCATGTGGGCCGACAGAGGCTCCGCAGATGAGACTTCATCATTTACTATTGGTGAATGTTATATTTTAAACCCTTCAACAGTCCTGTCACAGGTGAGATTACTAAAAAACAAAGACCAGAGGAAATTAATTTATGACCACATAGAATGGGGTTTACAGAATCATTTTCAGGTTGACCAAGAGGAGAAATCTTCCAACAAGGAATACAATGTACTAAAAATGCGACTTGATAGTGCAAGAAAGAAAACCAGTCCATAACATCGGTTCTGTTGCTATTGCTGGCTTAGTTGATGTATGTTCTTTCGCTGCTTGCCATTCAAAAGGCAAAGAGCTTGTGAATTTATATCAGGAATTTAATACAGATGCAATAATTGTATTACAAAGCGACAAACAATTTGATGGTACTAAAATGTGGGATGCTCTCCAAAGTGTCGAATTAAATTGGGGCGATGGTGACTTATTTCATTGGAATAACAACAAAGATTATGGTCACGACTAACATTTTAGTGTATGGACAACAACGGAGCCTGGGTACTTTCTGCCTGAGGAAGCTAAAGATGGCAATATGAATCCCAAGAATTTGGTTTTTGGCTCTCTGTTCCAAGAAGTGCGGGCCCGGAGAATGTTTTTGAAATCATGTTCAATGCTGTTGAGTATTGTCAGAAGCGTCTGGGCGGACAACTTTTGGACAAAAATTTGCAACCCTTTAACATGGTAAAGGAGCAGAAAGAAATGAAAGGACTTCTGAATAGAATGTAAAGATATAAAAGCAGGTTCTGACAAAGCACTAAGAATGTTCTGAAAATATACAGGCTTAGAACTTCTGCCGTTGTTGTAAAGTTTATTTCGGCGATGATATTTATGTTTGTCCTCGCGTTAATACTGAACGTTAGATGAAACAATGAAATCCCACCATATTCTCTATGACGAACTGGACTCCCATAACCTTAACAGACTTGTACGACCATATCAATAAAACCGAGGAGGAATTGAATGGGGAATTATTGAACTTTTGGAATCTGATTAAAGTTGAGCCGAAGAAATGGAGCGAAGACGAATATGGAAATGAAGGTGGAGAGTTTTGGGTTGTTGCTATTTGTGGCCTCCGAACTATTTGGTATAATGACATCGAAGACGGATTCAACATATCAACCTATACGACCTTTGGTAAGCTTAATGAATATTATTGCAACCAAGACGAACTTAGGTTTTCAGTTGTACGACTTTTTGATTTAGTGAAATTCGGAGGAGATGTCGTTGGACAAGCAGGAAAACCGCAGTTCTAAAAATGAAAAAATTGCTTCACCTAATACCGGGTTTGACTTTAGTGCGCGGGTGAAAGTGATGTGCAGTTAATCCCGCACAATATAAACCCTTAACCATTAGGCGTCATTGTATTGCGACACCCTGCGTTCAGACACTTGAAATAAGAAACAAAAAAAGCAATTTAAAAATTATAAATCATGGCACTTATCAATCCGCACATTAACTTCAACGGAAATGCCGAAGAAGCATTCAATTTTTACAAATCAGTATTTGGAGGAGAGTTTGCAAAGATTATACGCTTCAAAGACATATCAAGCCCTGAATATCCAATACCAGAACATGAGGCAAATAAGATAATGCTTATTGCTTTGCCTATTGGCAATAACCTTTTAATGGCTAATGATGTTCCTGAAAGTATGGGACGAACAAACGAAAATGAAAACAGAAGTAAAATTTCGATCAGTGCGGAAAGCAAGGAAGAAGCCGATAAATTATTTAACGGACTTTCAGCAGGCGGAAATATTGAAGTGCCTTTTGCCAACAGTCTAGGGGATTCATATTTCGGAATGTTTAGAGACAAATATGGAATTGAATGGATGGTAGATTTTGATCCAGCATATAACGGTAAAGTTTAAGCGAAAAATAACGAACGCCTAAACTCGGCAATATGGCTGCTGAAGTGCTTCTGCAACACTTTCGTTATGCCCGGGCTCAAAGCTTTTGCATTTGTCTCCATAGCATGGGCTTTGATTATCGGACTGCCTATTTGTCGTTAAGGCTTATCAGAAGGGGGCTAGAAGAATATTCGAGGACAATCCTGAATGACTGGGGAATAAAATTAGCAACAGGCACACCACCTAAAAAAATATGATTTTTTGCAATCAAGCTAAAAACGGTTTGGAGACAATTATAGAGTACTAGCGTGATTAGTGAATAGAATTAAAAAACTAACTCATAAACATTCGTGTGCATAATTTGTATAGTAGATAAGAAAAATATCAAACAAATCACTTATGGGAAAAGGAGACATTAAATCAAAAAAAGGTAAAATTGCTAACGGGTCGTTCGGAAAAAAAAGGCCACATAAGCCTAAAAAAGAAGTTTCGGCTAAAAAAGAAGCCGTAGAAGAATAAATGATGCCTCTTAAGAGGCATTTGTTTTTTTAAGCTAAACACTTAAAATGAGGAATTCCAGTGCTGAAATTCCTTCGCTAACAAACTATGATTGAAAGTTTACTGAGAAAACGTGTTGCCTTTTTGTTGGTAGTTGCACTCGCCATCTTTTGCCTCTTGATTTTCATGTTCTTTTACATTCGAAATGAGTTTTTTAAAACCCGGGCAGAAATTACCGAAGATGTAATGATTGAAAAAATTACCAATATCGGCAAACTAGAGTTGGTGAAATACTCTATGAAAGATGTGATTGAAGAAAATATAAGCCGGCCTATTTTACCAGACAAACGAATCTTGTTCGTTGCAGCCGGCGAGGCCGCGGGATGTATCGACCTAGCCAAAGTGAAAAAAGAAGACATTAAAGCTTCGGAAGATTCTGTAACGATATTTCTACCCGAGCCTGAAATTTGCTATGCAAAGCTGGATCATCAGCGGTCAAAGGTATACGACTTAAGTGGTGTTTTCCTACCTGCCGACCGGCAGGAGATGATTGAAGATATTTATAAACTTGCTGAACAAAAGATACTTCAGAATGCGCGGGAGCTAAATATTTTGGGTAAAACGAAAGAAAATGCTGAGTTGATATTTAAGCCGACGTTAGAAAATATATCGGGTAAAAAAGTGGGAATCAGGTTTAAATAAACCGGGCATTAATTGCCTTTGCCCTATATTAGCGCCATGATGCGTAGAGTTTTATTATTGAGCATTTGTTCTTTGTTTTCAATCCTCAGTTTTGCACAAGCTATAAGCCCTAAGCTGGGCATAATTCCAGCCCCTAAATCTATCAAAACAACAGCTGGTACCTTTGTTATTAGCACAGAAACTGCCATACTTTTTGAAAGCGACGAAGATAGAAAGATTGCCTACCTATTCCACGATTTTCTCAGAGATAACTATTTCCTCGACCTTACGGTTGCTAAAAACTTTATTCAGGCACCAAAATCTGCAATTAGTTTCAACGCCGGCTCCTATGTAG
>CBIHNR010000293.1:0-4385 GCA_966211215.1 uncultured Pedobacter sp.
GCAGGTTAATCATGGAAAACTCTATGGAGGGAGTTTTCCACAATCAACCTGCCCAAGCGCCCAATGACACAGTTCAATTTACACTCCCCAGCCCGCTATCAAGAGGGTTCTTTTTTTATATAACGCCCCATCTCTTGTCTTCTCATCTCTTGTCTCTTGTCTCTTGTCTCTTGTCTCTCATCTCTTGTCTCTTGTCTCTTGTCTCTCATCTCTTGTCTCTCATCTCTTGTCTTCTCATCTCTTGTCTCTTGTCTTCTCATCTCTTGTCTCTCATCTCTTGTCTCTCATCTCTTGTCTCTTGTCTCCCATCGTGTCTTGTCTCTCATCTCTAATATCCAATCACCTGGCATAGCGCTTCAGAAATTTTTCTATAAACCAGTTAGCTGCCAGGTTGCCGATCTCATGCTTATGCACCAGCACAACTTCTGTGGTAATGGCATTCATATCTAGCTCGGTAAAATAGACGCCAAAATTCGAATATTGCTTCATAAGCGAAGCAGGCACAATAGAAACCCCTAATCCATTTTCCACTAGTCTTAGAATAGAATGGACATTATTCGCCTCATGTGTAATTTCCGGATAAAACCCAATTCTGCGGCAAATTTCCAACAGCTTGAAATTAAATTCAGGAGCATAATCCTGGCTAAAAAATATAAAAGGCTTATCAGCTAAAAAGCCCTTTAATTCATTGGGCTGTAATTGAGGCAACTGCAGCTGTGTAACCAAAACAAATGGGTCGTTAAATAAGGTCTTAACCATTAGCTTTTCAGAATGCACAGGTGCCCTGATAATGCCAATGTCGAGTTTCCCGTCTTCAAGAGCTTTAACCTGCTTAACAGAGGGCACTTCATAAAGGCGGGTTTTAACATGCGGAAAAGCAAGGCGCATTTCTTTGAGGATATCCACCAAATGATCATAATAAGTAGAACTGATGTAACCAATACGCAGTTCGCCACTTACAGAACTGTGGATTTGCCGGGCTATATTCTTTCCTTCTTCAAGCTTTGCCAGAATACCGTCAACTTCCTTTTTAAAATACAAGCCGGCATCAGTTAATACAACACGCTTATTATTACGCTCAAATAATACAACGCCCAGCTCTTCCTCCAATTCTTTAATCTGGCGGCTAAGTGGTGGTTGCGAAATAAAAAGCTTTGAAGCCGCTTTTCTAAAGTGTAATTCTTCAGCAACAGTTTTAAAATAGATAAGATGCCTAATCTCCATGATACTTTTTAGGAATCGATTATTGATAAAATTGATATTTTTCAAATATCAATAATGCTTTTAAGTTTGGCAATATCAAACCAATAAGCATTATGCAACACAAAACCTCAAAATCCACAGTAGATGAAATCAGAAAGCGTTTTGATAACGACGTTGAGCGTTTCGCCAACCTTGATACAGGCCAGCAAACAGTAATAGATGCTGTACTGAGCCTCGACTTAATAACAGATGCAGCCAGCTATGTAAATCCTGAGGCTACACAATTATTGGATATAGGCTGTGGCGCAGGAAATTATACCCTTAAAATGTTGCAGAAGATTGCCGGCTTAAATTGCACACTGATTGATTTAAGTGAACCGATGCTACAAAAGGCAAAGCAACGGGTGGAACAGCAAACCAGCGGTCAGGTCGAGGTGATACAAGCAGATATTAATGAGATAAGCCTTCCGGCAGAAAAATTCGACATTATACTGGCTGGTGCTGTTTTACATCATTTAAGGGAAGAGACAGACTGGGAAAGGGTATTTTCGGCCATCTATCATTCCCTTAAGCCGGGCGGCAGCATTTGGATATGCGATCTGGTAGCTCAAGATCATCCAGGAGTAGAGAGGTTGTTTCAACAAAACTACTCCGAATTTCTAACAGCACTGGGAGGGAAGGAGTTCAAGGATAAAGTATTTGCTTATATCGATAAAGAAGACACGCCCCGCTCAGTTACTTTTCAGCTGGAGATGTTAAAAAAAGTTGGGTTCGGAGTAACTGAAATTTTACACAAAAATTCGTGTTTTGCAGCCTTTGGGGCAATAAAATGAAAGTGTGAGAGAGGGCCTTGGTAAATAGATGGGGAAATTTTTTCGCAATTATTTGCATAGTAAAAATTTCTTAAGCATCTTCGACTCAAAATCAGAGCCTTAACCTATGTCCTCGAAACCGACCTTGAGATATTTTCCTCAATTTTTATCAGAAGAAGAGGTATCAAAGCCTTTAAAAGTAGTTGAAGATTTCTTCCTTTCACACAGTATTACACAAAGCCGTGAGTTTTTACGGTCAGGCCTAAAACCAATCGGGCACGACTATTTAAACCAAAATCTACAGCGGGAAGACCTGGCATCTTTTTTTAATAAGCTTGATAAACTTATTGAAGGAATGGTGGTCATCAGTTTACAAAACTGGAAAGAGCAAAATGCTGCTACCGAATCCGCCAGTGGAGAATTAGAAGCAGAAGAAACTTCATGCGAAGTTGAAGAACAAGCCTAAAGCAACACTTGCGAACGCTTTTAGCCGAAGCCAGCCTTCGGCTAAAAGCCTTTATTTTCCATATAAGGCAAGTACCTCGTCCAGGTAAACCAAAATGTCAATAGGGGTCCCGTTAATCCGGGTACTGCTGCGTTTTCTTCCCATACGTATAATCAGCATATTTTTAGATGGAATGATAAACAGATATTGGCCGCCAAGCCCGCGGGCATATTTTACGTCAACACCATTCCGGTTAATCATCCACCACTGATAGCCATAATAATCGGTCTTTTTGCCATCTCCGTCAGGCAAATTGTTAGGCGCTAATGAAAGTTTTAAGTAGTTAGAGTCCACCAACTGCTGTCCGTTAAACCGCCCTTTTTGCAATACCAGTTTACCAATTTTTGCCAGATCTCGAGCGTTTGTATAAAAGCAGCAGAATGCCTTTTCGTTGCCATTTTTATCATCCAGGCTCCAATATGCGGGTTTTTTAACACCCAGGTGGCGCCAAAGCTTTTCAGATGCATATTCGCTTAAAGTTTTGCCTGTTGCTTTGTCTAATATAAAGCCCAGTATCTGGGTATCGCCGCTTTTATAGCGGCTAACAGTGCCTGGCTTTTCTATAACTTTCAGCTTGTCAACCATACGATGCAGGTTTTTGCCATAGTATGATTCGGTAGTGGGATTAAACGGCGTGTTATAACTTTCTGTAAAATTTAAACCAGACGCCATTTGTAAGAGGTGCCTTACCGTAATTTTGGCTTTATCGCCCTCTTTAAACTCTGGCAGATACCTAGCCACCGGATCATCAATTGATTTGATTTTACCTTCGCCAATTGCTATACCCACCAGTATGCCAACTATACTTTTGGTAACTGAAAAGGGGTTTGAATACCGCTGTGCAGAAAATTTGTCCCAATATTCCTCATATAGTACAGAATCCTTTCTAATTACCAGAAAAGCACCTGTTTCCATTTCGTCGAGTATGCGCCTTAAGGTATCTGTTAGGGGTGTTTTATTATATTGTTTTGAATTAGGCCAGGGTTGGCTAAAGGTTCCGGCATTCACTTTGCGTTTGTAGAAAATATCAATGTCGTCAATATCGGCTTGTTGATAAACCAGGGCTTTATAAATATAGGTGGTGTCTGTTAATACGATGATGAGGTTAGCCGCTGCCAGTAAAACCAAGAAGCCCAAAAGAAATTTAAAAGCCAACGAACGTTTTTTCATGTTAAATGTTAATTATTGATGTGCCACATTTAACGGTAAGGTTTTGCGGCGATATAAAACTATTAGTTTTATTGAAACTACCATTATTAACTTGCGTAAAAGCACAAATCTAATTTTATAAGAAGATGTCGATTAAAGCAGAGTTTGAGGCAGAGCAGAGGATTTCTCATTCTATCCTAGCATTTTCGCATAACGCAATCATTGCTTATAGGTTTTTTACTAAAGAAGATTTTCTTCATATGATGTCTGACATGTCCCTGGAAGATATAGTAAAAGATCTCGAACGTTTTAAAAAACTCGAAGAATATAAAATTTGTCAGAAGATACAATTTGTACTAGAGCAAAAAATTGCCTCGGAAAAAATGATTCTTCAGCCAGTAATGGACTAATACATCCTTATTCTCATTCCTTTCCTAATTGAGTTTTTACAAGCGGCTGCTGTGCCGGCTAGTGAATTATAGTCTGACGGCTTGGGAGAACGGATTCATCGGGTTTACTGTTCTTCTGTAATATAAAGTGTTAGATTAGAGTGGATTATCTTCGGTTGTTGTCATTTTCCCCTTTTGTGCGTGTATAAAATCCTCACTCCCTCGACATAAATTTTGTTCATGGGGACTTCATCTGAGTAAAGCCGTCATTCCCTTTGGTTTCAATAAAAGAAATAATGGCAGTTTATTATTGTTTGTAACCGGGGG
>CBIHNR010000294.1:0-4319 GCA_966211215.1 uncultured Pedobacter sp.
AACCCCTGAAATCTTTACGGGGCAAAGTATACACCAGGGTATTCTTTTTTGCAATTACTGTACGAAGAGACTTTTTGCGGTTCAACAAAACAGAAACGCCACCATAGCAATACCCTTCCCCGTGATGCTCAACAAGGCGCTTATTGTGCGCGGTATCATAAAAAAAAGATTCATACTCTCCCTCAACTATAATATCAACCCCTTTCATTTTTGTGAGTTCCTGCTGATAAATAAGTACATCTTTACTGTACTTAACCTCTGTCAGCAGTTCTGAAACGGTTAATAAAACTTTTTCGGGAAGTATATTAAAGGGCTTTACTTTTTTTAAAAATTCAAAGCGTTTGTTCATATCCAAAGTGTAATTATCAGGATAAGTAAAAGGGCTGAAAAGAATATCCAGCTGTATTTTTTATCCAATTTAGGTTTGATGCTTAAATCTAAGTTCTGGGAAGCAACTTCTGCCTTGCTTAAATCGCCGCGTTTCATCATTTCAAAAAAACAATCAGCAGTTGCTTTAGCATCAACTATGGCATTATGGGGATTTAATAAAGTAGTGTTAAATAAAGTGTCATACAGCTGCCCTAGCTTTAAAAACCTCGACTGCGGGTTTTTAACAAATTTTGTACTTGCCATCATTGTACAAAAGGCAGGCAGCTTTAAATCGGCAATAGGATTGGGAACTCCGCTTCGTAAAAAATCAGCAGCCAGGACGTGGTAATCAAGCTCCATAAAGTGGCCTACTACCAGGGGCTTGTATTTTAAAAGGTCTTCGTGCAAAAGCTGCATAACTTCTTTTCGCGGTGAACCTTTTATTTCGAGAAAGTCGCGGGTAATTCCATGTATTTTCACGGAAGCTGGTGTTATATCAAAATCCCTGTCACTGATATAGTGATCCTCGCGTTTTAATTCATGGCCATCCTTTGAGTAGACCAGCCAGGAAATTTGCACCGAAAAAGGCCAGTTATTTTCCTTGGTATACGGCTCATTCCAGCGTTTGGGCAAACCCGATGCTTCTGTATCAATAAATAAAAGATAATCCCTAAACATGAAAATCTAAGTTTGCTCCACTAAGTATTGGATAGTGGACCAAAGATAAAATTCAGCTTACGGAAAACAATATATTACAGTCAAATAAGGTACTTTTCTATGAAAAAGCAACAAAAAGATCATCAAACCCCTATTTGGCGCTTAACCTGGCCGGACCTTTTATTGGAATGAGGTAGAAACATTTCCAGCATTTGGCGCATTTGTAACGCTTAAGGTATGAACCACTAAGTAATCTTATTATACCTGGGCGCTTAACCCTTTCAAAGTCGCGAGAGCGACATCTTGAACAATGTTTTTCATGTATAGTGCCGATGAGAATCATAATTACTCCTCGCTTTCTTTACTATAACATCTATATTAAGGCCAGCAATATTTTAATTCTGCTAAACATGATATACGAAGGTATCATCAGTACGCCTTTGGATTTTCGTGGAATCCTTTTTCTAACAGTTCGCCGAGTTTGGACACCTCATCCGCACTTAGTCTCCAATCATCTTGTGATTTTAAGGACCATCCGGCTCCGGTGTGCTCAATCAGTAAAGGATGAGGGTCATTATCTTTGCGCTCTACAGAAAACATTCTGTGGTTTAGGTCCATTGCTTCTGCAAAAAGCTCCACGCTTTCACCGTTTACTGTATACTCGATTTTAAACCTTTTCATTTCTTTATTTTTACCTTCTTAACACTGTATCGCATAGCAATGTTTTAATTCATGTGGTTGCCAGTCGCTTTTCACTTTTATTTTAAAAACATTTAATTACCTTTGCAGAAATTCCTTCTTTACTCACCAAAAAATTTAGGAATCATGACTGAACGTATTCACATATCGCCCCTTTCAATCTCTGCACTTTAGCAGGCAATAGCTTTTTAATTTTTATTGAACCTATTTTGCATTTTTTAATGCCATAGCTTTTGTCAGTCTAGAGTTCTGCATAGCACTGGAACTAGCGTTTCCGTAAAGGGTATATCCCACTCAGGGATGAATTGACCAATCAATCAAAATATTTTATTACATGGCAAAGGGATTTGTTGGCGTGGAGCCTCATGTTTCTCTAACCTATATTCCTTTGCTTCAAACACAGAACCCTATATGGGCAATTTATTAAGAACTAAAGACTTAAGCAAAATCGGCTATACCAATGATAAAGCCAGGAGCCTGGTTATTAACATACTATCCAAGCACTTTAAGCATTACAACAAAGCTGAAATTACGGAGCTTTTAACAGATTTAAAAAATAACCCTGAAGCCTACTTAAACCATGAAACGCTACATAAAATAGCTGAGGTTTTTACGGGCAAACAGAATAAAAGCATTATTAGTGTATTTGATTTACAACAGATGCCTGCGCCGCTAAAAATCTATGGTAGCCAGGGCATAGAGTCATCAGCGAAAAGACAGATGGAGGTTTCTGTTTCATTGCCGATAAGTGTACAAGGCGCATTAATGCCCGATGCACACATGGGCTATGGATTGCCAATTGGAGCTGTTTTAGCCACCCAAAATGCAGTTATTCCTTATGGCGTTGGGATGGATATCGGCTGCCGGATGGCGCTTTCCATAATCGACGAGAGCGAAAGTTATTTTAAACGCTATGGCTACCAGGCAAAGTTGGCATTGAAAAACTTTACGCACTTTGGAATGGAAGGCGGACTTGATTTTAAACAGGAGCATGAAATATTAGATCATCCACTGTTTAAATCTCTGGAACACTTGAAGCAATTACATGGAAAAGCAGTAAGGCAATTGGGCACATCTGGGAGTGGAAACCACTTTGTAGAATTTGGCGAAGTTGAACTGTTTGAGGATAACCATCTGAAGCTTCCAGCTAAGAAATATCTGGCATTACTTTCTCATTCCGGCAGTCGTGGCTTGGGTGCAAATATTGCTAAGCATTACACGCAAATTGCGATGAACACATGCAAACTTCCCAGACATGCCCAGCAATTAGCCTGGCTTAGCTTAGGTAGCGAAGCTGGACAGGAATATTGGTTAAGTATGAATCTTGCAGGGGAGTATGCGAAGGCCTGCCATGATCAAATTCACCACAACATCCTGAAAAACTTAGGATTAAAAACATTAGCTAAAATAGAAAACCATCACAACTTTGCATGGAAAGATACTTTGAGCAATGGCGAAGAGGTAATTATCCACCGCAAAGGAGCTACACCAGCTCATGCAGGTGAAATGGGCATTATTCCAGGTAGCATGGCCAGCCCGGCCTATCTTGTTGTTGGAAAAGGAGTTGAGCAATCGCTATGCTCTGCTTCGCATGGTGCAGGCAGGGCAATGAGCAGGCAAAAGGCCAAAGATAGCATGACGGTTTCGGCGATGAAGAAAATGCTCTCATCTTCCGGCGTTGAATTAATTGGTGGAAGCGTAGAAGAAAACCCCATGGCTTATAAGGACATAGAAAAAGTAATTAAAGCTCAAAATGATTTAATTGAGATCCAGGGAAAATTTATTCCCAGGATAGTACGAATGAACAAAGAATAACATGCAGGAAGTACTTATACAAATAACGTCTGGCCGCGGCCCTCTTGAATGTTGCAGAGTAGTTGCCCGTGTTCAGGAACTAATGCTAAAAGATGCCCGAAAGCAATCCATTAGTTTAACGGTTTTAGAAAGTAAAAAAGCAGAGTTGAACGGCACTCTACTTTCGGCTACCCTTATTGCCAGAGCTGAGAATCTTGACAATTTTCTAAAGCAATGGCGTGGCTCCATTTTGTGGATTGCCCAAAGCCCCTACCGTAAATTTCATAAACGCAAAAACTGGTTTGTGGGCGTTGAAACGTTTGAGATTAAAGCCAGGACTCAATTTAACATCGATGATGTAAAGTTTGAAACCTGTCGCTCGTCTGGGCCAGCAGGACAAAATGTAAACAAAGTTGAAACCGCAGTGAGAGGAACACATGTTCCTTCCGGACTACAAGTATTAGCTATGGATAGCCGTTCACAGCTGCAGAATAAAAAACTTTGCATTGAACGGCTACAGGCAAAAGTATTGTCGTGGCAGACGGAACAACTGTTGCTCAACCAGCAGAATCACTGGCAAGAGCATAATTCTTTGGAACGCGGAAATGCAGTTAAAGTATTTCAACAGGCTCTTTAAGCGGATGGATCTCCCGTTTCCTTAATTTCTGTCAGATTTTTAGAACCTAAGAGGTATAAGGAAACGAGAGTTAACAGATACCTTATTATCTCAAAATACCGCTAGTTATTATAGAGTAGGAAGGTAGTCATTAGTTGACTACCTGACCCCTCTCACCACCGTA
>CBIHNR010000295.1:0-4295 GCA_966211215.1 uncultured Pedobacter sp.
ATTCCGCATAAATTTTCAGCCTCAAACTCATTGGGTTCTCTAACATCAACCAAATAGATAGAATTTGGGTTGTTTTCAAGTAAGCCTTCAAGAATATCTAGAGAAAGCTGATTGTTTTTTTTAGGCGTGGATGTTTTAGTTGTAGCAGATATAATCGCTTCAGGGTGGGCGACTCTGGAAACTCTAAATAAATTAAAAGAATTGTCTAATACGTTGGTTACCAAAAGTCTTCCTGAAAGAGGCGTCCCTATTTGTAAGATCAATTTTAGGGCTTCGTTAGCCATATAGCTGCCAATAATTCCGGGCAGAACTCCCAGTACTCCATTGATCTCACAGTTCGGGGCATCTCCTGGTTCGGGAAAAACGCAGCGATATGTTGGGCCGCCCTGATAATTAAAAACAGAAACTTGCCCTTCGAAACCAAAAATGGAGCCAAATACAAAAGGCTTACCAAGCTTTATGCAGAGGTCATTTACAAGATATCGGGTTTCAAAATTGTCTGAGCCATCAACAACGAAATCGAATTGACTAAAAAGTCCATCGGCATTTTCGGCAGTTAGCCTCACCGGGAATGCAAATAGATTTACATGGGGATTTAAAGCCTTGAGTTTTTTTGCAGCAACTTCAGCTTTAAGTAACCCCTTATCCGCCATGGTATAAAGAATTTGCCGGTGCAGATTACTTTCGTCTACTACATCATTATCAACTATTCCAAGTGTGCCAACCCCTGCGGCAACCAGATACTGCAATACTGGGCAACCGAGTCCGCCGGCGCCTATAATCAAGACCTTAGCAGATTTTAATTTTTGTTGCCCTTCCATACCTATTTCTGGAAGGATAATTTGCCGGTTATATCTTTTTAGTTCTTCTTTCTCCATAGCTGTGGATACCGAGGTTTTCAATCCTGAGGACTGATTTGCAGTTCAATATCAGTCCTCAGATTTCAATAAAGCACTCTATCCCAATCCTTCCAAACGGGCTCGTAACCTTGTTTCCTGATCACATCAGCAATAATTTCAGGGCTACGTTCGTCTGAAATTTCAAATTGTTCAAGTGATTCTGGCTCTACGACATAACCACCCGGGTTAGTTTTCGAACCCGCACTTATTGATGTGATGCCCAATTTAATAACATTATTTCTGAATTGTTCAGATTCTCGGGTGGAAAGCGAAATTTCTACTTCCTCATTAAAAATCCTGTAAGCACAAATCAATTGTACCAACTCTCTGTCGTTCATCTCCACTTTCGGTTCAAGCCCACCAGAAAAAGGCCGTAATCTTGGAAATGATAAACTGTATTTTGTTTTCCAGTACTTACGCTCTAAATAGTTCAGATGCATGGCAGTGAAAAATGAGTCGGTTCGCCAGTCTTCCAGCCCGATCAGTACACCAAGCCCCATTTTATGAATGCCTGCACGGCCGAGCCTGTCGGGCGCTTCCAGCCTGTAATTGAAATTGGATTTTTTCCCCTTTGGGTGATGTTTTTTATAATCTTCCTTGTGATAGGTTTCCTGGTAAATCAGCACTGTGTTTAACCCTTCTGGAATTAAAGCGGCATAGTCTTCCTCCTCTAGCGGCTGCACTTCCATTGAAATATGCGAGAAATGAGGCCTCAGTAACTCTAATGCTTTTTTAAAGTAGTCAACATGTACCGTTTGATTCGCCTCGCCCGTAACAAGTAGCACATGGTCGTATCCCATATCTTTAATCGCAGCGGCTTCCTGTATAATTTCTATAGGGCTTAGAGTACGCCGCTTCACCTTATTATCCAGGCTAAACCCACAATACGTGCAAATGTTATTGCATTCGTTGGAAAGATAAAGTGGGATATACATCTGAATAACCTTACCAAAACGTTTTTGGGTAAGCTGTTGGCTTAACCGGGCCATCTGTTCGAGGTATGGCGCTGCTGCGGGCGAAACGAGTGCCATGAAATCATCCAGGGTGCGTTTATTGGAAGCCAAAGCACGCTCAACATCGTGGCTGGTTTTACTGTAAATGCTATCTTTTACAGCATCCCAGTTATACTCTTCGAAAATTTCAACAAAGCTATTCATCTAAAAACGCTGTTAGTGGGCTACTGGCAATTGCATGTGAAACGGGTTTGGCCAGCCTGGCTTCGTAAGCCATTCGGCCGGCGATACAGGCTAATTTAAATGCTTCGGCCATTTTTACCGGATTATCAGAAACTGCGATTGCTGTATTAACGAGAACTGCATCCGCACCAAGTTCGAAAGCTTTTGCTGCATCCGAGGGAGAACCAATTCCGGCGTCTACCACTACTGGAACTCGGCTTTGCTCGATTATTATCTCGAGGAAGTCAAGCGTTTTTAAACCTTTATTACTTCCAATCGGAGAACCAAGAGGCATTACGGCAGAAGCGCCAACGTCTTCCAGCCGTTTGCATAATACGGGGTCTGCATGTATGTAGGGTAAAACGATAAAACCCAATTTCACTAGCTCCTCGGTTGCCTGTAAAGTTTCAATTGGATCTGGCATCAAGTACTTTGGGTCTGGATGGATTTCAAGTTTTAGCCAGTTTGTTTCCAAGGCTTCTCTCGCTAACTGGGCTGCAAACACTGCTTCTTTTGCTGTGCGTACTCCGGAGGTATTAGGTAGCAAATTTATGTGGGGGTGTTTCAAATGAAGCAAAATATCATCCTTGGTATTATGCATGTCCACACGTTTTAATGCCACAGTTACCAACTCACTTCCTGAAGCTAGTAAGGCTTCTTCCATCCGCTCAGATGAACTAAATTTTCCTGTCCCGGTAAATAACCTTGAGGAGAAAGTTTTATCTGCTATTTTTAACATTTCTCGAATTTTTTGTTACTTATTATTGCGTCGTTAAACTACTTCAATTTGATTGAGAAGTGTATAAAGTTCGCTAATAATCGCTTGTTTGTTTTCTGCTTTTGCGATAGTTCCTGATACAGCTATGCCGTGAACACCTGCTTCAATTAAGCCAGAAATATCATTGGTTTCAATACCTCCAATGGCTATGATTGGAATATTAACTTCAGCTTGTTTTAAATTATCCAGGATCGATTTGTAACCTTCTAATCCTAAAACAGGGCTAAGGTTTTCTTTGGTTGTTGTAAATCGGAAAGGGCCTAATCCCACATAATCTGCACCGGATCTTACCCTTAATAGTATATTTTCAAATGTATTTGCTGTACCTCCGATTATTAGCTTATCGCCAACTATTTTTCTGGCATCTGCCACTGGCATATCCAATAAACCAAGATGCACTCCATGTGCGTTTACTGCTTTAGCCACTTGTGGAAAATCATTGACAATTAATTTTGCATCGTAACTATCACATAGTTTTTTGGCTTCTAAAGCGTATTGTTTTACTATTTCTTCTGACTGGTTTTTGACCCTTAGTTGTATCCATTTACAGCCTGCTTCAAGAGCTTGTTTGATGGAGTCTAAATGGCTTAGGTTTGCAGATTCCTGCGATATAAAATGTAGTTTATCTATCATAATTATGGTACCCTAAAAGGGTGGTATTACTATTTAAAAATTGCTCAATGTATTCTTTAGCGAGTATGCATGATTGGGGTAGGGGATAAGCCAAGGCGAGATTGGAGGTAATTGCCGATGACAGTACACAACCGGAGCCATGTTTAGCAGTTACATTCTCCACTCCCGCAGGAATTTCAATAGTTTTTCCTTCAAAAAACAGAATGTCTGTACCTTCTTGTTCTGGATTATGTCCGCCTTTAAGCAATACATTTGTATAGGCTTTAAGGAGTTCATTTTTTAGCATATTTTCGAGCAAAAGCATTTCGTTGTAATTGGGCGTAACCAATGTTACTTGCTTAAGCACGTCGACAATTTCTTTTACATTTAAATCTCCATGAAAGTCGAAGCCTGCACTTGCTTTCAATACGGGGTCGAGCACAATTTTAATGTCCTGCTGAAAGCTCTTTATGTAACCTATTACTTCAATCAGTGTTTGTAAGTTCTTGATTATCCCTATTTTTACTGCTGAAATTTCGAATTTCGTAACAATGGGCTCTAATTGCCGAATGATCTCTTTTACATCAAGCCATTCAATGCCACAAAAGCTCGTGTCATTCTGAAATGTTATTGCAGAGCAAACGCCCATTCCATAAACCTTGTGGGCTTCAAATGTCTTAATATCAGATAAAACACCAGCACCGGCGCTCGGGTCAAATCCTGCAATACTTACAACATAGGGGCGGCTCATTGGCAATAAGTTTGAAGTGTTGTTCAGTCGGCGCCAGCGGTGTCAGAGGTCTGCCCCTGGGGTCGTAGTGGAGCTGGGGG
>CBIHNR010000296.1:0-4280 GCA_966211215.1 uncultured Pedobacter sp.
ATATCTGTATCACAAGATTAATAATTAATATTCACATTTTAATGGCAATAATAACTTTAACAACCGACTTAGGTTACAAAGATTTTTATCAGGCTGCCCTTAAAGGAAGCATTTACAGCCTTATGCCTAATGTGAATATTATCGATGTTACGCATAGTATTTCTGCATTTAACATCCCGCAAGCTGCTTTCGTTTTAAAAAATGCCTTTCACTACTTTCCCAAAGGTACGGTACACTTAATCGGAATCGATTCGGTCTATAGCGACCGTACCCGTTACCTGGCGGTACTATACAAGGGGCATTATTTTGTGGGGGCAGATAATGGTATATTTTCTTTGATGTTTGAGGGCCATCCTGATGAGATGGTTGAACTCAATATTATGCAGGATCTTAAATTTTTACATTTTCCGCTAACGGATATTTTTGCCAAGGCTTCCTGCCACATCGCTAGTGGTGGAAGCTTGGTTGATATAGGCATACCCGTAACTCAACTTGAGGATAAGGTAAACCTCCAGCCGGTTATAGAGCGAGACACGATTCGCGGAAGTGTTATTTACATCGACTCTTTCCAAAACGTTATTACCAATATATCTAAAGACCTATTTTCCAGGGTGCAGCAAAACCGTGCTTTTACCTTATTCTTCCGTAAAAATGAATCAATATCTCAATTAAGCTGGCATTATAACGAGGTTCCGGAAGGAGAAAAGCTTTGCCTCTTTGGCATTAGCAATCATCTTGAAATTGCCATTAATAAGGGTAACGCCAGTGGCTTATTAGGTCTGCAACTTGGGGATATTGTGCGGGTAGAATTTCATTAAATTACGCTGTACTGATTTTCCCTAAAATTCTGAGTAAATAAAAAAGCTATTTTTGCATACGCACTAAGCGTTTTTATTGCAGGATAGATGGCCCGTAACAGATTTAACAGCGGTACTACACCGGAAGAAGAACTCCCAAAAGCTAAGATAAACAAGCAAACTATTAAAAAAGCTGAAGGTTTATTGGTTTATTTAAAACCTTATCGCTGGAAATTTATTATCGGGTTAGTTTTTCTCTTTATATCAAGTTTGACTGGATTGACTTTTCCTTCCCTGCTAGGCGCAATGATTGATGCTGCTCAGGGTAAGCAAAAATTTGAATTTATACATCCTTCTATTAACGCCCTCGGGTACGCCGCATTCATCATCCTATTCATTCAATCTTTCGTGTCTTTCTTTAGAGTGAGACTATTTGTAGAAGTTGCCGAAAAAACTATCGCTGACGTTAGGCGTGACACGTATTTCAGGCTAATTACTCTACCAATGGACTTTTTCGCCAATCGCAGGGTTGGAGAATTAAACAGTCGCCTTTCTGCTGATTTGTCACAAATTCAAGATACTTTAACTACTACGTTGGCTGAGATGGTGAGACAAGTCGTACTCCTTGTTGGTGGTATCGGATTCCTTGTGTTCGTGTCTCATAAACTTACTTTGTTTAACCTATCTATCTTACCGGTCCTGGTAATTTCGGCCATTTTTTTTGGGCGTACTATTCGTAAGATTTCCAGGCAAGCTCAAGACAAACTTGCAGACTCTAACACGGTAGTTCAAGAAACGTTACAGGGTATTGCCAACGTAAAGGCCTTTGCCAACGAGGCGTATGAGTCTAATAGATATGATAAAAATTTAAGGGAGGTTGTTGAGATCGCTTTAAAAGGCGCCACACTCAGAGGTGGCTTTGCATCTTTTATTATTTTTTGTTTATTCGGCGCAATAGTTGGAGTGATCTGGTATGGATCAACTCTGGTATTGCATGGTGAGCTATCTGTGGGCGATTTAACTACTTACATTTTATATTCTATGTTTGTTGGAGCTGCAATGGGGACTTTTCCTGATTTGTATGCAAATGTTCAAAAAGCACTTGGCGCTACTGAACGCATCGTTGAAATCTTGTCCGAAAAAAGTGAGGATATCTCTATCAACGCTGCCGAAAATGTAACTAAAGAAAAGGTAAAGGGCGAATTAACTTTTAGCAATATTCATTTCGCCTATCCTTCCAGAAAGGAAGTAGAAGTCTTAAAAGGGCTATCTTTTAATGCAAATGCCGGAGAAAAAGTTGCGATTGTTGGCCCAAGTGGCGCAGGAAAATCAACCATAGCTTCTTTAATATTGCGATTCTACGAACCTCAACAAGGAGAAATTTTATTTGATGGAAAACCTGCATCAGATTATGCACTAACCTGTATCCGTAATCAGGTGGCGATTGTCCCCCAGGACGTATTGCTTTTTGGTGGCACCATTCGTGAAAACATTGCCTATGGTAAGCTTAATGCCACCGATGAGGAAATTATTAATTCTGCAAAACAGGCTAATGCCCACAACTTTATTCAAAACTTGCCCGAAGGCTACAACACCATTGTGGGCGATCGCGGCATGAAACTTTCCGGCGGGCAGCGTCAACGAATAGCTATTGCACGTGCATTATTGAAAGACCCAGCTATTTTAATTCTAGATGAAGCAACATCCTCTCTTGATTCTGAATCAGAACGCCTTGTTCAGGAGGCGTTGGAGATTTTAATGAAAAACAGGACCTCTATCATAATCGCCCATCGCCTATCGACAATTCGCGAAGCGGATAAAATTGTGGTGCTGGAAAAAGGAAAGGTGATCGAAAGCGGTACTCATGAAGAGCTAATTCAAAATGAGGAGGGTCTGTATCGTTATTTAAGCCAACTTCAGTTTGAGGCATAATTACATCTACGAATTATAATTTTTCATTTACCATTTATGACAGCAATAGTCGAAGTTTATGATTTGTATTTGTCCGCATTGCAATAACTTCGTAAGTCTGAAAATCGATTTATATTTTCTTACCTAATTATAGCGATCAATGAGATTAACTGTATGGGGTGCAGCCAGGCAGGTAACCGGGAGCATGCATCTTTTAGAAGTAAACAACTATAAAATACTGATTGATTGCGGTTTGGATTACGAGCGTGATACTAAATTGGAGCATAATGAATTTTTCCCTTTTAATCCAGCAGAAATTGACGTTGTCGTTTTAACACATGCTCACATAGACCATTCTGGTAACATCCCAACCTTAATAAGAATGGGGTTTGAGGGGCAAGTTCTATGCACCCCTCCTACTGCAGACCTTACAGAGTTACTTTTACTTGATTCTGTTAACATTTTTCTCGGCAAAGAACGCAAGCACTCCAGACGGAAACGAGGTTCACAATCAGGCCCCAAACCACTTTATCTGCATAAGCATGTAATGGAAACCTCTGAGCGTTTTGTGACCATCGGCTTTAACAAGCCATTTCGGCTAAATGGCGACATAACATTAGAGTTGATTCCCATTGGGCATCTATTGGGAGCTGCGGCGGCTATTTTTACCATTAATGAAAATGGGCATCAAAAACGAATCGGCTTTACCGGCGACATAGGCCGAGAAAATTACCCTGTAGTAGTACCTCCCCAAAAACTTCCCCAGGTTGATTTTTTGGTGTGTGAATCAACATACGGGGGACGTCACCATTCTAAAGATCGGACCTTAGACGAGGTATTGATTGAAACAATAGAGAACGCCTGCATAAAGACGCCGGGCAGGCTTATTATACCAGCATTTAGCATCGGAAGAACACAAGCGCTTGTTTATGCATTAAACAGGATTTTCAGCAAAGGCCTGCTACCTACTGTGAAAATTTTTGTGGATAGCCCACTCGCCAATTATGCAACTGATGTTTTCAGAAAATACCACAATTATTTAAATGAAGACGCACAGGAATTTTATCAGAAGAAAGGTGATGAATTTGAGTTCGAAAACCTGCATTATGTGCAGGATATCAGGCAAAGCCGAGAACTGTCAAATTATCTGGAACCATGTATCATTATTTCTTCGGCAGGAATGCTGGAGGGAGGGCGAATTCAAGACCATCTCTTTTACAATATACAAAACTACTACTGCACTATTCTTTTCATAGGATACAGCGCCAAGGGCACCTTAGGACACCGCTTACTTAGAGGTGATCCGGTTGTCCATATTCGCGACCGTGAATTAGCCGTTTACGCGACAATCAAACAAACCGATTTACTTAGCGGACACGGCGATCACGAAGACATTCTACAAGTAGTAAAAAAGCAAGATAAAACAGTAATTAAGAAAGTATTTCTGGTGCATGGTGAGCCTGAATCAATGCTCGCTCTTTGTAAAGCTCTGACTGATAGCGAGTATAATGTCAGCATTCCAGAAAAAGGTGAAGTGTTTGAGTTGTAAAGCATAAGGATACTCTATAATAG
>CBIHNR010000297.1:0-4217 GCA_966211215.1 uncultured Pedobacter sp.
TGGCAAAAGGGCGACAGGTTTACGTAGTCTATCCACTTATAAAGGAAAGTGAAAAACTTGATCTTTTGCATTTGGAGCAAGGCATAGATACTATTTCAAGCTATTTCCCTCTTCCTGAATATAAAATAAGCATCGTCCATGGCAAATTAAAGCCAGCCGACAAAGACTTCGAAATGCAGCGTTTTGTTAAAGGTGAAACTCAAATTATGGTTGCAACAACTGTGATTGAAGTAGGAGTAAACGTACCCAATGCAAGTGTAATGGTAATAGAGAATTCTGAACGCTTTGGATTATCGCAGTTACACCAGCTGCGAGGTAGGGTTGGCAGGGGAGCCGAACAATCATATTGTGTTTTAATGAGTACTAATAAGCTTAGCCGCGAAGGAAAAATCCGACTTGAAACGATGGTCCGGAGTACTGATGGATTTGAAATTTCAGAAATAGACCTTCAATTACGCGGTCCTGGCGACATTGAAGGTACTCAGCAAAGTGGTGTGTTGGATTTAAAGATTGCTGATTTAACTCATGACCAAAAGATCCTTCAGGAAGCCCGGAATGAAGTTATCCGCATATTTGAAGAAGACCCGGAATTAAAAGAAGAACAGCATCTGCGTTTAAAACAATTCTTTCTAAAAAAAGACAGTGGCATTACATGGAATAACATTTCCTGAAAATCTTTCTGGTAGTTTTGGTTGTTGAATCTACGCCCTGAAATTCTATCATAACACATAAAGCTTAGTGGATACGGACATATCAATTAAAAAAGACCCCTACATCGCGCTGCGTTTTCCTGAATTTCGTTTTTTTCTGGGGATGCGTTTTTTTCTAACCTTCGCATACCAAATTCAAGCAGTTGTTGTTGGCTGGCATATCTATCATCTTACAAAAGATCCCCTATCATTGGGCTTAATTGGCCTTGCCGAGGCCATACCTGCTATTGGAATAGCTCTTTACGGAGGATATGTTGCGGACAAGTCGGAGAAAACTTCCATTTTGAAGTGGATTCTGATAAGTATGTTCTTTGCATCTTTCGTGATATTCTCAGTAACCTTACCTGTCGTAGAAACACGTTTTACCACCGGACAGATAGTTACAGCCATCTATACTATGATTTTTTTAATTGGCGTTGCCAGAGGATTTATGGGGCCAACGGTCTTCTCATTAATGGCTTTAATAATACCCCGGGAACACTATCCCAACTCTTCCACGTGGAACAGCACCAGTTGGCAAATTGCATCCATTGCAGGGCCAGCAGTTGGGGGATTACTATACGGAAATCTAGGTGCTTCAGTCACGTTTCTAGTCATCCTGATATTCCTACTAATGTCTTTCTCTTGTATATTTTTCTTAAAGAAAAGGGACCCTCACTTTGTACCTAAGGAAGATATTTTCAAGAGTCTTAATGAAGGGATAAAGTTTGTTTTCAATAGCCGTATGATGCTAGGCGCCATGAGTATAGACCTGTTTTCGGTATTCTTTGGCGGCGCAGTAGCATTAATACCGGTAATCGCCAGTGAAGTATTGCGTGTCGGCGCTGAGCAATTTGGATTAATGCGAGCTGCTCCAGCTTTGGGAGCGGTTTTAACTATGCTATTCATGACACGCCATTCGCCAATGGAAAAACCCTGGCGTAACCTTCTGCTAGCAGTTACTGGGTTTGGTGTTTCAATAATCTGTTATGGGTTGTCAACTAACTTCTATCTAACTCTCTTCTTTCTCTTCTTAGAAGGCGCTTTTGACAGTGTGAGTGTTGTAATTCGTTCCACTATTATGCAACTCTTAACACCGGATCAGATGCGAGGAAGGGTATCAGCTGTAAATTCAATGTTTATTGGCTCATCTAATGAGATTGGAGCTTTCGAATCAGGCCTTACGGCAAAATATATGGGAACAGTTCCCGCCGTTGTTTTCGGCGGCAGTATGACTCTGTTGATAGTTGCCGCAACTTACCTGAAAACTAAAAAGCTAATTCGACTGGGAGTTAAAGAGATACATGCGCCTGAAAGTTAAAGGCCAGGAGTTAAACAAGCCTTAGAATTTCAATACCCGTAGAATATACATTTTATAAAACTTGTGTACTTTCCACCTAAACGAACGGATCATTCCCGCCGGCCTGGACGAGATCGATGACTGCAGCTGCCCATTAAAAGAACCCTGTTCCGTTAATGCCGGGTGAGCCCAGTACATTTTCAAAATACCTCTATCAATTAAGTCATTATGCCACCAGTCAATTACTTTTCCACATCTATTGGCAGCAAGCTCCTTCAGGATAATTTGAGCTGCCGTTAAGTCAATTAAATAGGCTCCAGCACAACGTCCGCTGGAAGCTGGGTATAAGAACTTTCCTTTTCGTGTAACTCTAATGGACGGAAACCTAAGTGTCGAGTTTTCAAGTGAGATGATAAATCCCTCAGGCAGATCTCTTGCCTCGTCTATAACCCCCTTTATTTTAGATAAGAAATCACCAATGAAACAAACATCATTTTCAAAAACCAGCGCGTACCTACTTTGCCTCGCTACCATCTTCTCATAGCACAAGATATGAACCAGTGTACAAAATAGTGGGCCAGATGAAAGTACATCTCGGATATTAGGCAGAAAATATTGACCAATAAGCGTGTTATTTACCTCGGGACTTGCCGATTCAGTAACAAATTCAAAATCTAGCCCTAATTTTTTTTCCAGTAAATTGGTTAACTTTTGTTCACGCTCCTCATATCCTTTAAGCCCGTGAACAATGAATATGTCATCAATACCAATCTCTTTATTTGCAATCATGCTAGTTTCCAAAGCCGCAAAAATATACAATTGTTAGACATAATTCATACTAATTAGTCGTTGCTAAAAACTCTAAAAACAAAAAGCGCCAGTACATGATATACCGGCGCTTTTTTATTCTTTTGAACACTTATAACTTAATTTCTTCCTCTTTGGAATTGATGAAGTGAAACTCTGTAAGATGATAAGAAGGAACTCCTTTAACCTTTATCCACTTATTGTAATTAAAGAACCATTTCCACTGTTGTGATATGAATCCCTTTTTTATGTAAGCTTCAATGTACGGATGCACGCAGAGTGTGATATTTTTTTCGTTTTGTTCATTCAGGATATAATTCAAATTATTCTCGATATCATCCATTAAAACAATGCTTGCTTTTATTTCGCCTGTTCCGTCGCAAGCCGGACATTTTTCATTTGTCACAATATTCATTTCCGGACGAACGCGCTGTCGCGTGATCTGTACCAAACCGAACTTGCTCGGCGGCAGAATCGTATGTTTAGCCCTGTCTAGCGACATTTGCTCACGTAAATAATCGAACAGCTCCTTACGGTTAGTGGGCTTGTGCATATCAATAAAATCGATTACGACAATCCCCCCCATATCCCGCAAACGCAACTGTCGGGCAAT
The DNA here is from genome assembly GCA_966211215.1 of uncultured Pedobacter sp. GTDB lineage: Bacteria > Bacteroidota > Bacteroidia > Sphingobacteriales > Sphingobacteriaceae > Desertivirga. Next base: position 3,410 of record CBIHNR010000297.1, read on the forward strand.
TTCCCTGGCAGCTTCCTTATTTACCTGAAGCGCATTTTCTTCCTGATTTTCAGGATTTGCGGTTCGGTTACCACTGTTAACATCTATTACGTGCAGTGCTTCGGTGTGTTCAATTACCAGGTAAGCACCACCCGGAAGATTAACAGTTTTGCCAAAGGCGGCTTTTATTTGTTTCTCAATTCCAAAGTGTTCAAATATCGGTTCGCGGTGTTTGTAAAACTTAACAATCCGCTCTAATTCGGGAGATATGTCTTTTATATAAGTACGAATCTCCTCATAAATACTTGTGTCATTTACATGGATATTAGCAAAATCGGCATTCAAAATATCCCTTAAAATTGTGGATGTTCTGCCCATTTCGCCCAATATCTTTTTAGAAGGTTCTGTTTTGTCTAGGCGGGTACTAAAAGTTTCCCAGCGGGCAATAAGGTCAAGCAAATCCTTTTGTAGTTCTGCAACGCCCTTTCCTTCTGACACGGTTCGGATAATAACTCCGAAATTTTTTGGCTTAATGCTTTCAACTATTTTTTTCAGCCGGCTGCGTTCTGCACTGCTTTTTATCTTTTTCGAAATAGAAATAGCTTCCGAAAAAGGCACTAAAACAACAAACCTTCCAGCAATAGAGAGGTCGGAACTTAAGCGCGGCCCCTTAGTTGAAATTGGTTCTTTGGCAATCTGAACCGGCAACAGCATATTGCGATTCAATACCTCAGAAATTTTGCCGGACTTGTTTATATCCTCCTCCAGCTTGAAACTATCCAGCAGCTTATCTTTATAACTGCCGTTCTTTACTATCTTGGTCAGCTTT
>CBIHNR010000298.1:0-4194 GCA_966211215.1 uncultured Pedobacter sp.
CGCTTGTTTTATATACCACTACCTCAGGCACATGGAACAAAGCAGTTTCGAGGGTTGCAGTACCAGACGTTACAATAGCCGCCTTTGCATTTATAAGAAGGTTGTAAGTGTCATTAAATACCACAGGTATTTTTTGAGTGCCTACAAAACTTTTATAAAAGTCGGGGCCAAAGTTGGGAGCGCCTGCAATAATAAACTGGTAGTCGGCAAAACGGCTTGCAGTTTGCAACATATCGGGCAAGATCTTAAGGATTTCTTGTTTACGGCTGCCAGGCAATAAGGCAATTATTGGCTTCTCTACCAAGTCATATTTTTGCTTGAACTGAGCATCTGGCTTAAATGCCGCGATAGCATCCAGCAATGGATTTCCCACATAGTCAACCTCCATTCCCCATGAACGGAAAAAATCTACTTCAAAAGGCAGAATGCAAAATAGTTTATCAACAACCTTCTTAATTTTTAAAACGCGTTTTTGGTTCCATGCCCAAACTTTTGGCGATATGTAGTAATAAACTTTAATGCCTTTAGACTTGGCAAACTCTGCAATCTTAAGGTTAAAGCCAGGAAAGTCAATTAATATCAAAGCATCAGGCCTATTAGCTAATAAATCAGCTTTTGCATGCTTTAAATTGCGCAGGATGGTTGGCAAGTTCATCAGAACCTCCGCAAAACCCATATAAGACATTTCGCTGTAATGCTTTACCAGGTCGCCACCCTGGGCAATCATCAAATCTCCTCCTAAAAACCGGAATTGAGCTTCAGGGTCTTCCTGCTTTAGCGCCTTCATCAGGTTCGCCCCGTGTAAATCGCCAGAAGCTTCGCCTGCAATCATGTAATATCTCATGCGTGCACTTTATAGTAAAAGAATATAAAGGCGCATATAAACGTGGACCCTATAATCCCCCTTGCTGTATTCTCCATATACCTGTTAGAATAGTATTTTACTATGAGGAGGTTAAGTGCAACACAGCCGATATAAAGCAAGTCGGCTTTTTTTAAATAAGCAAAATTGCTTTTTAACGCTTCAACAATTATAAAGGCTATGGCGGGAAGCACTAAACCCAGAGCTGTGCCCAGCCAAATATTATCTTTATTTAACATCTAATTGCCAGTTATTTAAGTAAGGTATTGCATGATGGGCGGTAAGGTCGAATTGGACTGGTACTACCGAAACATAATTATTGTTTAAAGCCCAAACGTCGGTATCCTCACCTTTATCGTTATGTTGAAAAACACCGGTTAACCAATAATAGTTACGCTTATGCGGATCCAACCTTTCATCAAATTCTTCTGCGTATTTAGCATTGGCCTGCCTGCAAATCTTTATACCCTGAATAGCCTGAGTTTTAGGGAAATTAACATTTAGTAGGGTTCCATGTGGCAATCCCTGTTCTAAAACCTGTTTTGCTATTAGTTTGATATAAGGTACACATTGTTTGAAATCAGCGTCATAGGTAAAATCATCATAAGAGAAACCGATCGAAGGAATACTTTCAATCGCTCACTATACGGCAGCGGACATGGTACCGGAATAAATCACATTGATAGAATGGTTTAGTCCATGATTTATTCCCGACACACACAAATCTGGTTTTTTCCCCTTAAACACTTTATTTACAGCAAGCTTAACGCAATCAACAGGGGTTCCAGAACTTTTATACATTTCCACATCGGGATAAATGTGTACCCTATCCAAACGAAGTGGCTTGTTTATAGTTATTGCATGCCCCATTCCCGATTGTGGCCCATCCGGTGCAACAACCACTACCTTTCCAAGCTCCTTCATGGCCTCTATCAAAGTCTGTATACCAGGCGCATCGATACCATCATCATTAACAACTAATATAGTTGGTCTTTCGTTCTTCATTAAAATTTTGTTTTGGGAACGTCTAAAAATAGCTCTTTTTAGCCTCATCCATGTCCCTTTTCCTCCGAAGGAGTCCCTTGGACAAAAGAGAAGGGGATATATGGCGTTTTTAGAGGTTCCCTTTATCTTTTATATAGATGCAGCATAATGCCCATCTTCAAGCGTGATTGATTATTCAGATATCGTACTAAATCGCAAATCACAGACATCCTGAGCCGTTTAGGCTGTTCAATTTGCTAAACTACAAAAATTTGTGCTGGTAGCTTTCTTTAGCCTGTAATTGGCAATCTCCGCCTAGCCCAAACCCAAAACCATTTAGCAAGGTTATATAACAAAAATCTCTCTATGGAAAACTTGAACGAAAACAGTTTTGGAGTACAAAGAGACTCGAGTACTGTAAGCATATGGCAAAAAGGAGTTACTTACCTGCAGGACTTCGGCAACTTTAATGAGGGAGACATTTTCGACAATCTCATTGTCGGCGGCGGAATTACCGGGATAACCACTGCCTTATTATTACAGGAGGCCGGTCAGAAATGTATTCTGGCCGAAGCGCATACACTAGGTTATGGAACTACCGGCGGAACGACATCGCATATTAATACGTTTTTAGATGTTTCTTATGATCAGCTGGAGGAGAATTTTGGGGTTGATGGCTCGAAGCTGGCTGCCGATGCTTGTAAGGAAGCCATCCTGACCATTAAATCGCTAGTTGATAAATATGCCATAGATTGCAGCTTTGAGTATCATAATGGCTATCTTTTTGCAGAAACCCCACAGGAAGAAGAGGAACTTCAAAAAATTTTAGAAGCATCTGCAAGAGCTGACGTTAACGTTAATTACATCAATTTAATACCTCTTCCGCTAGAATTTAGAAGGGCTTTGAGTTTTACCGGACAAGCGAGCTTCCATCCCCTTAAGTACATTTATGCTTTAGCTAAAGAGTTTGTGGCCCAGGGTGGCGTTATTCTTGAAAAAGCGGCAATTACAGGAGTCCAAAATAAAGGGGATTTTCATGTGGCTACTTCGGGAGCCTTATCTATTAACACCTTACGGATAGTGTATGCCACGCACATTCCTCCCGGAATAAACCTTTTGCACTTTAGATGCGCCCCCTATCGAAGCTATGCCCTGGCAGCAAGGCTTAATGATGGCAATTATCCGGATGGCCTGGCTTATGATATGAAAGACCCTTACCACTATTTCCGGACGCAGGAACTTGATGGCAAGAAATTTTTGATTATAGGCGGAGATGACCATAAAACCGGGCATGACAACCCTGATGAAGCCTTTGTATCTCTTGAAAACTACCTGAAAACACATTACGATGTCGCTTCGATAAACTTTAGATGGTCGGCACAATATTACATATCTCCGGATGGGCTTCCGTATATTGGCAAGCTTCCAGGGTTCGATAAAGACGTCTATACTGCAACTGGCTTTGGAGGAAACGGCATTACACTGGGTAGTATATCGGCACAAATTTTAAAGGATTTAATTTTAGGTAAAGAGAATAAATATGCAGAGTTATTTTCCCCCTCCCGAATTAAACCCGTAGCAGGTTTCGCAGAGTTTGTGAAAGAGAATCTGGATGTTGCTTACCATTTCATTACCGACAGGCTCTCTATAAAAGATATTTCCTCCTTGAATGACATCAGCCCGGATACTGGTGCCGTTATTGATTTCCACAATCATAAATTAGCTATTTACAAAGACATTGCTGGAGAAATACATGCATTAAGTCCTGTCTGTCCTCACGCCAAATGTATTGTAGCTTGGAACAATATAGAAAAAAGCTGGGATTGCCCTTGCCACGGCTCGCGTTTTGATATTGACGGGCAGGTACTCACTGGGCCGGCAGAGAAAGCTTTGAGGAAGGTAGAGATTGGAGAGTCGAAATCAGTGACTGGTGATTAGGATCAGAGATTGGATTAGGAGCGATCCCCCCATTTATTGTCGTTCGATTTAGCCCGATGTCATTTAATTAAAAATTTTGAGGTGCTGGTGGAGACACCAGTATCCGGAGCAGGTCACAGTTGGATCAAAAATCTTTTTTCCATGGTTGGTGTCTCCACCAACCACTTAACATAATCGCCTGGGGAATACCGTACCTACGGCACGGAATTTATAACGGCCTTTTTCTACCGACATTTAACTCCGATGGGGTTGCTATCCTTAACTAAATGACATTCGGCTTCAGCCAATGGATGGGATTGGAATGAACAAACAACAAAGCCCGGCAATAAAGTACCGGGCTTCACTATTTGTGGGTAAGAATAATACCGCAGCTTAATGTCTATTCTTTAATCGCCAATCTTTATCTCCTA
>CBIHNR010000299.1:0-4191 GCA_966211215.1 uncultured Pedobacter sp.
CTTCTATTATCTTTGTTCCTTTTTTATGTCTATTATTTCGAGATTAACCAAGAAATCTTTATTCCTCTTGTTCTAGCCATATTCTTCTTATTGGGGGGGATTTATTTATTACTAGAAACTTGGGTTCAAAAGGTAATTATTAATGAGAGCAATATTTTACAAAAAAAGTTATGGGGAGATATTGTGACCATCAGTTGGAACGAAATAAAAGATATCACCTATAATGGCTTAAGTGCTCAGTTAAGTATAGTGGGTTCTGCTGGAACTTTAAAGATACACAAGGATTCAGTTGGCTTCCCTACTTTGTTAGACATTATTGAAATGAGATACGGGAAAAGTGCAAAAGACTTGGGCTGCCCAGAATACCTGATAAAGAAGGGGAATTAGAAGAATAACTGCTAACACTTAGGGTTTCGTTGGGTGCAGCGCACCAACAATGAACCCGAGGTTGTACGGAACCTTCGGTAGTTTTTTGAGGATCATGCTATGGGTTTTACGTTGATTGGCTTGGAGGGTGAGAGGTGTTTTGTCGGTTCAGGTTTACTGTGTTGGTTTGTCTTTTTCGCATCTGGAGGGTATCTCCCTCTTTATTTTTCGCTTCAGGAAGTATTTCGCTTCCGTTTTTGCCTTTTTTGTTCACCTTAGGGCATAGCAGTGCCAGGCCAGAAAATCCAGCTTTTTATTTTAAGGCAGCAGTCATCATAAGTTCAGCATGTGTTGGTGGGCCCCTTTTGGGCAACAGCTCGATGGTGATCATCGTTTCAGTATTACAGCAGGGACAGAGCAAAGGATTGAACTTTTGCAGCTTCCGAGGATCCTTCTTTACTTCGGGGTGCTGAAGTACCTGCCCGCGGATCAACAGGATGCTGGTTTGCTTGGCCGTAGAACTCAGAAAACCGAAATGCCGGATCCGTACAAATCCCCTTGGCAGGATATGCAGGGCAAAGCGGCGGATAAACTCAGCCGGCTTCAAACTCATCTGCTTTTTGCGGCCACCGTGGCGGTAATCCTTGTAACCGAAGCTCACCTTCTGTTCATCCATTGCCAGGATACGGTTATTGCTGATAGCGATCTTGTGAGTGTAACGTCCGAGATACTCGACCACAGAATGCGGAGAAGCAAAGGGACGCTTGGCATACACTACCCAATCTTTTTTGTACAGCGCAGTTACCCGATCCTTTTCTATCGGAAGCGCTTTCTTTTTTAACAGGGCCATAAACTTCCCTCTGAAGAGTTTACCCATGGCCTTAACCGGGAAAAGGTATTTACCATCGCTTATTGCCGTTTTCCATTTGCCTTTCCGGGTTATCCCGCCACCAGGAACAATGCAGTGCAGGTGCGGGTGTAAAGACAATGTCTGCCCCCAGGTATGCAGAATGGCAATCATCCCACTTTGAGCTCCCAGATGTTTGTGGTCCCAGCCGAAAGTTTCTACGGTTTTCCAGGCCGCCTCAAACAGACAATCGTACAGCTCCTTTGGACGATGCATAGCCAGAGGGTTCAGCAGATCGGGCAGCGTGAACACTACATGGAAATAGGGCACCGGCAAAAGCTCCTCTTCCCGTTTACGGATCCATTCCTCCCGCTTATTGCCCTGGCATTTAGGGCAATGCCGGTTACGGCAGGAGTTATAGCTAACACGAAGGGTACCGCAGGATGTACAGGCATCCACGTGGCCGCCAAGGGCTGAAGTTCGGCAAACTTTAATAGCGGAGAGCACTTTGAGCTGCCAGGAATTGATCTGAGGGTGGCTCGTAACAGCAGACCACTGCACTTTAAGTACATCGGCCAGTTCTACTGAGGCCATTACAGATTATAAAGGGTATCCAGGGGACTAAACGGTTTTCTTCTTCCGCTGGCTGCTACATGAAGGTAGATCATGGTAGTTTCGATGCATTCGTGCCCCAGCAGGTCTTTGACCGAAACTATGTCGAGCCCGTCTTCGAGCAAGTGGGTGGCGTAGGTATGGCGAAGAGTATGAACGCTTACCTCTTTTCGGATACCGGCGGCTTTACAGGCCTCGTTTATTGCCCATTGTACGCCCCGCTGCGAGTAACGGCTGTCGAAGTCGCCACCCTTTTGACCTTCGGGTTTGCCGTTAAAGAGCCATATCCGGGGCTGTTCGCTGAACAGGTATTGTTGCAGGCCACGAATCAGCATGGGCGAAAGTGGCACATAGCGATCCTTTTTTCCTTTACCCTGATGAACATGCAGCATTTGGCGATCGAAGTCCAGATGGGATAATTTTATCCCACGGGCTTCGGCGCAGCGCAATCCGCAACCGTAAAGCAGGCCGATCAGGATGCGGTGTTTGAGAAGCTTGGGCGCTTTGAGCAGACGGCGCATTTCTTCTCGGGAAAGAACTACCGGAAGTTTCTTATCATGCTTAATAGAGGGGAGTTCGATCCGTTTGTCGTTCAGTCCGGCCAGACGGAAGGCGAATCGAAGGCCGTAAACGGTAAACTTGAAATAAGAATCGGAAGGCGTATCGTGCCGTTGCTGAATGAGGTAGAGGTAATCGTTGATCTGGTCGATGTCCAGTTCGGTGGGCAACTGGTTGAAGTGAAGGGCGATGTGTGCCAGATGGAGGGCGTAGTTCCTCAGGGTGCTTTCGCTTTTTCCCGAGATAGAGACTTTTTGCTTTAAGGATGCATAGAGTTCTGCAAAACCGGCTATCTTAGCACAAGCAGAATCAACTTGAGTTGGCTTTTTTTAATCATATGAAGCTTATTTTGGTACCTTATTTTGGTTCTGCTAATTTAAACGATGGATAGGTAGGCGCTTGGAAAAACTACCGAAGGTTTAGTACAACATCAGCTCTGTTGCAATTGCGGCTGACGTGGGTTATGTTATTTCAGTGCTTTCTACTAAATTAGTGCTGGCTGGCGGCTGAAGTGCAATTAATGCCGCAACAGCAACAAGCCTAAACGTTATCGGCAACCTTAAAATACGACAGTACAATATGAAACTTGAATTTCTTGACGACATAAGTGACGGTAGAAGATTTACTGGCGTTGTAACCGATCAACTTGTACGACTCTTTGACTTTGACAGAATTCAAGCGAACAAGTTCAGACAGGAAATTCAATTGACAATTATAGAAGAAGGACAATCGCTTGATTTGAGGAAGTTGGAATTTATTGAACCGTTAAATTGTAACTTAACATTACGGTTAGCTAACACTTCCATTGGCATAACAACAAGCGACAAGACCAATTTTATTTGTGACTTAACATTGAGTGAATATGAAGATATGGTCAATCTTCTGAAACCATTTTGCGTTGAAGACAATAACGGTTATCAATGGCTCTACGACATAAATACGCCTATTGATTTCCTTTTTTCACCAGGAGGAACTTGGTGAAAGACATATGACAAGCATAACGACAGCAAGAAAGGCAGCCGATAACAGCACATTTGCAATAGGCGGGGTTTTGTGCCCCGCAGATCCTTTTGTGGTTAAAAGAAGTTCAGTTCTCCGCATGAGCATTTGTTCTGAAAAGCCCGCCCATCGCAAATCTGCAAACCGTTATCTGTAATACTAAGACCCGACGAATGCCTAAAAAAATAAGTCGAGACATTGCCTTAATTAAATTCAGGAAATTACCACTTCAAGAGTATGACAAAGAAACTGATACTGAAATTTTCTATTATCCGAACTATTTTGCATTCTATTGGATAAAGCTCGAAAAACATACGACAAAGAAGCTTACCACAGAATTTAAAAAACTCGTTGAAGCCCTAGGCTTGCAAGAATTTGTAATTCTTGGACAAATCAATAAACCCTGGATATCAAAGTTTACCCGAGAAAGGAAAGATTATCTGCCATTAACAAAAGCTATAGATTACTTCGACTCTATAAAAGTTAAAAAGACATTCAACGGTGCAATTCTCATTTCGCAACAGGAATTAAATGACTTCATTCCAAACTTCTACACGGTTACAAGATGTGATGGAGGATTCTATGACTATTACATATCTGATGTAGGTGAAAACATAATGTTTCATATTCACTACTCCGGGGAAATAAAGATTTTAACTTTAAATTCAGAAGTTGGCGAAAAGCTTCGTGACGCAATAAGACATACAATGTTTACGGATTCATTGAGAAAAGAATCAGACCGTTTAAGATAGCACGTAAGCACCCGACCAATCCCATCTTTCCAGTATCCTCCCGGCCCCTTTTCTTTG
>CBIHNR010000300.1:0-4154 GCA_966211215.1 uncultured Pedobacter sp.
TGGAAGCTAAATTTTCACCTCGTGTCAAAGACGTAATATCATACAGTAGGGAAGAGGCGTTGAGGTTAGGGCATGATTACATTGGCACCGAACATTTATTACTTGGGCTTATCCGCGAAGGCGATGGTATGGCCATTAAAGTATTAAAAGCGTTGGGTGTTGATACCGTACGTTTGCGTCGCTCTATTGAGGATGCTGTAAAAGGCACATCTGGCACAACAGTAAATCTGGGGAATATTCCCCTAACTAAACAAGCAGAAAAAGTACTTAAAATTACATATCTGGAGGCGAAAATCTTCAAGAGCGATGTAATTGGCACAGAGCATTTGCTGCTTTCCATTCTACGCGATGACGATAACATCGCTTCACAGATTTTATTACAGTATAACGTAAATTACGACGTGTTTAAAGCAGAAGTAGAACAAAATAAGGAGGGTTTCAGGGATGAAATGCCTGGTTCGGCAGCAGGAGACGACGATTTCCGTGAAGAAGAATCTTCATTTAGCCAACCGAAAAAGGTTTCTGATATCAAATCAAAAACTCCGGTTTTGGATAACTTCGGCCGTGATTTAACTAAAGCTGCAGAAGACGGAAAGCTTGACCCGATTGTGGGCCGTGAAAAAGAAATTGAGCGTGTGTCTCAGATCCTTTCTCGTCGTAAAAAGAATAATCCAATTCTTATTGGAGAGCCGGGTGTGGGTAAATCAGCAAGTGCTGAAGGTCTTGCACTTCGCATTGTTCAACGTAAAGTTTCAAGGGTATTATTCAATAAACGCGTTGTTACACTCGACCTTGCTTCATTGGTTGCGGGTACCAAATACCGTGGCCAGTTTGAAGAGCGGATGAAAGCGGTAATGAACGAGTTGGAAAAATCTCCGGATGTGATTTTATTCATTGACGAGATACATACAATTGTGGGTGCTGGCGGAGCTTCTGGCTCTCTTGATGCATCTAACATGTTTAAACCGGCCTTAGCCCGTGGTGAAATTCAATGCATTGGTGCCACTACCTTAGATGAGTACCGCCAATACATTGAGAAAGATGGCGCATTAGACCGTCGTTTCCAAAAGGTGATGGTAGAACCTGCTACTCCGGATGAAACTATTGAAATCCTTAACCGGATTAAAGAGAAATATGAAGAGCACCACGCGGTGACTTACACTCCGGAAGCAATCAACGCCTGTGTAAGTTTAACCTCACGTTACATTACAGACCGTTTCTTACCAGACAAAGCTATTGATGCTTTAGATGAGGCCGGATCTCGTGTTCACTTAACCAATATCCATGTTCCGCAAGAGATCATTGATATTGAGCAAAAGATCGAAGAGATTAAGGTAGAGAAGAATAAAGTAGTTCGCAGTCAGAAATATGAAGAAGCAGCTAAGCTTCGCGATACTGAAAAGAACTTGCTCGAAGAATTAGATAAAGCTAAAACAGCGTGGGAAGCAGAAACCCGTACTAAACGCTACACCGTTTCTGAAGATAATGTTGCAGAGGTTGTTTCTATGATGACTGGTATTCCGGTTCAGCGTGTAGGCCAAACCGATAGCCAGAAATTATTGGCAATGCCTGAATTAATGGCTGGAAAAATTATCGGGCAGGAAGAAGCAATTAAAAAGCTTACGAAAGCAATTCAACGTACTCGTGCCGGATTGAAAGATCCTAAAAAACCAATCGGTTCATTTATCTTCTTAGGCCCTACCGGAGTAGGTAAAACCGAACTGGCTAAGGAATTAGCACGTTTCATGTTCGATAGCGAGGATTCTTTGATCCAAATTGATATGAGCGAATACATGGAGAAATTCGCCGTATCAAGATTAGTTGGAGCGCCTCCGGGATATGTGGGTTACGAAGAAGGTGGCCAGTTAACTGAAAAAGTTCGTCGTAAACCGTACTCAGTAGTTCTTTTGGATGAGATTGAAAAAGCTCACCCTGATGTATTTAATATCTTATTGCAAGTATTAGATGAAGGACAGTTAACAGATAGTTTAGGAAGAAAAGTTGATTTCCGTAATACTATCGTGATCATGACTTCTAACATTGGGGCTCGTCAGTTGAAAGACTTTGGTCAAGGAGTAGGTTTCACTACTTCAGCAAAAGCAGTTCAGGCTGATTCGCACTCAAGAGGAGTAATCGAAAACGCTTTAAAACGTGCCTTCGCGCCAGAGTTCTTAAACCGTATTGATGACGTGATTGTGTTCAATTCACTATCAAAAGAAGATATCTTCAAAATTATTGACATTGAACTAAAAGCATTGTTCACAAGAGTACATAGCTTAGGATATGATATCGTTTTAACGGATGCAGCCAAAGAGTTTATCGCCGACAAGGGATATGATTCGAACTTTGGTGCCCGTCCATTAAAACGTGCTATTCAAAAGTATCTTGAAGATCCGATTGCTGAGGAGATCCTGAAAGGAGAGTTGGTAGAAGGTGATGTAATGGAAGTAGATTACATCAAAGAAACCGAAGAAATTAAAATCTCTGGAAAAGCTCCCGGCAAGAAGAAAAGAGAAGAAAAGAAAGAAGATTAATTATAGTGATTGGAGACTGGTTGATCAGAGATTAGTCTTTGCAAACTTCCGAAAATAATAAAGAACCCGGTTTAGTCCGGGTTTTTTTATGGCTAGGTTAGGCACCTGTCAGATCTCAAATCTTTTTTTTGGTTAAGCACCTTGCCAAATCTCTAGTCTCCAATCTCTAATCTTTTTCCCTGTTGGCTAGGTAAGCACTTTGCCTGATCTCTAATCTCCAATCATAAATCTCTAATAACAAATCTCAAAACTCCTATATTTACCCCATTCAAGTGTTTTTACGAAAAGGATGAGTGACGAATCATTAAACGGACCTTTAGACGACGAAAAATTACATAACGTAACTTCCATTAATGGACTGTATGAGAACTGGTTTCTGGATTATGCATCATATGTAATCCTTGATCGGGCTGTGCCGCACATATTTGATGGATTGAAACCAGTTCAACGCCGTATTCTTCATTCTTTGAAAGAAATGGACGACGGACGCTTTAACAAAGCTGCAAATGTTATTGGTAATACCATGAAGTATCACCCGCATGGGGATGCCTCAATTGGCGATGCCATGGTGCAGATAGGCCAGAAGAATCTATTAATAGACACGCAAGGAAACTGGGGCGACCCAATGACAGGCGATTCTGCGGCGGCTCCTCGTTATATTGAAGCAAGGCTTTCAAAGTTTGCTAATGATGTAGTTTTCAATCCGGATACAACCGAATGGCAATCAAGCTACGATGGAAGAAATCGTGAGCCTATTACGCTTCCGGTAAAGTTTCCTTTGCTACTTGCTCAAGGAGCAGAGGGAATTGCTGTTGGCTTAGCAACGAAAATCCTTCCACATAATTTTGTTGAGCTTATTGATGCCTGTATTGAGGTATTGAAAGGCAATCGCCCTGATTTGTTGCCCGACTTTCCAACTGGTGGAATGGCAGATTGTTCTAACTACAACGAAGGCCAAAGAGGAGGAAAAGTACGTGTTAGGGCCAGAATTGTTGAAAGGGATAAAAAGACCTTAGCAATTACTGAAATTCCTTTTTCCACTACAACAGGCAGCTTAATTGATAGTATCATTTCTGCAAATGATAAAGGTAAAATCAAAATCCGTAAGATCGAAGATAACACCGCTCAAAATGTGGAAATCATGGTGCATCTGGCTCCGGGAATATCGCCGGATGTTACTATCGATGCTTTATATGCATTTACTGACTGCGAGGTGTCTATTTCGCCAAACACCTGCGTAATTAAAGACGATAAGCCTCATTTTTTAAGCGTAAATGATATCCTGATTGCAAATACAGAGCACACAAGAAGTCTGTTAAAGCTTGAATTGGAAATACGCCTGAATGAATTGAAGGAGAAGATATTCTTTAGCTCATTACTTAAAATCTTCATTCAGGAGGGGATGTATAAGCATCCGGATTATGAAAATTCGGGCAACTTTGATGTTGTACTTGAGGTGCTTAATCGCTTATTCGAACCATTTTTTCCTCAGTTTTACAGAGAAATCTTACCCGAAGATTATAAGAAGCTTATAGACAAGCCGATGAGTAGTATCACCCGTTTTGATGTTAAGAAGGCGGATGAGCAGATGAAGGCTTTGGAAAATGAAATCAAAGAAGT
>CBIHNR010000301.1:0-4112 GCA_966211215.1 uncultured Pedobacter sp.
GTTTAATTAAGGACGAATAATCGAGCTTGTCCATACTCCTTTACTATTTCCCCAGCTTCAAATGCCTTATAATGACATCTTTGTAATTTATTGATTTTGAGTAGTATTAAAGCACTGTGAAGGGTATCTATTGCCGTCTGCTTTAGCTGACGGATAAGAAATGTATAAAGAAGGCTTTAGCCGCATTAATGTGGCTAAAGCCCCTTTATAGCTCTAATAGTCCGTTGGCTAAAGCCAACGGCAATAGAAATCCTGCGACCATATCATCACTATATTTGCTTTGCACTATTTCGCCTGAAGCTTTAACACTGTTACAGAATAGGCTGGCACCGATTGAACAAAGCTTTTCCCTACACCTTTAAGTTTTGAAGTTAACGGAACGATTTTTTCAGGTTCTGTTATACTATTTGTGTCCTCCGGCTTATTTGCTTTAATCAAAACTGCAGTTCCCTGGCTAGCAACTGAAGAACTACCCTGCAGGTTTATTTTAACAGGCTGAACTGTAGATGTTGCATTGACAATCTTAAGGAAAAGCGCACCTGTTTTAGAATCTCTGGTAGCAGAATAAAACATGGCAGGTATAGGTTTAGGTTTAACTCCTGCAGTCGAATCAGCAGCGTTCGGCTTTTTCAATAGAGTGGGAACATTTAGTGCTTCTAAAGGAACTACTTTATCCCCAAGGTAATTACTAAACATTTTTTGAACGTGATACGATGGAGAGCCATAAGAATTAAGTGCATTGTATCCAATCAAATTAGATTTCCATTGCATTCCTCCGGGATTAACATTTACAAAAAGCGGGGCATAGCACGACATCTGAACCAAATCAGCATTGCGTTCCATACCTGTCATCCAGGCGGCGTCACCTAAAGCTGAATTAAAGTTGGTTGTAGGAAATCCTTCACGGGTAGCCCACTCACCTACAAAAACCTTTGGCCCATTGCGCTCGTAAGAATCGTATTGGTTAGCAAGCTCGAACATTTCCATTGCATTGCGGTAATAGTGTTCATCTACCAATTCGGGATTTTCCTTTGGAACCGGGAAACGGGCCGATAACCAATCCTTCTGTCCTCCAACTGTAGAAATCAATTTTAAATGAGGATATTTTGCACGAATAGCTTTAGCAAAAAAATTAAATCGTTTTTCGTAGCTGCCGGAAAGGTCAAATCCATCTTCATTACCAATTTCGATATAGTTTAACTTAAAAGGCTCGGGGTGGCCATCGCGGGCACGCACTGCTCCCCATTTGGTGTTCTTATCCCCTATCACATACTCTATTTCTTCCAAAGCTTCGTTTACGAAAGGTTGTAAAAACTCAGGCTCATCAAAATAATCGCGGTTAAGTGAATATGCAGCGTAAACACCAAGTAAGGGTTCCATGTGCAGATCTTCGCACCACTTCAAAAATTCATATAAGCCCATGCCGTCAGAAGAACGGTAACTCCATGTTCCCTGATGGCCCGGCCGCTGTTCAAGGCCTCCTAATGTCTTTTTCCAGTTAAAGCGCTGTGAGATCATACTTCCCTCCAGGTAGTTCCCTCCCGGGAATCGCAGAAAAGCGGGCTTCATATCTGCCAGAAGCTTCATAATATCAGGCCGATTGCCATTGGGTGTATTATTATAGGTTGGAGGAAATAAGGAAACCAGGTTGAACCAATAAGTACCGGTTCCCCCGGCAGATATAACAAAACGGGCGTCAGCAGTGGCCTTTACATCAGATGTAGTTAGGGTTAATTTATACTGCGTCCAATCTCCACTGATTGCTGCTGTTTGCGCTGTAGCATACACAACCTTTCCATCTTTACTTTCGATACTTACAGTTAAAGGTTTAGCTTCTCCCTTAGCATAAAAAGATAGAGAATAAGCTGTTTTAGGACGAACAGGAATTCCCCAATATCCGGCATTTGCCACCCCTATGCGCTTTCCGGCAGCATCAACCTGAAGTTTAAGAGAAACGGGCAAATGTTCATTAAGGGGTGTTTTATTATCAAGGGACATCGTTCCCTTAGCATCCCCCTCTTGCAACAGCGACCAATGATCTGCAGCCTTCGAATTGTCTTTAAATACGCGGTTACGGATCAGCTCTGCATATAGCCCGCCATCATAAGAATAGTTAATTTCTTCTGTCATCAAACCGTATAACAGTGGATTAACAGCGGCTCCGGGTTTGTCTAATCTCAACGTTACCTCCGGAGATGTTTGTGCCTGAACAATGATTGCCGAACAAGAGAAAACCGCGGCAATCACCATCGAACAAAAAGATGATTTCATTAATTAAGAAATTTAAATTAGTTAGTATAAGTGTGTAAAAATGCAGAAGTGCCTTAAAAATTTCTGGCGCCCTATATTAAGTGTCAAACAAACGCTTATTCAAATGTATAAAACCTCTGTGATTATTAAAAAAAATCGACAGGTTTTTTAAAATTTTATTCATTATCAACAGATAGCCTCCAACTGATTGATAAACCCAGATAAAAAGCACAGGGGCATCCCCATTGTTGGGAATACCCTTGTGTTCTATTAAAAAATAAAGAATTATTCCTTTATTACTTTTTGAACGCTGATTTCAGCGCCATTTTTAATCTGTACCACATAAATACCTTGTGGCAAACCAGCAACCGAAACAGTTTGATGTGTTTTAGTTAAGCTTTGGGAAATTACTTCCAGTCCGGCTAAATTAAATACTCTCACTGTAGCACTTGCTTGTAATTTGCTCACCTTAATATTCAGAAGATCTGATACAGGGTTTGGATAAAGCTTAACGCTATACTCTGCCGGGCTTTCAAATTCAATCTTTGGTGATATAACTGAAACGCCAGAGTTACAAGAGCCAAGTTTATCGCCATGGTCTAAATGCGCCTGAACTGCAGATGAAGCAACGCAAATCGCATGGCCATTATGGCATACCATCACCTTGTCGTTGTTATTTCCACAACGTACATCCAGTACATTGATGGCTATTGACGCTGTTGTTTGGCAGCCTTTGGCATCGGTAATAGTTACCGTGTAGGTTCCTTCTGAGCTAACACTTATGGATTGTGACGAAGCACCTGTACTCCATGCATAGCTGTAAGGCGCCGTACCACCATTTGCCGTTGCATTAACACTTAGAGAAGTTGGCCCATAACCTAGATAAATGGTATTCTTCTCATCCGTAGATGAATTCATTGCATATACATCTGGGATAACAGAAGTTAATGCAGAATTTACCGAAACAGTGGTTGTTGCAGTGGTTGCATTTCCATGAACATCCGTAACGGTCCAGTTGATCGTAGATACACCTGGATTGAATGTACCACTGGCATCAGCACCTGATCCGCTTCTTTGGGTTGCTCCGCTTACAGCATAAGCTATAGAAGCCACACCACAGTTGTCGGTAGCAACCAGCGATGGAAGCGTATAATTACCTCCTGCGTAGCAGAAAGCTTGAGAAGTTGGAGCCGTAGCAACCGGATTAACATGATCTGTAACCGTTACCTGTGCCGTTGCAGAGCTGGAGTAGCCCTTAGCATCTGTAGCAGTAAGTGTTACCGTAACCGGTGTACCAACGTTAGAACAACCAAAAGTAGTTTGATCTAATACTAAACTTAAAGCTCCGGAATAGCTGATTGAACCATTGTCAACATCAGCGGCAGTGATTGAAGCGCTACCTGTTGCATCTAATTCAATCGCTATATTTTTAGTAAATACGGCTGGAGGAACAAATACATGTAATTCCTGGCTTATAGCAGGAGCTGCATTATAGCTTTCATTTCCTTCCTGCGAAGCAGTAATTACGGTAGTTCCGCCGCCCACCAAATGAATTTTGCCATTTACGATGGTAGCAACATTTGTGTTTGAGCTGCTGTAAGTTACCGCTAGTGATGATGAAGCTACTGCTGCAGGGTCGAAATCTGCATCTCGTGTAGTTTTCTCTGCCATTGCTGCAAAGCTGATCGATTGCTCTTTCTTAACAACAGTTAATTCCTGTGATACAGGTGAAGCTGCGTTATACTCTGCACTTCCAGCTTGTGAAGCTGTAATAGTTGTGGTACCTGCACCAATTAGATGGATTTTACCATCAACGATTGTAGCAACATCTGCATTTGAACTGCTGTAGCTGACCGCTAAGC
>CBIHNR010000302.1:0-4091 GCA_966211215.1 uncultured Pedobacter sp.
TAAATACTGATAATATGGCCTCGTTTATGGCCGACCTTAGCTCTTGGCTAAACGCAAACATCAAATAAGGGTACCTCTAAAAACTTCATATATCCCCTTCTCTTTTGTCCGAAGGACTCCTTCGGAGGATACCTGTCCCGAGAATTCGGGAAGGGATAGGGATGAGGCAAAAAAAAGCAGTTTTTAGAGGTTCCCATAAGAAAGAAAGGAGAATAAAAGTACTCTACTCTTTTTCTTATAACTTATGCCTTCTTGTGGTAGTTTGAAAGTGATTTAACTTTAAATGTAAAACTTCTTTTAAGGAGTTAGCATTGTCATTATTAAGACGTAAATTTATCCTACACTAAGAAAAACTATTTTATTTACAATGGCGCAGCTTTCAACCGAATCTTTGGACTTCCTTTCACACGGGGGCGAGATGGGGGCACTAATACGCTCTATAGATTGGTCTCAGCATCCTCTTGGCGAACCCTCTCTTTGGCCACAAAGTTTAAAAACCGCCGTTAGTATCTGTCTTAATTCTCAATTCCCAATATTGCTTTGCTGGGGAGATGAATTGTTTAAGATTTATAATGATGCCTATAGGCCAATCCTGGGAAGTAAACATCCAGCTGCAATGGGGGCAAAGGCTCAGCACGTATGGCCAGAAATCTGGCACATCGTTGGCCCAAGGTTTCATTCTGTGCTTTCCTATGGAGGCTCTACCTGGTCTGAAAATGAATTATTGCTTGTCAAACGATATGGGCATATCGAAGAATGTTATTTCACCCTTTCATACAGCCCTATTATTGACGAAACTTGCGGAGTAGCAGGGGTATTTTGCGCCGTAACCGAGACAACAGAACAGGTAATTTCAGAACGTCGCTTGCTTACGCTTCAAAGATTAAGCCGCGAATTAAGTTCGATAACAAGCTTCCAGGAGATCCTGGCTCATGCTCCAGCGGTTCTCGCCCAGAACAATAAAGATTTTCCCTTTGTAAGAGTTTACGATTTAGAAGACTCTACAGCCTTCGACAGGCTTATTTACGACTTTAGCCCTGCTAAATCTGTAAGCAGCTACCAGGGAAAAGTAGCAGAGGCTTTTAAAACAGTAAGCACCTCACATAATTTTTCAGTTATAGATATAGACACTTCAACTATGTTGCAGTATGGCTTCTGGCAGGTTCCTGCAAGCCGTGCAATTGTATTTGGAATATTTCCTGGCCGGTCAGAAGTATGTAAAGCGATAATAGTCTGTGGGCTAAATCCGCATCAACCATATTTTAATAACGACCTTGATTTTTACAAATCATTAAAAGAACAGATAGAATTAAATCTTACCGTTGTAGAATCCTTCCATTTCGAGAGGCAAAAAACCGCAAAAAGCATTGAATTGCGGCAACGCCTTGAGCGGGTGTTTAGACAGGCACCGGTAGGTATAATTATCTTAAGAGGCGAGAATTTCATAGTTGATTTGGTCAATACAGGTATTTGCGAGCTTTTTGGAACTATTCCCGAGCATTTAACAGGTTTTCCGGTATTCGAAATTCTGCCAGAGATCAGGGAACAAGGGTTTGAAGAGTTATTAGAAAATGTCCGTACTACAGGTGAACCCTTCCTTGGAATAGAGATCCCCATTGCATCAGCAAAGCAGGGGCATCAGGAAACCATGTATCTCAATTTCGTATACGAACCCTTATACGAAGAAGACGATACAATTTCTGGCGTAATCGGGGTAGCAATCGATGTAACCCAGCAGGTAACAACCCGCAAGCAATTAGAACTAAGCGAGCAACGGCTCGAATTAGCAATAGAATCATCAGATTTGGGCGTTTGGGAGTTAGATTTTCAGCCTGAGGTTTTGCACTGTTCATTAAAGTTCGACGAAATATTTGGCTATGAAAAAAAATACTCATGGACAGTTCAGGAGTTGTTCAATCATATTCATAAAGAAGACTTCGTAATATTTAAGCAAGGTTTTCAGGATGCTCCTGTAATTGGACGATTAGACTTGCAAGCCAGAATTATCCGGCCCGACGGCATTACACGCTGGGTGCATATACAGGGAAAATCAATTGAAGGGGAGATTGGTTCAGCGCGGATGATCGGTACAATAATGGACATTACCAGCAGGAAAGAACTTGAAAGGCAAAAGGACGAGTTTATAAGTATTGCTAGCCACGAGCTGAAAACTCCGTTAACCAGCGCAAAAGCCTATATGCAGATTCTCGAGCGAAGAAAGGGCACCGATGCCACAACCTTATCTTTCGTAAAAAAGGCATTGCAGCAGCTGGAGCGTTTACAACGGCTTAACGGAGATTTGCTGGATGTTTCGAAGATAAATACAGGAAAACTTCCTTATAACGTAACAGAGTTCGATTTTTATACCCTTTTGCATGAAAGTATTGACAATGTTCAGCCTACCGTAACATCACACCAAATTCTTATTGAAGAATCTGTGCATGTCCAAGTCCAGGGAGACTATCACAGGCTAGAGCAGGTAATAAATAATTTTGTGCTTAATGCGGTAAAGTATTCACCTCAGGCAGATACTGTAATTGTGCGGTCTGTTATCAACGGGCATAACATAGTAACCTCCGTACAAGATTTCGGGATTGGCATCGCTCCCGAAAATATTAATAAGTTGTTTGAACGGTTTTATCGCATTGAAGATACTGCCATGCGCTTTCAAGGCTTAGGCTTAGGACTTTTTATAGCTTCAGAAATACTTCAAAGGCACGGTGGCCGATTTTGGATAGAAAGCGTGCTAGGGCGTGGCTCTACCTTCTATTTTATGCTTCCCTTGCCTGGGCATGGCCAGCAATCAGAGCACATCGACACGTCAACGCAGTTCATTAATTCCAATATCGAAATACTCTTAAACCCCAGCCAACACTGGATACATGCCAATTGGATAGGCTTCCAAAATCTTGGGACAATACAGTTTGGATGTTACAAAATCCGCGACTTTCTCAAAAGGCACAGATGCCGAAAAATGATTAATGACAATACCTGTGTTTTAGGCACTTGGTCTGATGCCGCAGAGTGGGTTGGGCAGCAGGCTTTTCCAATGCTAGAGAGAGAAGGGCTGGTTTATTTAGCTTGGATCTATTCTAAAAGTACTTTTAGCCAGCTATCTGCCGAAAAAAGTCATAATGCCAAATTAGGGAATGTTGAAATAAAGTTCTTCGATAATATCCCAGAAGCAGAAGAGTGGCTACAGTCTAAAGAATAAAATAATTAGAAGCGGAATCTATGTAGCTCTTGGGACTGTCGATCCGGCTATCCGCTATAGTTTTTTGCTCGCCCAGGCAGAACCGGTGCCCGGCAAAAAAGCTGCCGCTGCTATCCGGGCTATAGGGGAGGGTAGCTGCTTTCTGGGAATATTGGCTGCCTTTCACAGCCTATTTCTTCTGTTCTTCCGGATAAATAGGCATGTCCATTAACGTTTGTTTAGTTAGAATGGCATTTTTTTAGGTAACAAGAGCCTAATTAGAGGATATATCCCTTTTAAAGTAGGCGTTTACCCGCGAGGCGCCATACCCGATACTCCGAAACCCTCCCCGCTGACACCTGAAACCTCCTGCCTGATACCTCTTCAAAAATAAACATCCTGATATCCAGCCCACTGCAATAAAACCTGCAACAAAATCGTTTTCAGTGTTGGATAACTAGAAAAATACCCTCACCTTTGCAGTCCCAAAACGAAACGGGGCATCAAAAAACGGGCAGCGCAAGGCCGCCTTAAATATTGAAAAGAGGGCAGGGAAGAAGCGAGAAAAAAAGTTAAAAAACTTCTTGCAGGAATGAAAAAAGAATCTCACCTTTGCAACCCCAAACAAGGGGAACACAAACCAGAAAGCGCAAGGCTTGAAGGGATTGAAAATGAGCAAAGGGGCAAGCAAAAGCGAAGAATAAAATTTTCAAAAAAAACTTGCAGAAAGAAAAAAGATTCCTACCTTTGCACTCCCGAAACGAAAGAAGGGTAAGCAGAAAGCGCAAGGCTTGAAGCTGAAAAAAATGAAAACCTCCAAACGCTGTAAAGCGGTAGAGATAAAAGCAGAACCGAGACGGGGAAGCGCAAAAGTTCTTTAAAGAAATATTCAAATGTA
>CBIHNR010000303.1:0-4053 GCA_966211215.1 uncultured Pedobacter sp.
ACTCCTTTGTGTTCCATCCTGACGGAAATAAATTCCAGGAAAGGGACCTCCTGCTATATTTTCTGAGCGAGTTATGTTCGTAACTGAAATATCGTAGTAGCTTACAGTTGCATTTAGCTTATTCCCCAAAGAACTATATTTAATACCACCTTCCCATTGATTGGCATATTGAGGTTTCGATTCCGGCATCGTTCCATCAGGATTAGGTGTAGCATTAAACACATTTTTTAAACCATTCATATAATTACCAAAAACGGAAAGCTGGTCATTCAGTACTTCGTAAACCAAACCTAATTTAGGAGAGAAGCCTGTTTGTGTATATCTGGTGCCTGCTGTATATACATAGGTTAAGCTATTTTTGCTGCCGCGATTAATTACGCGATCGCCACGTAAGCTTGCCAACACAACTAACTTGTCAGTAATATTCAATGCATTAGAAATATATACTCCGTAATTATACTGTTGTAAAATACTTACTGCAGTAGCATTGTTACCACTTAGCAAGGCATTTACTTTCTCTATGCGAGAAGATGTAAGCGTGGGAGCTGGGTTTTGAATATCAATTGCTACATTGGTTGTGGTTGTATTGTCTGGATAAATAGCATTGTATCTAAAGTTTCGATAGGTAAACATGAAATCTGCTCCAACAACCATTCTGTTCCTCATTCCCAAAATTTCAAAATCCCCGGTGAAGTTTTGCTGGGCATGCTGGCGTCCGCCTTTCTCTGGCGAGAAGACTCTTAGCATACGATTAATCTGGGTGTTGTTAATCATATTCAGGTCGTAGAGGTAAAAGTTGCTATACTCTCCGGTTCCAATGGCATAATTGGTTTGTGATTTCCATTGCGGAGATAACTGATAATTTAACTGTACACCTACGTTGCTTGATGTTTGTTGGCCGATTAAAGAATTGTCGTTGAAAGATCTTTTATGCGGAATATTTAGGTCTTTGATGCTATGTGCGGTAACTGTAGAGAAAAAGTTCCATCCAGGTTGAACAGTGCCTTTGTAAGTTTGGAAATCAGCATTAATCAAAAGGTCTAAACGCTCATTAGCTTTAAATGAGAAACTTGGCGCTACGACAAAAGTGGCTCCATAACCCAAGTCCTGGAATGAATTTTCTTTCTGTGCTGCTGCGTTAATCCTGAACAGCGAAGTTTTCTCGTCGTTTAATGGAGTATTCACGTCTACGGTAAGGCGGTTAAGGTTGTAGCTGCCGGTCATGTAGCTCACCTCGCCACCAAAAGTTTGGTAAGGTTTCTTTGTAACATAGTTTACTACACCTCCAAAGGAAGTTAAAACACCTCCAAAAAGTGTAGCCGAAGGGCCTTTTAATGTTTCCACACGATCTACAATGGCGAGGTCAACACCAGTTTTGAGGTTCGTAGCCATTCCATCTCTGAAATTTTCGCTGGTTTGAAAGCCACGAGAAAAGAAACTTGGCATACCTGCACCAGTTTTAGAAGGTGCCGCACCCGGAACATTTCTGAACGATTCTTCTACAGTAAGCGCCATTTGCTCCCGTATCAGCTCCTTATCAACCACATTATATACCTGCGGATTTTCAAGATTGCTTAAGGGTAAACGCGATACGTAAGGGCTTTCCTTTCTGGCAGAGGTATTAAATTTATCTCCAATAATTACAATCTCATTAAGAGTTCGTGCCTTTGCCGAAAGCGTAAAATCCAGGGTTATAGTTTCTCCGGGTTTCACAACAATGATCTTAGATTGTGGTTCCAGGCCAAGAGAAGATACTTCCACTGTATACGTGCCGCTCTCAAAAACTTCAAAAAAGTAGTTTCCGTTTTTGTCTACTGCTTTGGTTTTAATTCCCTTTAATGCAACAGAAGAAAATTCTGCAGGCTGCCCATCGCTGGTTAGCACTTTACCTTTAATGGTATTTAATTGCTGGGCAAAAGCAGAACTGGTAAGAAAGAGTAATAAGGTGAGTAAAGATGTTAATGTAGATCTCATAAAATTGAATCTGTAGTACTTGATGGTTGATTTTTATTGTTTAATAGATTTTTGAATATTCTTATTTCTTCATGTCTTTTGCCCGATAGTTGTGCTTGTAGGGCAGCTATCGGCGCACAGTAGATGGATGGTTCACTTGTTTTTAGCCTCCCTGTGTTTAACCGCTGCCCTTTTTAATTCAAACTAAGCTGGGTTGAACCTGGCTATTGGATTATCCATCCAAACACAAGGCAAGCCATCAAAAGGATTAGCTCTGTTTCTAAGCTGCTTGTTATTTTGAAGCTGAAGCCGATTTAAAGCATCGGGGTTTATTTGGGGCACAAACAGGCTGAACTGTTCGTAAAGCCCATTGTATTCAGGATGTTCCTTCTGATACTTGAGAATACAATCAGCCACAGCTTTCCAGAATTCATTTTCATCAAAGCCGTTATGTTCTACCAGAATTGCAGAAATAAAGCGGAAAATGCCATCGAATAGCTGAGTGAATAAGGGAAGCGTTTTGTTCTCCGGGGAAACATTTACCATTAGCCTGCGTGCAACCTCAGGGACATCAATTTTGGTATTAAGCAGCGAGACTTCTTCGCCGATGTCTTTCATGATTGCTCTTACCGGGATGTGGTTTTCGAGCACAAGAATTAAGTTTTCGCCATGCGGCATAAACACCATATCCCATTTATAAAAGCAATGAACAAGCGGAGCCAGGTAACATTGAAGGTAGTGCCTAAGCCATTCCGCCGTGCTTAATCCTGATGCAGCAATTAATTGTGGGAGAAAAGCTGTTCCATAATTGTCTACATGCAGCAGTGCCGCCATCGTCATAAGCTGTTGATTTTCTTTTAATTTGGAAGCCGGGCTCTCACGCCATAAACAGGCGAGCATTTTCTTATAATGGCTATCCTTTTTTAAAGCTCTTTGGAAATATTGATGTTCATAACTAACGCTGGCTACTTCCCGAAGGATGCAAAATCCAGTTGATTTCAAATACTCCTCATCATGTACCAGGTTAAAGATCCATTCATTAATCCCCGGATTAGTTTGCATGAAATAGGGAGATAAGCCGCGGATATAGCCCATGTTCAGTATTGAAACAGAGGTTTTTACATAAAATTTTTCCGGCGAGCTTACATTATAAAAAGTGCGTATAGATTGTTGCGGCAGGTATTTGTCATCACTATAGCCCAGGCATATTAACTTACCTGTTGCAATATCAGCAGCAAAAATATTAGCAAGTCTATTATACCATTGCCATGGATGGATGGGGAAGAAGAAATAATCTTCTGCATTGAACCCTTTATCTTGAAGAAGAGTATTAAAGTGCGAAACGTTCTCCGCTCCAAGTTCCTGTTCAATTACATGAGGGTAATTCAAATTTGTGATTCCTGTATAAACAGCCAAATCTTTATGGCCCGCCAGCCAAAGCAGGGAAAAGGGAGCAGCGGCTTCAGGAGCATAAACGGAATAATCAAAATTATCAAAGCCAATTCTTCCGTTGTTTGCAATAAAACGAGGATGTCCGGCCATGCTACCTTCTATCTGTTGATAATCAGCCTGTAAAAGATCGTGGCTTGATGGTTTCCCATGGAATAATGTGTATGCTCCGCCATTCAGGGTACTGCTCACTTCCTCCATATAAACTGGTAGGTCGTCTAGCGAGATGCCCATTACCTGGTTAAACTCTGCAACAAAACGAAGCGAATCTAACGTAAGGTGTTCGTCGCCTTTAAGTTTAAGGATGGAAAAGGTATCAATAAACCAATGGTTCATTGCAAGCACTTTTGCCCTGAAGCGATAAGTGAATTGATTATCAGGAGTATTCAATTCATAGTGGTCCCAACCTTCGGCATGGTATTGCAGTTGAGGTATAATGATTTGCTCGTGTGCAAACTCGGATATGGCTTTACTTATATGCAGTCGGTTGACCTCGCTCCAAACGGATTTATCAAGATGTTGTACTGCTAATTCTGGGGCTGTTTGATAGGTTATTTTCATCATAAGTAATTTGCTTTTTGGTGGCAATGAAGTATCAGCGCACATAGCACAGCGGATAGTTCATTTGAATAGTTTTATGGTATTATCGCT
>CBIHNR010000304.1:0-3953 GCA_966211215.1 uncultured Pedobacter sp.
CGGAAGACGAGGTTCGAACTCGCGACCTATAGCTTGGAAGGCTATCGCTCTACCAACTGAGCTACTTCCGCATGAACTGGTGAATGTATTAAGTTCACCATTGTGGGGAGGGAAGGATTCGAACCTTCGTAGCCGAAGCAACGGATTTACAGTCCGTCCCATTTGACCGCTCTGGTACCTCCCCAGGGCTCTTTTTTTTCGGTCTGCGAAGGTACAATTAAAATTGAATATCGCAAACTTAAAATTGTTTTTTTGAGCCTCCTATCGGAATCGAACCAATGACCTACTGATTACAAGTCAGTTGCTCTACCAGCTGAGCTAAGGAGGCTTTTAATACTTTTTTCGTTTGTTAAAGAACTACCCTTTGTTCGTTTTTTTTCTTCGTTAAGAACCTCTCCGAAAGGGAATGCAAATCTACACAAATAATATTCGAACCAAAATTTTTTTCAAAAAAAATCCGGCAGTGATTTTTCTGCCGGAAAATATACCTTTAAGCCTTTAAAATGCGCATTATGCCATTAAAAAGGCTGACGCTAATTCTTGTTTATGGTTACTAATCCGTATACGGGCCTTAGTTTTATGCCTATCTACCTGCCTCCTCAATGATTCAATAGCTAAATCGGTTGCTTCTTCGAAAGTTTTACATTGTTCTTTTACAAATAGTTGGCTTCCTGGAAGGCTTAATTTAATTTCGGCGATTTTATTCGCCTCATGTTCGGTGTTTTCAAGTTTTAGATATACTTCAGCATTAATAATCTGATCAAAGAACTGATCGAGCTTATTTGCTTTTTTTTGAATAAAGGCCAACAACTTTTTGTCTGCATTGAAGTGAATTGATTGAACACTAATTTTCATTTTGCCTCCTTTTTTAAGCTCTTGGATGAGCTTGTTTATAAATTGATTTTAATTTCTCCGCGGAATTATGCGTATATACCTGAGTTGCGGCAAGGCTCGCATGCCCTAGCAACTCTTTTATTGCATTTAAATCAGCCCCATCATTTAACAAACTGGTGGCAAATGTGTGCCTCAGTATATGTGGACTACTTTTTTGATTAGTAGTAATATAAGCTAAATACCGTTTTACGATTCTATAAATCAGTTTAGGGTATGCAGCCTTTCCTGTACTTGTTACGATTAAGCCATGTGAAATGTTTTCAAAAGATAAACTATTTTTTTCTTCAATATATTTATCAATCAATTTCACTAACGACGGATAAAGAGGAACGATACGCTCTTTTCTTCTCTTTCCATAAATACGCACAGACTGCCCATATTTATCAATATCTTCGGGCCGAATTGCAATCAACTCGGCTAGCCTGATACCTGTACCAAACAGGAATTCCAGCACCAACCGGTCCCTCAGCCCTTCAAAATCTGCTGAAAATGGCACATCGCTGTCTAATAAAGTATTTAGTTTATCTTCATTGATAATTATAGGCAGCCGCTTGGCAACTTTCGGAGCTTTTACCTGAAGCGTCGGGTTCTTTTCAAGAAGTTTTTCCCTTTGAAGGAACTTATAAAAGCTTCTTAGCACAGAAAGCTTTCTGTTTATAGTTCGGGCACTACATTTAAGTTCGAGCAAACTAACCATCCATGACCGTACGTGCTGATGAGTTACAAGAGCAAAATCTAAATCACTTGAGGCGATAAAGGATTCAAACTGGTTAATATCTTTTATATACGCCAGCAGGGTATGTTCAGAGAATCGCTTTTCGAATTGGAGGTAGTTTTTAAAACGGCTTATAAACATCAAAACCTATTTGAATATCACAAAAGCAATATACAAATAGGTTTTATTAAAAAAATATTTATCTGAAAATATCTTAAGCAGTTTCCTGATTGAGAGTTTGTTTGTAAACAGCCTTTTTAATCACGTTACGGCGAGCTACAGATTTCTTCTCGAAAGCCTGGCGGCTACGTAGTTCTCTTAACACTCCAGTTTTTTCAAATTTCTTTTTGAAGCGCTTAAGTGCTTTATCTAAAGATTCGCCATCTTTTACGTTGATAATAATCATGTTTTATATACCTCCTCTCATTTTTAAGGATTGCAAAGTTAAAGTAAAATACCTGAATTAAAAAACTGATTTCATTTTAATTCAAGGAATTAGATAGCTGCTATATATTATAGTAACGCTAATCTACTAGCAATTTAACGCCAGGCTCTGAAAATATGACAGGCTGTCACGCTAAAAAGCAAGCCAATTGTGTCAAAGCACTGTCATCCCATACAATATCTGCTATTGGCACAAGCCTTGATAATAATGAGGGGTAAATATTTGTTGAACAATCTTAAAAGTAAATATATCATGTCAAAAATTATTGGTATCGACTTAGGAACAACTAACTCCTGCGTAGCCGTAATGGAAGGTAATGAGCCTGTTGTTATTGCTAACAGCGAGGGTAAACGCACAACGCCTTCTATTGTAGCGTTTGTTGAGAACGGTGAACGTAAAGTTGGTGATCCTGCAAAACGCCAGGCTATTACTAACCCTAAAAAAACTATCTACTCTATTAAACGCTTCATGGGCAATAGCTTTAATGAAGTTGATAAAGAGGCAGGACGCGTTCCATATAATGTAGTTAAAGGAGATAATAATACGCCGCGTGTTGAAATCGACGACCGTAAATATACTCCGCAAGAAATTTCTGCGATGATTCTTCAGAAAATGAAGAAAACTGCAGAAGACTTCTTAGGGCAAGAAGTAACAGAAGCTGTTATTACAGTTCCTGCTTATTTTAACGATGCTCAGCGTCAGGCTACGAAAGAAGCTGGCGAAATTGCAGGCTTAAATGTTAAACGTATCATTAACGAGCCAACTGCTGCTGCTTTAGCTTATGGTTTAGATAAAGCGCACAAAGATATGAAAATCGTTGTGTTTGACTGCGGTGGTGGTACCCATGACGTTTCTGTTCTTGAATTGGGAGATGGCGTATTTGAAGTAAAATCTACTGATGGTGATACTCACTTGGGTGGTGATGACTTCGACCAGGTTATTATCGACTGGTTAAGAGATGAGTTCAAATCGGAAAATGGCATGGACTTAACCAAAGATGCAATGGCTTTACAGCGTTTGAAAGAAGCTGCTGAAAAAGCTAAAATTGAGCTTTCAAGTTCTACTCAAACTGAGGTTAACTTACCGTATATCACTGCAGATCAAAGCGGGCCTAAGCACTTAGTACGTACTTTAAGCCGTGCTAAATTTGAACAACTGGCTGACGGTTTAATTAAACGCACTATCGAGCCTTGCCGTTCAGCCCTTAAAAATGCAGGTTTATCAACATCTGATATTGATGAAATCATTTTAGTTGGTGGTTCTACCCGTATCCCGGCTATTCAGGATGCAGTTAAGTCATTCTTCGGAAAAGAGCCTTCTAAAGGTGTAAATCCTGATGAAGTTGTGGCAATTGGTGCTGCAATTCAGGGTGGTGTATTAACCGGAGAAGTTAAAGACGTATTATTATTAGACGTGACGCCTCTTTCATTAGGTATCGAAACTATGGGTGGTGTAATGACTAAATTAATCGAGGCTAACACAACTATCCCATCTAAAAAATCGGAAGTATTCTCGACTGCATCCGATAATCAGCCTTCTGTAGAGATCCACATCTTGCAAGGTGAGCGCCCTATGGCTAGCCAGAACCGCACAATTGGACGTTTCCACTTAGACGGAATTCCACCAGCACCTCGTGGCGTACCTCAAATTGAAGTAACATTCGATATTGATGCTAACGGTATCTTGCACGTGGGGGCAAAAGATAAAGCAACTGGTAAAGAGCAAAAAATCCGTATCGAAGCTTCTTCAGGCTTATCTGACGAAGAAATTCAAAAAATGAAACGTGAAGCTGAAGCAAATGCTGAAGCCGATAAAAAAGCAAAAGAAGAAGTTGATAAGTTAAATGCAGCAGATGCGTTAATATTCTCAACTGAAAAACAATTGAAAGAATACGGTGAT
>CBIHNR010000305.1:0-3949 GCA_966211215.1 uncultured Pedobacter sp.
TCGTCAATAATAAGCCGCTTTATCTACCCATAAATCGTCAATCTAAAATCGTAAATAATAAGCCTATCTTTGCAGCATGGTGCAATCCTTTGAAGATTTTAAATTAAATCGCCAGATACTTAATGCCGTCGCCGATGCAGGCTACACTGTTCCAACGCCCATTCAGCAAAAGGCAATCGCTCCGATACTTGCCGGACAAGACATTATGGGTATTGCCCAAACCGGCACCGGAAAAACCGCCGCGTATGTTTTGCCAATGGTGATGAAGCTTAAATATGCCCAGGGAAATGACGCAAGGGCTTTAATTTTGGCTCCAACCCGAGAATTGGCAATGCAAATTGAGGAGAATATTAAACTCTTTGCTAAGTATACCGATTTGCGTACTGTAGTGCTTTTTGGAGGTTTAGGCCCTAAAACACAGATAGAGTCTTTGAAAAAAGGTGTCGACATTTTAGTTGCTACTCCCGGCCGATTTTTGGATTTGTACCTGGCGGGAAATATCGTCACCAAACAGCTTCAGTTTTTGGTAATGGATGAGGCCGATAAAATGATGGATATGGGCTTTATCGGATCTATCCATAGGATTTTAGAGGTGGTTCCGCGTAAGCGCCAGAACCTGCTTTTCTCAGCAACAATGAGTGAGTTGGTTCAAAAAATTGCTGGTGATTTCCTGAAATTTCCAACTACTGTTGAAGTTGATTCTCAAGCTACGCCGGCTCAAACGGTTACCCAGGTTTTGTACCATGTGCCTAACCTTAAAACGAAAATTAACTTATTACGCCACCTTTTAAAAAACGACGAGGAATTTCACCGCCTCATTATCTTTTGTAAAACTAAAACAGTTGCTGATAACATTTTTAAGTTTTTAGAGCGCAGTTATGGAACAGAGGAAGTGAAGGTTATCCATGCTAATAAAGGGCAAAACACGCGTATCAATTCTATTAATGCCTTTAAAGAAGGTGAGATCCGGATTTTGGTTGCTACTGATGTTGCCGCAAGGGGATTGGATGTAAGCAATGTTAGCCATGTGATAAATTTCGATGTGCCAATTATTATTGAAGATTATGTGCATCGAATTGGGCGGACCGGCAGGGCATTCAATACAGGTGATGCCATTACTTTTGCTACCGAAGCAGAGCTATATTATATACGAAAGATAGAGAAGCTGATTCGCCAGGAGATTCCTGTGTCGGAAATTCCGGCAGGCGTGATTATAGAAGAAACTCCATTTGAGGAGCGCCAGGCAATTGCCAGAGAGATTGATGAGCAAAAACGCCGTGACGATCCGGAATTTAAAGGTGCGTTTCATGAAAAGAAGAATGCTAAAGCGATAGCTAAGAAAGAAGCAGACAAGGCTAAGGCAAAAGCATCAGCAGGTAAAAAGCCTTTAAAGCCTTCTCGTAAACTTTCAAGTACAGCAAAAGGCAGCTTTAAAGGGAACAAAAGAAAAGGATGAAACTAAAGGTTAGCCCCTTAAATATTGCAACCTCGTTCCTGCTGGTAAGCGCTATCTATCTTTACTTGTTTAAAGATGCCGAAGGCTGGCGTGTTTTAGGGACAATCCCGCTACTCATTCTGGCGGTGATCGCTTTTATCGCGGATGTTTTTTTTAAAACTTACATTAAGGACATAAAACGCATTTGGATAGTAGAGCTGGCTTTTATCATCTTTGCAGCCGTATTGATGATTTTAATTAGACGATTTTAATCCCTCAGTCAGAGTAAGCATAATCATTGATACTCTATATCGATTTAATCATAAAAAATAATGAAAAAAGCAGAAATCAAGATAACAGTTGAGTTAGACGACAATAACGTTCCTGAAAATATTACCTGGGAATCTACCGAAGGAGAGAATAAAGAAGCATTGCCTGTTAAGTCGATGGTTTTGGCGCTTTGGGACCATAATTATAAAAATGCTTTACGTATTGATTTGTGGACTAAAGACATGCCGGTTGATGAAATGAAACGTTTCTTTTACGAAACACTTCAAACCATGGGCGACAGCTTTTTACGTGCAACAGGGGAGAAAAATATTGTTGAAGACTTACGTGATTACTGCTCCCATTTCGCTGAGAAAATGGAGATTACGCAGAAATAATTTCATTAGCTTTACCTAAACCTTTGAAACATGAAATCAACCAACCAGTATGGAGTTATAGGTGCTACATTAGTTATTACAGGCGGCTTGATGCCAATGTTACGTTTGCCAATTATTGGTAACTGGAATTATTGGGATCTCGAGCCTGTGTTGGCGTCTATTGTATACCTCTTATCTGGATTAGCCTTATACGCTTCAGTTTCAGGAAAGCTTCGCCTGTTGAAATTTAGTGGTTGGGCTATATTTGTAGTGGTTGTGTTTACCTTACTTGCAGTTTATTTTAAGATAAACGATTCTTTCAGTTTTATTCCCTTTAAAAAGCTGGCAACTGTGGCTGTGAGTCTTGTTAAATATCGTTGGACAGGCTGGAGCTTATTGATCGCTGGGCCTATATTTATAATAATTGGCGCTAAGAGAAAGTCGGAAGTGATGACAACTGCTTAAACCCAAGGCCGATTGTCCGGAGAACAGGGTGGTTTTGCTTCACCGATGTTCTATAACATAGAGCATTACGAGTCAGAGACTCTTTTCTATTTGTGAATCCGTAGAGCCCTTCGGAACTCTACGGACAGTATTGGTAAAGGTTTTTGAAGAACTAACGATTGCTTATTTTTTTATTATCGCGACTAGCTTTAAAAGTACTTTCAAAATCACCTTTTATCCATTCAATCTTGCCGACGATACTAGGAGATGGCGTTATAATATAAGCCCCTGTTTGTGAGTCAACAATTACAATTCCCTGTTCTCCTGATGAAGCCAGAAATCTGCCATCATTCTCATCAGGACTGTTTTTAAAACCAATAGCAGTTATTATTAATGCCGATCCTAAAAATCCAATTAATATGGATTTAATGTCTAAGTGTTTCATCTGTGTGTGTATAAAATGTTTCATGTAAGTTAATGAAATATTTTAAAACATCAAAACCGATTGTCCGGTGTTCATCATGCGGGCTTCGTGTTCAAGCAACCATTGTTTTCTCCAAAGTTCGCCGGCGTAGCCAACCAATTTGCCCGAGCTGCCAATAATACGATGACAGGGGATAAGGATCATGATTTTGTTTTTGCCATTCGCAGCAGCGATAGCCCTTATGGCAAGTGGGTTTTGCATTTGATTCGATAAGGCAGCATAGCTAATCGGATAGCCGGCTTTAACAGTTAGAAGTTCGTTGCAAACCTTTTGTTGAAAATCAGTTCCGGCTTGCTTAATAAGAATATAAACAGATATCGTTTGCCTTCAAAATATTCTTCAAGTTGAAGTTTAGCGAGGCTCTTAAGTTCATTCGGGTTTTCCTGGAAATCTTCGGTGATAAAGCCTATGTAATTCACAAAATCACATCAGCTTTAATTAAAACCTTGCTAAGAAAGATAGTTTCGATTGCTAACTCTATTATCTTCAAAGAGTAAAAAACAATGGTAATAAATAAGCTTTGGATTGGCTTCTCCGCGGCATTTCACCTTTTTTCTTAATTTTGGGGCTTTATGTCCTTATCATACAAACGCATAGTAATTAAAATAGGTTCGAATGTATTAACGCAGGATAACGGGCTGCCTGATTTTGAGCGCATTGCCCACCTGGTTGATCAGATTTCTGCCATCAAGAAGAAGGGAATCGAAGTGATAGTAGTGTCTTCGGGGGCGGTAGCTTCCGGGCGCAGTGTACTTTCAGTTTCTGATAAATTTGATGCAGTAGCAACCCGTCAGTTATTTGCGTCGATAGGGCAGGTGAGGTTGATTAATAAATACTCGGAACTTTTTGAAAAACAAGGGCTTATTTGTGCGCAGGTTTTAGTTACCAAGGAGGATTTCCGCGACAGGCTGCATTACCTGAACATGAAAAACTGTTTCAGTA
>CBIHNR010000306.1:0-3947 GCA_966211215.1 uncultured Pedobacter sp.
CCAGCCTTCTGGAGCACATCATTGGTTTCGGCAAATAAGGTAAGCCCAATTCTCTCCAACTTTTCGTTTTCCAGCTTACTCAGAGTATCCAGTAAGCCTGCGCGTTGAAGGCCTGCAGTTAGAATACTGTATTTATCCGGATTTTGAAGCAAAAACTGGCCAATGGTCAAGGTGGGTGGATCAAGCACGCCGTCCATTTTATGTACTAAACCATTGGAATATTCAATATCTGTTTCATATACTTTGGCTATTCCATTTGCAACCGCGTTTGATTTAAAGCCCTTGGATATATCCAGTGTTAAATAATCTTTGTTTCCACTTGTAACGCTTTGAGGCCCCTGAATAAATTCTACAGATTTTAGGCGTACACCCATGAGGTGATAGATCATTATTGATTTTATCTCCTCCTGAGTAAAATCATCTAACCCGGTTTTACCCCTATTCTTGAAATATTTCCTGAAAGCGCTATTATCGGGAGCGAAGAAGGTAAATGGCCCATAGGTATTTAATGTGGCGTCCATTTTAGCTTTCTCCAATGCTTTCACTGCGATGCTTAATGAGGTATCCTGCCGAAGCATATCCATCATAAAAACCTGTCGTTTAGGCTCCTGAAAGGACAATGGATCATCCTCACATCCACTTAAGATAAGCAACAGGCTAAATGCAACGAAGAGTTTACTTGCCAGTATGCCTACAGGGCTGTATATGTTAATAAATGTTTTCATAATCATTTAACTATTGTTTTTCTGTGAATTATTTACTGCGGGTAGTAGGGATTTTGAACCAGATTAGGGTTAGCGGCAAGTTCGTCGCGATGAATAGGCAGATACCAGGAACGCGGATCAATAACCCGAGGCCTTATAATTGCACGCTCTCCCACACTGCGGCTCATAACGATAAGGTCTACAAGAAACTCGGGACGATTATCATTTTTAGCTACACGTACCAGGTCAAACCAGCGTTTGCCTTCCATTCCCAGTTCCATAGCTCTCTCCTTTATTATCAAATCCACAAGCACATTGGTTGCAGTATTTCCATCAAGATCGATCAAGCCAAGCAGGGCACGTTCCCTAACCTGGTTAATCAAATCAACCGCTTCTTCTTTTGCGTTAAAGTCATCTATATGAGCAAGGGCTTCGGCCCGCATCAACATCACATCAGGTAAACGGTATACTATAAAATTAGGGTCGTTTGTTGGCCTTTCAACAGCGTTTTGGGCAGATAACCCTCTATACTTCCAAAATGTATTACCGTTTATATAAGTATGGTCTTTGCCTCTAACCACGTCCTGTTCAGAATCAAAATACCCGATAAGAGTACGGTTAACAGAGTATGCACCAGCTACGTTCTTCAAGTTATTGTTTTCGTTAAGCGTGTAATCAAACTGTACTTCAAGGATGCTCTCCCTGGAGTTTTTCACTGAAAACACGTTAAACCAGTCTTCGCTTTGTACCAGAGAATACAACCTGGTATTATCTATAACTTTTTTTGCTGCGTCTGCCGCCTCGTTATACTTAGCACGCCACAAATAAACATCTGCCTGCAAAGCATTTACCGCAGCCCTTGTTACCAAACCACGTAAGTCCCTTTCGCGTGCATATTCAACAGGGACATTTGGTTCGGCAAAAGCCAGGTCAGCTTCTATCTGGTTTAAAATTTCATCCGCGCTGGCTTTAGCAGGGGTATAATGTACATCATCGCTATTAGGGGCATCAAGCACCAATGGCACCTGATTAAAAGTGCGAACCAGGTAAAAATATGCCAGGGCGCGTAAAAAACAGGCTTGCCCTACTACCGAGTTACTTTCAGCTTCCGAAAAATTCTTATCTGATTTGGTGATCTGGGGAACATCCGTAATAACCACATTAGCACGCCCAATTAACAGATAGGCAACCTGCCATTTTGATATATCATCTACACTGGTAAAAAGTTGCAAGTAAGGATTGGTTCCAGATACAACCAGGTCTCCCCGACTTTCGCCCCAAAGCCAGAATTGGTTAACGCAACCTTGCAGGGCATCATAAACTCCAACCAAAGCTGAATTTGCATCAGCTTCCGTTTTGAAAAACTCCTGACGGGTTAGCGAGCTATCAGGCTTAGAATCCAGCAGCTTATCGCAACTGCTGAATATTGACAACATTGCTGCCATAGCAATTGATGTTACTAGCTTATTATTTTTAATACTATACATCTGTAATTCTTTAAACCGTTAAAATTTGATGTTTGCGCCGAAGGTGTATTGTTTTGCCCGTGGATTGGTTGCGCGGTCGACTCCTCCGAAGGCCAAATCGCCACCTAAAGGAATTTCAGGATCAGCGCCACTATATTTGGTTAGTGTAAACAGGTTTGATCCTGTTAAAAACACATCCAGGCCGCGCAACTTAACTTTCTTTACCATGTCATTTGGGAATTGGTATCCAAGCGTAACGGTTTTTAAACGGGCATAGGAACCATCTTCGATCCACCTGGTAGAGCCCACGGTATTACGGTTATCAGAACGCAAGGCTCTGGGGATATTGGTTATGTCTCCCTGCTTTCTCCAACGTTTTAAAACTGTTGTGGCCTGGTTTGCTACACCGTCCATCCTTTCCAATTCATAGCGTAAGCCGTTAATGATATCATTACCGTATTGGTAGCTGATAAAGAAGTTGAAACTGAAGTTTTTGTAACGAAACGAGTTATTTATCCCACCGAAGAAATCAGGGTTTGCATTACCAACAAGTACTCGGTCTTGGGCATTTATGATACCGTCATGATTGAAATCCTCATATATAGCGTCTCCTCCTTTAAATGGAGCGCCGGTTTCTGAGTCAAGCCTGATGATACGTGGAGTAACACCATCAACATCATAAACAATATTGCCATTTGCGTCCCGCACTGCGGCCTCTGCATCAGTTGCGTAAACCCCCTTATATATCAGCCCGTAATAGGTGCCCAATGGATCGCCTTCTTTAACCTGGCTTTGGAAACGGGCAAAATTATTAGCAAAAGTTAATGTACCGCCTGGTAAGGAAGTAACTTTATTTAGGTTTCTGGAGATATTGAATAGAACATTCCAATTAAATCCATTTTTTTTCTTGTTTCTTATGATGTCACCCGATATGTCTAAATCGATACCCTTATTGCTGATATCTCCAAGATTGGTTAACATCACTATACTATTGCCAGAATTGTTTGGAAGGCCGCTGCTGCTGGGAATTGTCAGGTTATACAGTAAGTTTTTCGTTGTCTTCTCATACAAGTCAAGAGTGATATTTACTTTTCTGAACAGCTCTACATCCAAACCAAGGTTCTTCTGCAAGCTCGACTCCCATCTTAGATGATTGAGTTGCGGGTTATTTTGCGAAACACCAATTACGCCATCATAATTCTGTCCTGTACTAAACTGGCTGATATAGGCATAGTTAGTGATACTGTTTCCGCCGGTTTCTCCCCAGGAGAACCTCAGTTTTAAATCACTTATAGATCTTGAACCTTTAAGAAAGGGCTCACCGGAAATCCTCCAATATCCACCTACAGAAGGGAATAAGCCGTATCTGTTTGAAGGGCCGAACTTAGATGACCCATCCCGGCTTAGAACAAAATTTATAGAATACCTGTCGTCATAGAATAATTGTCCCTGCGTAAATAATCTCACATAGGTTTCATCACCAATAGTAGATCTGAACGAACTATAAGCAGACGCCGCACCTAATGACCGCATTTGACCGGTTGCTGTTGCATAGCCTTCGGTTATAAGATTAGTACCATTATTAGTGTTATAATTAGTACCCAAAAGAAGGCTTGTTCTCAGCTTTTTGGTGAACTGCTTAGTGTGAATAAGAAACGCATCAACGTTAAATAACCTGCGTTCAATATCCCTGTTTTGAAGGCGGTTAAACAACACATCATTCCAGATCACACCAGTTGCTTCGGGTGGCAAAAAATAAGCGCCATTATCTCCTACG
>CBIHNR010000307.1:0-3903 GCA_966211215.1 uncultured Pedobacter sp.
ATTTCTCCGCCCGGGGCATCGGAGAAGACTCTAAAGGCAACATTTGGACAACATGCTACGGAGATAGTCTTTTTTGCCTGAATCCTGAAACCAAAAAGTTCAGTGCATATAATCTGGAACTTAACGCTTCCGAAAAGACATTAAACAATCTTTACGTTGATAATTATGATAAGATATGGATCGGCACAAGGGGAGCTGGTTTACATGTTTTCGATCCTTCGACAAAAAAAACAGATCATTTTCCAATAAAGGCAGATGGCTCTGGTACTAATAAAAGCCTGATTCATTGGATTATAGCCGATGACGATCAGCATTTATTATTAGCTGTGGATCTGGGAGGATTAAATAGATTAAATTTAAAGACACGGCGATTCGAATACATACAGTACAACGAACTTGACAAGGAAGGCTTAAATACAGATGGTATATGGGCTCTCTATAAAGACAAAGAAGGGATATTATGGGTAGGAACGGCTAATGGTGGCGTGAATTATTATAACCCTAAGGAGTACAAATTTGATTTGTACAGGGCAGGCAATGGAAATGCTTCTCCCAGCTCTAATGTTGTGGGTAACTTTCTGGAAGATTCTGATGGCAGAATTTGGATTGCAACCGAGAATGGGATGAATGGCTTTAATCCGATTACAAAAAAGTTCTCGCATTTCAGGCACAATCCTAACGATGCGGGAAGTCTAAGTGGCAATGTAGTAAGATGTTTAGAGGAAGATTTAGAGGGTAATATTTGGGTAGGAACCTGGGATGCCGGATTAAATTGTTTCCATAAGAACACAAATACATTTGAGCGATTTAATTCCAATAATAAAAGTACTCCATTTAATATATCCGGCAGGCACGTTTGGCATATCAAAAGAGACTACAAAGGGGCACTTTGGATGGCGATGACTTATGTGGGAATTGATGTACTCGACCCCAAAAAAGGAGTCATCAAACGATTTAAAAAGGATCCGAAAAATAAGTATGCTTTAGGTGCTGATATCGTTTATTTGTTAGTGGAAGACAAGCAAAAGAGCATGTGGGCTTGTACTGTTAACGGCTTATACAGGTATGATGAAGCCCATAACGGATTTGTAGCTTACAAGAATTTTCCAGATAACGATATCCGTTCCTTTCTTCAAGACAGTAAAGGTAATTTCTGGGCAGGTTCAGCTAACAAAGGACTTTTTCTTTTTGATAGGCAGGGAAGAGTTCTTAAGCGGTTTGATGTGAGTAATGGTCTGGCTAACAATCAGGTACATGCACTAGTGGAAGATGATAATGGCAAACTCTGGATATCCACAAATTTAGGCCTCAGCCAGCTCGATCCGGAGAAAGGGGCGGTACGGAATTTTTTTGTTGGAGACGGCTTACAGGGTAACCAGTTCTTTATGCAAAGCTCATTAAAAACCAGGAGCGGCGACATTTATTTTGGCGGTTATGGTGGCTTTAATGTATTTAATCCCCAAAAGCTAAAGCATAATGAGTTTAAAGCACCTGTTTATATAAGCGATTTTCAGGTTTTAAATAAATCCATTATTCCCGGAGCGCCTGACTCTCTTCTTAATCAGCAGGTCAGCCAGACTCGGGACATCACATTATCCTGGAAACAATCTATGTTTTCTTTCAGCTTTGCTGCCATCAATTATACATTTTCAGCTAAAACCGAGTATGCATATAAGTTAGAAGGATTTGACAATGACTGGAATTATATAGGCAACAAAAGAAGCGCCACCTTTACTAATCTCGATCCGGGAGAATATGTCTTTAGGGTAAAGGCCGCAAATAATGATGGCATTTGGAATGAGAAACCTGCCAGTATCAGGATTACAATCTTACCACCTTGGTATCAAACCTGGTGGGCCTATCTTTTGTACATGGGTGCATTGGCGGCTATCCTGTACTCTTATATCCGCTACCGAACAAAACAAGCCCGATTGGAATATGAGATTGAAACAGCAAATTTTAAGGTTGAGAAAGAGAAGGAGCTGCATCGTAAAAAAGTAGATTTCTTTACCAGCATATCACATGAGTTTCGATCCCCGCTTACGCTTATCATTAATCCGTTGAAAGAAATGCTGTATGATGAGGGGAAAGAACTTAGTTCGAATAAATTAATTGTTGTTTACCGAAATGCCCGTCGATTGCTAAGCTTGGTAGACCAATTACTGCTATTCCGAAAATCCGAAAATGAACTAGAGAAGTTAAAAATAAGTAAGCTGAGTATTACCGATGTGTGTAAAGAAGTATATCTCTGCTTTACTAATCAAGCCAAACAGCAGGAGATTGAACTGGTGTTCGAGTCCACCGAAGAAAATTTGGAGGTATACGCCGACAGGGAAAAGATTGAAATAGTGATTTTTAATTTGCTTTCTAATGCCTTGAAATTTACACCTGCACAAGGGAAGGTACAAGTAAGGCTTTCAGAAACAGAAAGTTTAATCAATATTGAGGTAAGGGATACCGGATTGGGAATTCCTTCCGATGTAGGGGTTAAACTATTTGAGCAGTTTTATCAGGTAGCTCATAGGGGTACAACAGCGAAAGGTGGATTTGGGATAGGCTTATACCTCGTGAAAAATTTTATTGAAGCTCATCACGGAACCATTGCATACACTAGTAAAGAGGGGCAGGGGACAACGTTTACCCTTACACTTAAGAAGGGCAAAGAACATTTTGGATCACAGATCATTTTTGAAGAACGAACAGAAGTATCGCGCTTCCTGGAAGGGCTTGTGGATGAAAACGATCAGATGAATGATCCAGTGGAATTGATAGATGGAGAAAAAGACAAACCGTTATATTCTGAAATCAAAACCATATTAGTGATTGATGATAACGCAGATCTCAGAAGGTATATAAAGCAGTTATTTGACGATGAGTTTGAGGTGCTTGAAGCAGACAATGGCTCTTCCGGATTAGAAATGATAAATAAGCACACGCCTGATATTGTTATTAGTGACGTAATGATGCAGGGATTAAGTGGCATAGAGTTATGCAGCCGTATAAAAGAGGATGCTTCGTTAAGGCATATTCCAATAATTCTTCTTACGGCGAGTTCATCGGCTGAAATAAAGTTGAAAGGTATTGAATGTGGTGCAGATGATTTTATAAGTAAGCCATTCGAGAAGGAAATCTTAATAGCTAGAGTTTCTGGTATTTTGAAAAGTAGAAATAATTTGCAGAACTACTTCTATAATAAAATTACCCTGCAGCCTGATAATTCTAAAATTTCGCCCGAGCATAAGGAGTTCTTAGATAAATGTATTCAGATTATCGAGGAGAATTTAAGAGACGAAGATTTTGGTATTAAAAAGTTGGCAACAGAAATCGGGATGAGCCATTCAGCATTGTATCAGCGTATCAAATCGATTTTTGGCCAGTCTGGAATAAGTTTTTTACGATCAATTCGATTAAGAAAGGCGGCTGAAATTTTTGTCACTACCGACCTGACTATAAGTGAGGTAGCTTTTATGGTTGGAATGAAAGATGTCAAACACTTCCGGGAACATTTTAATAAATTGTTTGGCATGAATCCATCAGAATACATAAAGAAGTATAGAAATCAATTTCATAAAAATCAGTCAATAAAGAAGCAGATAGTATAAGTATCAAAATAAGAATTAAGTTACACGGTGCTGGTTAACTGTCCAACATGTAGAAGATAATGCATTTGAGGGAGCAGCACCTATTTCGGATAGTTTTATTTACCTCCCAAGCCCCAAGACTATAGGTCTTGAGGTAGGGAAGCCTTGATCTAAAATTAGTGTATTAAGTAGTTAAGTATGGTCATAACTTATGAGACTGTAAAATAAACTGTGTCAGATAAAAAATTAGTAATGATTTTTATTTTCGACACATTAAATGAGTAACCAAGATTTCGATTTCGAGAGCTTCAAGGCAGAAGCG
>CBIHNR010000308.1:0-3857 GCA_966211215.1 uncultured Pedobacter sp.
CCTGAGCCGAAGTGCTGACAATTGTGGCGCTTCCTCTGTATCGGGAGATTTCTCACCCGTAAAGGGATTCGAAATGACGCGCTGGGGTTAAAGTGCTGTCCTTCCAAATTTACCGTCATTGTGAGGCATGGATGGGCGGGTTATGAGTAGAGGCATGCAGTGACAATCCCCTGAGCCGAAGTGCTGACAATTGTGGCGCTACCTCTGTATCGGGAGATTTCTCAGCCGTAAAGGGATTCGAAATGACGCGCTGAAAAAGAGATTACCAACTACATATCTCGTCCCATAAATCCTTCCACTCGGGATTAATGGAAGATACCAAAACATCTTTCTTCTCCCTACGCCATTTCTTAAGCTGTTTCTCCCGGCCTATTGCATCTTCCACAGTTGAAAGAAACTCATAATAAACGCAATATTCTAAATTATACTTATCCGTAAAACTGCTCTTGTATTTATGTTCCTTATGCTCCATAACACGAGTTACTAACTCAGATGTTACCCCAATATATAAAGTAGTTTTATGCGAATTCGTCATAATATAAACACAAGCACCTTTTTCCATTTCGCAAACTATAAATAAACTTCTTAACAAAAAAGGGCAACAGCCCTTCCAGCTATTGCCCTCATATCTAAATCTCGCTAAAGCCTATTTTACATTTATATCAAACGGCATTCTTGCCTGGATTCCACTAAGGCTTACAGCAGATTTCAATTTCTGAAAATATTCGTACTGCTCACCAAGTTCTCTTTTAGCGAAATAGTCTTTTAGCTTATCACCACTTTTATCAAACAGCGCCTCAATGCCTTCCTTTTGGATAGGGTAAGAAACAATTCGATAATCCTTTACCTTGGCCATTTTTGCGGCAGAGCGAACTGCATCACCAATATTTCCAAGCTTATC
Organism: uncultured Pedobacter sp.; assembly: GCA_966211215.1. Lineage (GTDB taxonomy): Bacteria > Bacteroidota > Bacteroidia > Sphingobacteriales > Sphingobacteriaceae > Desertivirga. The sequence goes on from CBIHNR010000308.1 coordinate 902, forward strand.
CACCAAACCAATTTTAATAGCTTCAGATCCGCTCCAAACTCTACCCTGCCCAATTTCATCAATATAAGCTTGCGATTTTTTTCTGCCTTCGGCCACTCGCTTAGTGAAAGAACCATAAATCCTGTTTACCTCGTTCTGAATAATCAGTTTTTCACCGTCTGTTAATGGACGCGACACTGTTCCAAGGTCTGCATACTGCCCGGTTTTTACTCCATCAAAAGTAATCCCTAGCTTATTGTTAAAGAACTTCTGCATATTAGGAATAATCCCAAAAACCCCGATTGAGCCTGTTATGGTATTCGGCTGTGCGAAAATAGAGTCTGCTGCGCAAGAGATATAATATCCGCCAGAGGCAGCGAGATCCCCCATAGAAACAATAACCGGTTTTACTTTTTTCGTCAGCACCACTTCTCTCCAAATCACATCTGAAGCTAAGGCACTGCCGCCCGGAGAATTAACTCTTAACACCACCGCTTTAACTTTATCATCTGTACGGGCTTTTCGAATAGCTTTCGATACCTTCTCAGAGCCTATCTGATCGTCCTTTCCATCGCCGCCCACTATCTCGCCAGAGGCATAAACAATTGCTATCCGGGTATTAAAATCGCCGTCTTCCTTTTTATTATTCTTAATATAATCGAGTAAAGTAACCGCCTTCACATCCTTCTTCTTTTCGATGCCTGCACGTTGCTTCAACTCGTCTAAAACCTGGTCTTTATAGCGCAGGCCATCTACCAATTTAAAGCGTACTGCATCACTGGCATTTTGCACTTTTAACTGATTGGCAATGGTAAATAACGAATCCTTGTTTATTCTTCGCGAAGCAGCTATCCTAGTCAGGTAATGATCGTACATCGAACCTAGAAATGAAGTAACCTGCTTCCGGTTAGGCTCGCTCATTTTATCCAGAACAAATGGCTCAACTGCACTTTTATAGGTTCCAACTTTTATCACCTGTGGCTCGATTTCGAGCTTTTCGAGAGTTCCTTTGAAGAACATCAGCTCTGAACTGTAACCTGTAAACTCTAAAATACCCTCGGGATTAAGGTAAATCTTATCCGCAACTGAAGCAAGGTAATATGCGCCTTTAGTGTAAACTTCGCTGTAAGCAAGAATAAATTTCTTTGATTTTTTAAACCGTAATAGGGCATTTCTGATTTCCTCGGTACTGGCCAACCCAGCTTGCAGGCTGCTTAAATCAAGGTAAATACCTTTAATATTTTCATCTTCTTCAGCACGCTTAATTGCTTCAAGAATATCGTTTAAGCCTGCATTTTTTTCATGCCCAAAGCCAATATCCAAATCTTCAAACGGAGTTTTATGCCCCCGTTCAACCACCGCATGGTTTAATGGAATGTGCAATACCGAATTAGAGCTGACCTGTACGCGATCATTGTCTGCTTTTGCTATTAATACGCCGATCATTATGGCGATAACCATCAGTATCACAACAAACGACACCATGATACCCACAAAAGAGGCTAAAGCCATCTTAAAAAAACTTCTCATTGGCGTTAAATATATTTATTTGTGCAAGTATACGTTAGATATGAATATATTTGAAACGTTACAAGGCATATAAGGTTTATGCACGAAATATATTTATTGTTAGGCAGCAACTTAGGGAAGCGCGAGAAACTTTTACTGCAAGCTGCCGAACAAATCGAAGCCCGGGTTGGCCAAATACTTAAAAAATCCTCTGTCTATCAAACCCAGTCCTGGGGAGTAAACAATCAGCCCGACTATCTCAACCAGGTTATTTTGATAAAAACTTCTTTAAGCCCACACGAACTTTTGAGCCAAATTTTGTTAATAGAAAAAGGGCTTGGGCGAAAACGGATTGAAAAATGGGGTTCCAGGCATATTGATATTGATATCTTATTTTATGGTGATGAAATTATTGACGAGCCAGATTTAATAATCCCGCACCAATATTTTCATGAAAGGCGCTTTGCTGTAGAGCCTATGTTTGAAATTGCGCCTGATTTTATCCACCCTAAGCTAAAGAAATCAATAAAATCAATAGCTTTGGAACTTACAGACAAACTATCCGTACAAAACTTAAATCACATATAAAGCAAAAATGGCAGACAACAAAGGGTTCGAAATTGATTTGTCTTATCTGAACGATATTGCAGGAGGAAGCGAAGAATTTATGATCGACATGATCGACATTTTTATAGAGCAAACCCCTCTTTACTTTGAGCAGCTTGAACAAGCTGTTAATACCAGCGACTGGAAATCTGTAGGTGATGTGGCTCATAAAATAAAACCTACGCTTGCCTTTATGGGAATAAACGAAGCTAAAGATATCATGGCAGAAATTGAGCGCAAAGCGCGTCAGGGCGATGGGCTTTCGGATATTCCGGCAATGTTTAAGAGCATACAGACCAGATGTAACGAACTGTATGAAAACCTTGATAAAATCAGAGAAGAATTAAAGGCGAAACTCTAAATCGCCTTTAATTTTTTATACCATCTCCCAAAAATTTCTGGTCCGTATTTCATTCCATTGGCAAAGCGGATCAATATTCTCATCTTTTTAGGGCCCGCTCTACTTCGCGAGATTCCTGACCCATAAAGTTACCTATGACATAAAAATTAAGTATGTAAGTGAACCTTTCTAATTCGCCTGGTCATGCTGATTCATTTCAGCACCCCATCATACATTCGCACAATGCAAGTGGGTTCCCGAAATAAATTCGGGATGACCAATCGCTTTATTTAGTATGATGTCATCTTTACTTTCGGTGTTTTGAAAAAAAATGAAAAACTACCTATGACATAAATCATGTAGGGGCTTTTTATTGAAGTTTTTGCCTTTGACATCTAAGGAGCTGCTTCCAACTCTTCTTTCTTGTTACTTTTTCTTGATAAAAAGTAACCAAATACTTAGCGAAGCGATCTCATTTATACCTATTAAAAACAAACCAAAATCATAAATAAATCAAGAAAA
>CBIHNR010000309.1:0-3840 GCA_966211215.1 uncultured Pedobacter sp.
AAGCGAAACTGGAAGTAATGGAAATTGTCGATTTCCTTAAAAACCCACAAAAATATACTAACCTGGGTGGTAAAATCCCGAAAGGCGCATTGCTTGTAGGATCTCCGGGCACAGGAAAAACCCTTTTAGCGAAAGCTGTGGCAGGCGAAGCTCAAGTGCCGTTCTTTTCGCTATCTGGCTCAGATTTCGTTGAGATGTTTGTGGGTGTTGGAGCATCCCGTGTGAGAGATCTATTCCGCCAGGCTAAAGACAAAGCACCTTGTATAATTTTCATCGACGAGATTGATGCCATTGGCCGTGCTCGTGGAAAAAACAATATTGTTGGTGGAAACGATGAACGTGAAAACACCCTTAACCAACTACTTGTAGAAATGGATGGTTTCGGTACTGATTCGGGAATTATCATCATGGCGGCAACCAACCGCCCGGATGTACTTGACTCTGCATTATTAAGGCCCGGACGTTTTGACAGGCAAATTTCTATTGACAAGCCGGATTTGGTAGGACGTGAGCAGATTTTTAAGGTTCACCTGGCTCCGATTAAATTATCGGAAGAAGTAGATCCTAAAAAGCTTTCTGCGCAGACTCCGGGCTTTGCTGGTGCTGAAATTGCCAATGTTTGTAACGAAGCGGCTTTAATCGCTGCTCGTAAAGACAAACCAGCTGTTGATATGCATGATTTCCAAGATGCTATCGATCGTGTTATTGGAGGCTTGGAAAAGAAAAACAAAATCATTTCTCCTGAAGAGAAAAAGATTGTTGCCTATCATGAGGCTGGGCACGCAATTGCAGGTTGGTTTTTAGAGCATGCAGACCCATTGGTTAAGGTATCGATCGTGCCTCGTGGGGTTGCGGCACTAGGCTATGCGCAGTATCTGCCGAAAGAACAATTCCTATACACTACAGAGCAATTAATTGATGGCATGTGTATGACTATGGGCGGTCGCGTTGCTGAAGATATCACATTCGGCAAGATTTCTACAGGAGCGCAAAATGACCTTGAAAGAATTACCAAGCTATCTTATGCGATGATTACCCTATACGGTATGAACCCTAAAGTTGGGAACATCTCTTTCAACGACCAACAAGATCAGTTTAACAAGCCTTATTCTGAAAAGACTGCTGAACTAATTGACGAGGAAGTAAGAAACTTGATTAATTCTGTATATGTAAGAACTAAGCAGTTGCTTACTGAGAAGGGCGAAGGCTTAGAAAAACTTGCTCAGAAATTATTGGAGAAAGAAATTTTGTTCCAGAGTGATTTGGAAGAGATTTTAGGCAAAAGGCCATTTAGCCACCGTACCACTTACGATGAATTTGTAAATGGCGACGACAGTGGAAATCAACGCCCGGTAGCCGAGAACCTTCATCCAGAACCTGTTAGTGATTCCACTGAACCATTAAAAAGTTCCGAGGCTAATCCTTTAGGTTAACCTCCACTTTTAAAGATTGATAAAGAGTGACGAAAAGCCCCGAAAAATACGGGGCTTTTTCTTTGAAGTATACATTGGATACCCGATTTTTGCAGAATAAGCTGAGGCGCATGAAAGAAACGACATCTAAAGAGAAAATGCTTAAAAAGATCCGGAGGGCTTTATTAGAAAAACGAGACAATCCCTATCCTAACCTTGAAGAAGCGCCTCTGTACGAGCCTTATAATGATTATCTCGAAATACTATTTGCCGAACAGCTTAGCCTTGTAGCGGGAAAGTTTGTTTTCTGTGAAGATGAAATTCAATTCATTGAAAACCTGTTAGTTCTTGCAGACGAAAAGAATTGGAGAAAAATCTATTGTTGGGAGCCATCGCTACAAGATGTTCTAGCTCAGTATGAATTCCCCTTTTACAGCACTGACAAAGATTTTATTCAAGCTGAAGTTGGAATAACCTTATGTGAATCGTTAATTGCAAGAAACGGGAGCGTTTTAGTGTCGAATGGCAGTGAGGCAGGTAGAAGGCTAAGTATCTACCCTAGCCACCATATCGTTGTAGCTTATACATCACAGCTTGTACTCGATTTAAAAGATGGCTTTAACCTGCTAAGAACTAAGTATGAAGAAAGGCTACCGAGCATGATATCTACTATAACTGGGCCAAGCAGAACCGCAGATATTGAAAAAACGCTTGTTTTAGGAGCTCACGGCCCGAAAGAATTGATTGTGTTCCTACTGGAAGGATAATAAAAAAGCCGCACTAAAGCGGCTTTACAAAATCTTTCATTTCTAATAAAAGAAGCTTAGTTCTCTGCTAACTTCTCTCTTAAAGACTCTATGAGCCTTCCCCCCTTGTAATAATAACGCTTCCAGTAGGCTTCGTTTAGATTGCTTATCATTACGCCACGGCTGCTTGAGGCATGGGCGAACTTATCGTTTCCTAAATAAACCCCTACATGAGATATGGCACGGCTATTTATCTTAAAGAATACTAAATCGCCTTCTTTTAACTCCTCTTTATTAACCGGATTTACCATGCTAAATATATTCCTGGAGTTATTTCCGATTACAGTGTTAAACACTTTATCGTATAGTTGAAACGCAAACCCTGAACAGTCAATCCCTTTTTCTGTATCTCCACCTAAGCGGTAAGGAGTACCCAACCAATCGTATACAAATTGATAAAGCTTTACATTTGAAGTAGCAGAGACAGCCACTCCCATTATTTGTGAAAAATAATCTTTCGCAAGATTATCAGGGTCTTCGGTAGTTTTTTTTGATTGTGCCTGGGATGACACAGTTCCTAAAATTAGTAGTATTGCTACTATTAGATTTTTTCCCATTCTAAACTCGTTTACAATTAATTATTCCTTAATATAAACGCCCTCTTAACCATCCTTCGGTTCGAGCATCACAAAAATAGAAAAATATTGCACCCGTCAAAGTGCATATTGTCTACTTTTAACAACTTTTAACAAAAATTCGTATAAAACTCTGTACAAAAATTGTTATTCCCTCCCAGGAATTAGGGTATACGGGTATGCCATTTTTATGGTTACAATAAAATATCTAATTGATAATCAATAAAATAATAAGATTTTGACATGTTAAAAAAAGACTCGTGAAACAAAGGCCAATACTTTTTATAAGAACTGTTACCCTTTTTCCGCACGGGACATGTCAATAAAAAAGCCCTGTTGATCTCAGCAACAGGGCCTAAGCTTATCACAATTATGATTTATTAAAATAAAACTCTTGATGTTTAATATTTACAAAGTCTTCTTGCAAAAGAATGACAAGTGTATTACTGTTCTAAAAGATTTCGTGCAACTGCATTGCTTATTCCTTCTATCCATGGCACGTTTCTTTTACTGTTCAATTTACAGGAAACGATGCCACTCTCGTCCTTCTTACACTGAATAATTACTTCTTTCTCCTTTATATAAACCTCGAAATCATCTTTACTCAACTGAGTTACATAGCCATGAAGAATGGTGCCATCAATATCTTTATAAGAAACAACAAATGTACTATGAAGACAATTGAAAGAACCAGCTGAATTCGGCGATAAGTAACTGTTTTTCATAAGATTGGGCATAAGCAGTGTTACTAAGTTAGCAAATAAATCTGATGCATTTAGTGGAATAATTCAGCACGCAGAAACTTTTCTCATTTTTCTAAAACAAACCGACTTTACTTTAATCCTAAACAAAAAAGCGTGATTCTGTTGAAAATTAAACACAATCTACGGCGCTGCATTGAAAAGAACTTAATCCTTTCTTTTATGTGAGCCCCTTTCTGGCTATTAAAATTTCAACTCATCTTATATATTTGCACAAGCAAATACCTCTTTCGGGATGTAGCGTAGCCCGGTATCGCGCCAGCATGGGGTGCTGGAGGTCGTCGGT
>CBIHNR010000310.1:0-3806 GCA_966211215.1 uncultured Pedobacter sp.
AGGGACTAACTCGTTTCCCCAACTTCAGAATAAGAGTATTCAACTGAATCCTGACAATTACTACGATGCAAAGTTTCGCACTACCTGGCCTGTGCTGAATGCAGAGCTGGTTTATAACAAAAGAATTAAACTGCAACAGGTGGATTTGCAAAAAGCAGAGGTACAGCTTTACAAACGCGAACTGGTGAAAGAGATTAAAAACGCTTACTACAATTACCTGAAAGCCATTAATGCAGTTAAGATCTACGAATCATCTCTTGGACTTGTAAAGGAAGGCTTGCGTATTAATACCGCTTTATACACCAACAGCAAGGTAAATCACACCACTGTTATCCGCAGTACAAATGAAGTTTCAAAAATGAATGCTTCATTGATCGCAGCGAACAAAACAGCTGAATCTGCCCGTAACTATTTTAATTTCTTATTGAACCGTTCTTTAACAGACAGTATACAGACGGATGAAATTAAAGAATTACCTGAACAGAATTATCTTCAGAACAATAGTGTTACAGGTAGAGAAGAATTGTCGAAACTAGAGATTGCCAGAGATATTAACAGTAACCTTACTGGCCTTGCAAAATCGTACCTGATACCCAAAATAGGCACTTATCTCGATCTGGGTTCGCAAGCTTTTGACTGGCGGTTTAACACACAGAGCCGCTACTACTTCTGGGCTGTTTCGCTGGAATGGAATCTTTTCTCCTTCGGAAAAAACTCTCACAAAGTAAAACAGACTCAGTTTGAACGCCAAAGCATCAGCGCCCAAACGGATTATGTGCAGCAGCAACTGCAGATGGAGCTGAAAGTGCGACAGAATGATATGCAAAAGGCAATTGCCGGGTATGATGCAGCACAATCTCAATTAAAAACCAACCAGAAATATTATCAGGATATGCTGCGCTTATACAAGGAAGGGATGGCTATTTACATTGAGCTTTTAGATGCTCAGAACCAATTGATTGACTCACAACTTCAAGCCAATATTGCGCTATTCGACACCTGGATATCTTACACAGCTATCGAACGCGCCAATGCAAGTTTTACCATACAATAAAATACAAAAAAAAGATATTATGAAAACGATTCAATTATTCAGCATAATGGCCTTCTCGGCCCTGCTTTACTTGTCTTCCTGCAAAGTAGAGAGCAAAGCTAAACATACATTTACCGAACCAGATATTATCCCGGTTAAGATTTCAGCCGTAGCCGCATTAGAATTACCGCAGTACATAAGCGCTACGGGTTTGGTAAGTACGGAAAATGAAGCGCGATACTCTTTCAAAATAGGTGGGGTTGTCAACCGGATTTTGGTAGAAGAGGGACAATTTTTCAAGAAGGGCCAATTGCTGGCAACACTAAATGCAACGGAAATTTCTGCTGGCCTCTCCCAGGCAAACTTGGGTGTAGAAAAGGCACAGCGTGACTATGCCCGTGCAGTTAATCTTTATAAAGACAGTGTTTTTACCCTGGAGCAATTGCAAAATACAAAAACAGCCCTTGACGTTGCCCGGAAAGCAAAAGACGCTGTTGCTTTCAATGAACAATATTCAAAAATCTATGCAGCCAGTGATGGATTTGTGAGTCAGAAAATTGCCAATGAAGGGGAAGTAATTAGTCCGGGTATGCCTGTACTTCTAACAAACTTAACCGATCAAACGAACAGCTATTTGCTTAAAGTAGGTGTAACAGACCGGGAATGGGCAATGATTCGCGTAGGCCAGACAGCAAAGGTAACCCTGGATGGTTATGCCAATAAAATATTTGATGCGGTTGTTTTCCGCAAGTCACGGGCAGCAGACCAGCAGGCTGGCTCATTCCAAGTGGAACTGAAATTAAAATCAAACAACGTATTACCAGCAGTGGGCATGTTTGGCAAAGCCGAAATAGCTACCAATCAGGAGGAAAGCGTTATCGTAATTCCATACGATTCGTTAGTAGAAGCCGATGGGAACAAGGCATTTGTTTTTACAACTACTGGAACCAGTGGCGTTAAAAAGATTCCGGTAAACATTGTAAAGTTCGATAATGAAAGCGTGTATGTAAAAAAGGAACTATACGGAGTGAATAACATTGTGATCTCCAACAGCGCCTACCTCAACGAGCAATCCACTATTAAAATCATCAGATAAATACCAAAGGCATGAAGATTACAAATTTCTCCGTTAAGAACTATCAGTTTACGCTGATAATCTTCCTTCTTGTAACAGTTGTTGGCCTGCTCACGCTGTTTACAATGCCCCGGTCGGAAGATCCAACTACCCATCCGCCACAATATCTGATCACGGTTATCTATCCAGGTACCAATCCGAAAGATATGGAAGAACAGGTGGTAAAACCGATTGAAAACAAGATATATGGACTTGAAAATATTGACAAAATCCTTACCACAGTAGAAGATGGTGTTGCAGCCATCCAGGTTAAATTTAACTACGGGGTGGATGTAGATAATAAATATCAGGAGATATCTACGGAAATAAATGCACTGAAGAACAGCGAACTTCCGAAAGAGATCTATATGATTAAAACGGAGAAGATTTCTTCTTCGGATGTGAAAGTATTACAGGTGGCACTGGTTTCGGACAATGCTTCGGCGAAGTTACTCAGGGATCAGGCAGACGTTCTTAAAACCCGCCTGGAGAAGATCACTAATCTTAAGGAGGTAAAATATTTCGGAATGCCTGAACAGGAAATCCGGATTGATATGCAGTTGGATAAACTGTCGCAATTAAAAATTCCCCTCAATGTAGTGGTGGGAAGTTTGCAAAGCGAAGCCGCAGATATCCCCGGAGGAAGTATTAACCTGAAAAGTAAGATCTTTAATGTTAAAACCAGCGGTAAGTTTAAATCGGTAGAAGATGTTGCCAATACCGTTATTTATAATGCCAATGGGAAAATAGTGTACCTGAAAGATGTTGCTGCTGTGAGTTATAAAGACGCTATGGTAAACCACATTACCCGTTTGAACGGACACCGTAGTGTACTGGTTACGGCAGCCATGAAAGACAATGTGAATATTGCTGCAGTTCAGGATCAATACCTTCCGGTGCTGGAAGAATTCAGTAAAAGTCTGCCTTCCAATATACAGCTGGTGAAAAATTTCGATCAGGCGGATATGGTTTCTAGGCGGTTAGGGCATCTGGGGTTTGACTTTGTATTAGCTATAGTTCTGGTTGTTATTACCTTACTGCCTTTAGGATTCAGAGCGTCGCTTATTGTGATGATATCTATTCCGCTTTCTCTTGCATTGGGGCTTATTGCGTTGAATTTACTGGGATTCTCCTTAAATCAATTAAGCATTGTTGGCCTGGTTGTAGCTTTAGGCTTGCTGGTTGACGATAGTATTGTTGTGGTTGAAAATATTGAACGCTGGCTTAGGGAAGGCCATTCCCGGATGGATGCTATTTTAAAAGGTACCAAACAGATAGGAATAGCTGTTGTAGGATGTACGGTCACTTTAGTGATTGCTTTTCTTCCTCTTGCCTTTTTACCTGATATGGCCGGCGAATTTATCCGTAGCCTGCCTATGGCAGTTATTACCAGTGTATTAGCATCAATGATAGTGGCCTTAACGCTGGTTCCATTCTTAGGAAGCCGCTTATTAAAGACTCACACGTATGGAGAAGGTAATATCTTCCTTAAGTATTTGCAGAAATTCCTGACTTACTCTTATCGTGGAATAATGCCTGTAGCCTTAAAATGGCCAAAAACGACGATCGCCATCTCGACCGTATTAAGTGTTCTTGCATTTCTATTATTTACACAAACAGGATTTAAACTTTTTCCTACATCCGAAAAACCGATGTTCC
>CBIHNR010000311.1:0-3783 GCA_966211215.1 uncultured Pedobacter sp.
AAGCTGGCGGCATCGTTATAAAAAATGATATTTTCAACCTCCAAGTTTAACGACGCTGCCAAAAGCTGTTTAATATTTAAGCCATAAAGCATGTCATATTTATTTTGGCCTTTAATAAAACTGATTCCGTTTTGATAATCAAAAGGGCCAGGCATAGCAATGCCTATTTTTTTCGACGCGTTAGCAGGCAGTCCACAGGCTTTTGCAATCACTTCGCACCATTGCCCTATGATTGAGGAAGCTTCTTGCTCCGAGTTAACACTACTTCTCATTCGCGTGCTTTCTATAATCTCACTTGTCTTTGCATCGACCTGGGCAGCAGTAATGTGGCTGCCGCCTATGTCTACTCCTACTACAGTTGAATTATTCATTTGTGAATTGTTTATTTAAAAAGATTGCTTATTCGGCATATATGAGACATCCAAATGATTGCTAATATTTTTGTATAGCTGCTACGTTGCCTGGAAAAGCCGATTCACCTTCAATATTTGTTGTTTTCAGATTAGTAACGTCGTGGCTTTCAACTACGTGTTTGTAGTATGCAGGGCGGTTTTCGCCCCAGGTTACAGAACTATTTCTGATGCTGATATTGCTTGCTTTATCGAGATAAAATCCAGAAGTACTTCCAGAAAGTAGGCCTTCTACCTTAGCTGGCCGGCGGTCGTATATTCCACCGGGTAATTGCGTGGTTTTGTTAATGAAAAGGTCAACCTGGTCAAATACAATATCAGATATCTTATCTGCAGACTCGGCCCCTACATAGATGCCATTTTCGCTTACTCCTTTAATATTGTTAAAATAAATGCGGCTTACCTTTCCTACACTTCCTTCTGTTTTTCCTTTCGGGAAGCGCCAGTTAGCATCTTTATGATTGCCGGTTGCCCTGCGAAATGCAGTTACATAAATAGGTTCTGCTTTACCCCACCACACATCCGAGAATAAATGAGAATCAATAACGATATCTGAAAATATTACGTCGCTTACCGTACCCTCGTCGCGGTTTTGAATGCCGATGCCTCTGTTGCTCTTTTTTATAATGCAGTTATTGATTACAACGTGGCTTATGCGGTCCATATTTTCTGAGCCGATTTTAATAGCGCAGGAGCGCGATGTCATAGTACAATTGCTAACTGTGATGTTTTCACAAGGGCCGAACTCTTCATACTCGCGGCGATTTTTCAAACAGATACAATCATCACCAGACTCAATATAAGAGTTACTTATACGTACATTTTTACTATGGTCAAGGTCGATACCATCACTGTTTCTCACTTTTAGGCTATTTAACAGCGTGATGTTATCGATAGCCACATCATCACAACCGATCAGGTGAACTGTCCAATAAGCAGAATTCCGAATGGTTAAATCATGAATGCGGATGTTTTTTCCGCCAATAATTGTAAGCAGGTGCGGACGTGGGTCTACTACGTTAAATGGTTTCAGTACATAAGAATCTTCCAGCTCTGCACCCATAAAAGAAATGCCGTTTCCATCGAGGAATCCAGATCCGGAAAGGGTTACGTTCTCCAGCTTCTCTCCGCCAATCCAGATAGTGCCCTCTCCTTTGTTATCTCGGAAAGCACTTGTTTTGTATACCCCTTCGTCCGGATTTGCAAGCACTCCTGCGTTCACCTCAACCACAAACTCTATGTTTGATTTAAGGTCGAATGGACCGCTCATAAATACCTGTCCAGCAGGTACAATTACTCGTCCACCTCCAGAAGAAGAACAGGCATTTATCGCTTTTTGGATAGCTACGGCATTATCCTTTTTAATATCGGCCACGGCCCCATAATCGGTAATCAGAAAATCTCTTGCTTTTGCCGTTTTTTTCTGCGCCAAGGCAGCAGTGGTGCAAACCAGGAACAGAAAAATATAAGTGGGGAATGTTTTAAATGACATATCTTATTTTGTTAAAGAATCAGGTTGTTCAATTTCTTTTGTTGCCCAGGTTTTAGAAGGCTTATCTGTCAATGATATCTCCAGCAACCCGCCATTAATAATCATGGCATGCCTTAGATAGTTTTTAGAATAAGGCTTTCCATTAAACTTTACTGATGAAATATAGGCAGAAGCATCCGACTGCTTATGTGTAAGCACCTTGAATTTTTTGCCGTTCGCCAGGGCAATGGTGTAGTTTTTAAATAAAGGAGCAGTTAGCAGATATTGGTTGGAAACAGGATTAAGCGGGTAGAAACCAAGAGAAGCAAATACATACCAGGCCGACATTTGCCCTGCGTCATCGTTACCGCTTAGTCCGCCTGGGCCGTCGCTATATTCGTCTTCAAGAATCTGTTTTACCCTTAATTGGGTTTTCCAGGGCGATGGTGTGTAGTTGTACATGAATGGAATCTGATGGCCGGGCTCATTGCCGTGCCAGTATTCGCCGCCATCAAAAAGTTTATCCAGCGAAGTTTGCAGCTGCACCTTTCCTCCAATTAAAGAAGCCAGCCCTTTCACATCATGCGGAACGTAAAAAGTGTATTGTTGGGGCGTTCCTTCAGTAATATAAGGTTCTTTAGAAGTCGGATTAAATGGTTGATACCAGCTTTTGTTGATATATCTTCCACGAACCATTTTAACTGAAGGATCAAATACGTTTCTGTAATTTAAGCTTCTATTAATCAATTCGCTATAGTCATTAGTTTTACCAAAACCTTGGGCTACTTTGGCCAGTGCAAAATCATCAAAAGCATATTCCAGTGTGCGGCTTACTTGTTCTTTTTTATGAAATGCCTCGGGCACGGAGTCTTCCATTGGAATGTAGCCGTATTTTAAATATGAACCGAGTGCCCGCCTTCCCTTTCCGTCCTTATAATCCTGAGGAGAGGATTGGTTAAAAGCATTTTGTCTCATGAGGCGGTATGCTTCTGCCACGTCATAATTGCGTATTCCCTTTACATAAGCGGAAGCAATAAAGGCGGTTACATGGTCACCTATCATAGCTGCGGTATAACTGTTCCAGCAGGGGAAAATGGGGAGCCATCCGCCCTGTTGGCCTTTCAATATCATAGAGCGCACGCTATTGTTGATCAATTCTGGCTGAAGTATTTCAAATAGCGGCAAATGCGCACGGTAGATATCCCACATAGAGAAGTCATCATAGTAATTGCCAGATGCCATTTTATTAAGTTTATAGTTTCCTGCAAACTCCGGATAAGTGCCGTCAACATCATTAAACAATCGAGGATGCTGCATGCTGTGGTACATAGAGGTGTAGAAAATTCGCTTTGCTTTTACGTCTGCGGTTTCTACTTTCACCTGGCTTAGAGCTCGTTGCCAAACTTCTTCATTTTGAGCAACCAGGCTTTCAAAGTCCCAGCCTTTTATTTCTGCCCGTAAATTTTTCAATGCACCATCGAGGCTGCTAAACGAAGTTCCAACCCGAACGCGAAGCTTCTCTCCTTTATTTAGCTTAACTCCTATGTACGCTCCAATTTCCTTTCCGTCACGAATGCTATCGAGGCTAAAAACTTCGCTGCCGCTAAAAGTTCCTGAAGTTGTAAATTTTCTTTCTACTTCTATAGCGAAATATCCGCTAAAACCAGCTGGCTTACCCCAACCCTGGTAAATGCGGTGCGCAGGATTATAGCCCCATATCAGGCCCTTTTCAATATCCACCTTTACAAAGCCCTTTCCCTGATCACTGTTAGGAGTAATCAGGAGATAGAGGCTGTCTGCCTTCTGTGCTGTAAACTGTAGCATGCCGCAACGAAGCGTGGCTGTCATTTCGGCAATCAGGTTGTAAGAAGGCAATTCTACACGATAGTAATGTGGTGCGGT
>CBIHNR010000312.1:0-3755 GCA_966211215.1 uncultured Pedobacter sp.
CATCTTATTCAGGGCGTTTTGTCGTCCGGGGGTTGATAATGTGATCACCGTACCTCCTACTTACGGGATGTACGAAGTTTCAGCTAACATCAACGATGTAGCCCTGAAAAAAGTTCCTTTAACCCCTGATTATCAATTAAACGTAGAGGGTATCGCTGAAACGATTGATGAAAACACAAAGCTGATTTTCATTTGCTCGCCTAACAACCCTACCGCAAATTCCATCAATCGCGAGGATATTGAAACTGTACTTGCAAATTTCCCCGGTTTGGTTGTAATTGATGAAGCCTATATAAACTACTCGCGCCAAAAAAGCTTTATTCAGGAACTGACCGAATACGGCAACCTTGTTGTTCTTCAAACCTTATCTAAAGCCTGGGGGCTTGCAGCCTTGCGCGTTGGGATGGCGTTTGCCAGCGAGGAAATTATCGAGGTGTTTAACAAGGTAAAACCGCCTTACAATATCAATGAGGCGTCTCAGCAGCTGGCATTAGAAGCTTTAACACATGTTGATAAAGTAAACAACTGGATCAAAGAAACGATCAAAGAGCGTGAGAAATTGGTAGCAACACTGCTTCAGTTGCCTTTTGTTACAAAAATATTCCCTTCTGATGCTAACTTCATTTTAGCAAAGACTACCGATGCTAAAGGCATTTATAATTTTCTTGTTGAAAGAGGAATTATTGTACGAGACCGCTCCAAAGTAGAACTTTGCGAAGGCAGCCTGCGCATTACAATTGGCACACCCCAAGAAAACAACACTTTAATTGAAACTTTAAAAACATATCAATCCTAATATGGGGCGTAAAGTACTTTTCATCGACCGTGATGGAACACTTTGTTTGGAACCTGAAGATTACCAGGTTGACTCTTTTGAAAAACTGAGATTTTACCCTGGTGCATTTAAATACCTTACTAAAATTGCCGAAGAGCTTGATTTTGATTTAGTAATGGTTACCAACCAGGATGGGCTTGGAACAGATTCACATCCTGAGGAAAACTTTTGGCCGGTTCATAATTTCCTGATCAATGCTTTTGAAGCTGAGGGCGTTGTGTTTAAAGAAGTTATCATTGATAAAACCTTCGCTCATGAGAATGCACCTACCCGCAAACCGGGTACGGCTTTATTAACGCATTACCTTGATTTGGAGAAATATGATTTAGCGAATTCTTTTGTTATCGGCGATAGAATTACTGATGTGGTATTAGCTAAAAACTTAGGTGCCAAAGCTATCTGGTTAAAGCAAGATGCCAACCTGGGACTAAGCGAAATTTCTAATGAAGCCGAAGAACTACAAAAATATATAGCGCTGGATACAACCGAATGGAAGGCGGTTTACGAATTTCTAAAAGTTGGCAAGCGCGAAGTTGAGCATCGCCGTACTACCAAAGAAACTGATATTTATATCAAACTTAATCTTGATGGCAAGGGCGAAGCCAAGATCTCTACAGGTTTACATTTTTTCGACCACATGCTTGACCAGATTGCCCGTCATGGTAGCATCGACCTGGAAATTAATACAAAAGGTGACCTTCATATAGACGAGCACCACACAATAGAAGATACAGGACTTGCTTTGGGCGAAGCGATCTCTAAAGCTTTAGGCGACAAGAGAGGTATCGAAAGATATGGCTTCTGCTTACCAATGGACGACTGCCTGGCTCAGGTAGCTATCGATTTTGGCGGGCGTAACTGGATTGTTTGGGATGCTGAGTTTAAACGTGAAAAAGTGGGTGAAATGCCAACAGAAATGTTCTTCCACTTCTTTAAATCATTCAGCGACGCTTCAAAAAGCAACCTGAATATCAAAGCTGAAGGCCAAAATGAACATCATAAAATAGAGGCAATTTTTAAGGCCTTTGCTAAAGCAATTAAGGTTGCAGCTAAAAGGGATGTGAACAATATGCAGTTACCAAGTACAAAGGGACTGTTGTAGAGCCCTAGCGCCAGCCCCTAAAGGAGGAGCTACAAGCTGGCTAGTCTTGCATGGGCTAATCGAATTGGCTCTATGCACTGTCCTAGACTAAAGGCGTTTGTACGGGTGGGCTAGCTTTTCTCTCCCTCAGGGATGCCGTAGGGCAGTGAGGGCATGAAGCGATGCCAGGCTCAATTTCTTGTTACACTCGCCGCCTCAATAAAATTAAAATGCATTAATTGTTTTAACAATGAATGAAAATAACTCGAAAGATTTAGGCATCGTCAATTATGGCGCTGGCAATATCTTCTCCCTTACCGCAGCTCTGGAGCGTCAGGGTATTTCTTATGCCATGATTAACTCGCCTGAGGAATTTGATGGTTTCAATAGATACATCATCCCTGGTGTTGGGCACGCCGGTGCTGCTATGCAAAAACTAAAAGAAAGTGGCATGGTAGAAAAAATAAAAGCAACCACTAAGCCAGTTCTGGGTATTTGCGTAGGCATGCAGTTGCTTACAGACTTTTCAGAAGAAGGCAACGCTGATTTATTGGGGATTGCACCCTTAAAAACATGTCATTTTTCGGAAAACTTAAAACTAAAGATCCCACATATGGGTTGGAACAGAGTTAGTTCCGAGCTTGATAATGAATTATTTAAGGGTATAAAAAATGGCTCGTACTTTTATTATGTACATTCCTATTTTATAGAATTTAATCCTACTTTTACAATCGCTTCAACCGAGTATGGCATTAAGTATTCGGCCGCGTTGAAAAAAGATAATTTTTACGGTGTCCAGTTTCACCCTGAAAAATCTGGCGAAGCTGGAGAACAGCTATTAAGAAACTTTGCTTCAATTTTTAGTTAAAGCAGGGAACCTAAAATAAAGCATAATTCCCCTTAAATGCTACTGGGGGTTTGCGTGAGGGATTGAAGTGGAAAGCCCACAATGGAGCGAAGCGAAATGAGGACTTGCAACGAAAAGCCCGGCCCGAAGGGGCACGCCCAACATTAAATATAATAAATAATAAATCCATACAGGATAATTATTAAAGCAAAACAAATAAACTATGTATATCATTCCGGCAATTGATATTCTGGACAAAAAGGTTGTCCGTTTGCGTGAAGGACATTATGATGAAGCTACATTTTATGATGTAACTCTAGAGGAAATGATCGAAAAATACCAGTCAAATGGTACTGAGTATGTTCATATTATAGACCTGAATGGCGCAAAAGGTGACTTCAGTAACCAGGAATATCTATTTGACATCATTCAAAAAACTGAAATGAAAGTTCAGTATGGTGGTGGCGTAAGAAGCATAGAAAAAGTAAGAGAGTTAATTGACGCTGGTATTCACCGTGTTATCGTTGGTACTCAGGCTATCACCAACCCCGACTTCCTTCCTCTTCTAAGCGAGGAACTTTGCGGAAAAGAAAAGTGTTCTGACCAAATTGTAGTTGCCATCGATGTTTTAGACGAGGTTATTAAATATTCTGGATGGATGGAAAGCTCTCCTATCAAGTTAATGGACTACGTTGACCGTTGCCTGAACTTAGGTTTCTACCGTTTCCTTTGTACTGATATTAACAAAGACGGAAAACTAGGCGGAGCCGGCGTTGAGCTTTACCAAAAATTATTAGACCATTCTCCTTTTATTAAATTAATTGCTTCAGGTGGTATCAGCTCTATGGACGATATCCGTGCGGTGCAGGAAATTAAGGTTGAAGCCTGCGTTGTTGGTAAAGCCATTTACGAGGGAAGAATCTCTATAGAAGAAATTAAAGACTGGAATTTAAAGTCATTGATTTCGTTCTAAAGCCCCTCGGTCCCCTATC
>CBIHNR010000313.1:0-3631 GCA_966211215.1 uncultured Pedobacter sp.
GGTTAGGGTTTCCTTGCAAAGGCGTAAGCCCTGCATATTGAGTTAGCTGGCCCGCATAGGTATTTTTATCACGGTTATACCACAAATCAGTACCGGTTTCTCCCATAAAAATGCCGTCTTCCTTGCTGTACCAGTTTCTCTGGTCTGAGTACGCTGCGTTTACCAGGGTAACAAAACCCTGAGGAGTGTTCCAGGCGGCATCTGCCGTTGCCCCCGAGGGGTTATATTCTTCAAGTTTCCTGCAGGAAACCATTGCAGAAAGAAGCAATGCACCTGCACAACCTATATATATTTTACTTTTAAATTTCATTGTTATCAATTTTATACGAACTATAAATCAAGGTTAACCCCAAATACAAATTGCCTGCTTAGCGGAGCTGCTGTAGCGCCATTGCCTTCTGGGTCATAGTTTTTCAACAAATGGCTTCTATTGATGGTAAATAGGTTTGAGCCTGTTGCATAAAATCTTACTTTTCCAGCCCCTAACCTTTTTGAAAGGTTAGCTGGCAATGTGTATCCTAAACTTATATTACGAAGCTTAACATAAGAGCCATCTACGAAATTTAGAGCCTGATAGCCTGTATAACCTACATAAGAGCTAAGTGATGCTCCGGCTCTTGGGCGAGGAAAATCATTGGTAGGATTTTCGGGTGTCCAGTAGTCTATCATAGCAAAACTGTTTCCTGTACCTGCCGGATTGTATCTTCCTAAAAACTCTGCATCAATCATCTGTCCTACCCTGGCAACCACGAAAATGTTCATATCAAATGCCTTATAAGAGATGTTATTCTGTATGCCTCCAACCCATTTTGGCACACCAGAGCCTAAATAAGTATAGTCACTTGCATTAAAAGTTCCGTCGTTATTTAAGTCAGCAAGTTTGATATCTCCAGGTTGGAAAGTGTAATTTCCAATTTTATAATTTTTAGCTATATCAGCCTCATCCAGTTGCCAGATACCCAACTTTTTGTAAGAATAGAAAGATGAAACTGGATGCCCGATTAACCATGAATTCCTTTCAGTACCACTCGCCGCAATAATGTTCGTTCCGTTAATTAAACTGGTAATCTTTTCCCTATTCCTTGAAAAAGTAAGGGTAGATGACCATCGGAAATTCTTCTTATTGATATTAGTTGAGTTGATAGACAATTCAATACCACGGTTCTGAGTTTCACCAACATTTTGATTAATCTTACTTACCCCTGCAGATAAAGGCAGGTCTCTTGGAAGAATAATATCCGAAGTAACAGTATTGTAGAACTCAAACGAAGCGCTTATCCTGTTTTTAAGCAAACCTAAATCAAGGCCAATGTTTGTAGCTGCAGACGTTTCCCATCCAAGGTTTTTATTTGCAACAGTGCCCTCAAATACGTAAGCAGGAGCAGAAACCTCGCCAAAACCCATCCTGTTATACGGTGTCAAAACACTTTGAGTACCATAAACCTCAACACTATAATTTCCCGATACTCCATAACCAGCTCTAAATTTAAGATTAGATACTACAGAACGAAGAGGCTCGAAAAAGTTCTCATCGCTGATATTCCAAGCCACCGCTGCAGAAGGGAAAAAGCTCCATTCATTGCCTTTAGACAATCTGGACGCCCCATCGGCGCGGCCTGATAGTGTTAACAGGTATTTTCCCCTATAACCATAGTTTAAACGGCCGATGTATGCTAAATTGTTCCAGCCTGTATATTTTGTTGAAATTGTCCTAGCTCCAGCGTCATTACTGGCAGAACCAAGATTATAAAATAATTGGGATGACAGAACCTGATTGATCCCTATTGCAGATGTTTCATCTAAATCACTTTGAAGATAACTAACAACTCCTGTAAGAGTTGCAGTATGTTCTTTTACCTTCTTAGTGTAGGTTAAAATATTATCCCAATTTAAATATCTTGAATAGTTATTATAAATGGATGCCTGAGATATGTTGGTTGAATATCGTGCAAGCGATTCCTTATCATTAAACATCCCGTTTTTACCAAAACCAAAATTGGTACCCAAGCTGGATTTAAACGAAAGCCCTTTTAGTGGAGTTACTTCTACAAAACCGTTTGCCCTGATATTAGTGTTCAAACGCTGGTCTGCAGCCACATAATCAGTTTTTTCATCTGCAAGAGGGCTAATAACCGATCCTCGGCCATCAACCAAAGGATAAAGGTCGATATCTCCATTTGTATCAAAGGCGGTACCAAGCGGGGCAATAGACATAGCCTGCGCAAGCGGGTCGTTCCTTCTATTCTGCTTGGAATATGTAACCTGAGTTTGTAAACCGGCTTTAGCCCATTTATTAATAGATTGATCAAGATTAAAGCGGCCAGTGAAACGGTTGTAATCGCTATTGCGAACCATACCTGTTTCTTTAAAATACCCCAATGAAGATGCAATCTTGGTTTTTTCAGATCCGCCGCTTACAGAAACAGAGTGGTTTTGCTGAGCGCCATTTCTGCCAACCAAATCGATCCAGTCTATCCATTGCCCGGCATTATAAGCGTTAATTTCTCCCGCTTCTGCAAATACCTTTGCATCATCGGCAGGGCTGCTCCATCTATCAGCCGTCCTGCCCGCTTCCCTCCTCAGTTTAGTATACGAATCGCCAATTCTTAAATCAGGATAGATATAGTCATTAATACCATAATAGCCACTGTAAGAAACCTTGGTTTTGCCTGCTACTCCCTTTTTAGTGGTAACAATAACAACACCGTTTGCTCCCTGAGCACCATAAATAGCTGTTGATGATGCATCCTTTAAGACATCTATAGATTCGATATCGTTAGGGTTTATTGATGAAATATCTGCTCCCTGAAAACCATCAATAATATAAAGTGGCCCATTTTTGCCCTGCAAATCATCTCTTCTTCCAATTGATTTGGTTCCCCTTATCGTGATGTTAACACCTGAACCAGGAGTACCCGAAGCCCTTGTAATATCCGCACCAGGAATTTTCCCCTGTATAGCCTCAACAAAGTTGCTTGTAGGCATACGGTTAATATCCTCGCTCTTTATCGAAGAAACGGCACCAGTTAAATCACGCTTTTTTACTGTACCATAACCAACAACCACAACTTCCTCTAAAGCCGCAGCATCTGCCGCTAGTTGAATTGTTACGTTAGTTTGGTTTGGTGTAACACCAACTTCTTTGTTTTGAAAACCGATATATTTCACCACAATAGTAGCAGCCTGCTCGCCCGGAATAGTCAGCTTGAACTTTCCGTTTATATCGGTTGAGGTTCCTTTAGTGCTCCCTTTAATGGTTACACTGGCGCCAATCAAGGGCTCACCTTTTGTATCGGTTACAGTACCACTAACGGTATAATCTTTTAAAACCTCGTTCTTAGATTTAATAACAACTATATCCTCCACTATCTCGAACGTAAGGGGCTGATTTACCAGCACCTGCTTCATTACAGACTCGATAGATGAGTTTTCGGCAAAAACGGTTACTTTTTTAGTTAAGTCAAGTTGTCCCTGCTTATAAAAAACGGTATAACCGCTATTCTTTTCAATCTCTTTTAAAACCTCTTTAACGGTTGTATTTGTAACCTTAAGGTTAACCGATTTCTGGGAGTACACAGCTGCGTGAATCTGCATAACGCCAGTAAAAATCAATAGAGTAATAAGCTTCATA
>CBIHNR010000314.1:0-3605 GCA_966211215.1 uncultured Pedobacter sp.
ATTAAACCCCAGCCAATTATCCATGCCACAAATTCGCCCATGGTGGCGTAAGCATACGTATAAGCGCTACCTGCAATAGGTATCATGGACGCAAATTCAGAATAGCACAATCCTGCAAATGCACAGGCTAAAGCGGCCAGAATAAATGACAAAACAACAGCAGGCCCTGTGTGCAAAGCTGCGGCTGTCCCGGTTAGAGTAAAGATACCTGCCCCGATAATAGCCCCAATACCTAAAGAAATTAAGTTGTTTGCTGTTAAGGTTCGCTTTAATCCTCCTTCAAATTTTGATTCTTTGAGTAATTGTTCTAAGGATTTTTTATAAAACATATTTGATAGTTAAGAATTTGGTATTCTGGTGTATTCATTCCAAACCTAAAGATTTTTATTTTAATAGAAAAGGGAATTACTTGTCGGAATTCCCTTTTCTATGGCTTATTTAGCGCTTTACTGTTTGGTTTTAATCGTTTTTGCTGCCGATTGTGCAATCTCTGTACGTGTTTCCTTCTTTAATTTTACATTATCGGGCGAGTTTTGAGGTATTTCGGCGATATGGGGTGCAATAATTAAAGAAACAATCGACATTAGCTTAATTAAGATGTTCATAGAGGGACCAGAAGTGTCCTTAAACGGATCACCCACCGTATCTCCTGTTACAGAAGCTTTGTGTGGTTCTGACTTTTTATAGTGGATCTCTCCATCAATATCTACCCCTTTTTCAAATGATTTCTTGGCATTGTCCCATGCGCCACCAGCATTAGATTGAAACATTCCCATCAATACACCCGACACGGTAACACCGGCAAGCAACCCGCCTAAAACTTCAGGTCCAAATGCAAAACCCATTATAACAGGTACAATTAATGCGATGGCACCAGGCAGCATCATTTCTCTTATTGAGGCTTTGGTTGAAATTGCTACGCATTTTTCATATTCAGGCTTAGCCTTGTATTCCATAATCCCAGGAATGTCGCGGAATTGGCGGCGTACTTCCTGCACCATGTCCATTGCTGCCCTGCCAACAGCTGAAATTGCTAATGATGAAAATATATAAGGAATCATCCCCCCGATAAATAAGCCCGCTAAAACGTTTGCTTTATAAATGTCAATGCTATTTATGCCAGCTACTCCAACAAAGGCGGCAAACAAAGCTAGAGATGTTAGCGCGGCCGAAGCAATTGCAAAACCTTTTCCTGTAGCTGCAGTGGTGTTTCCAACCGCGTCGAGAGTATCTGTACGATGTCTTACTTCTTCAGGAAGCTGGCTCATTTCTGCAATTCCTCCAGCGTTATCGGCAATAGGTCCAAAAGCATCAATGGCTAATTGCATGGCAGTGGTTGCCATCATGCCAGCGGCGGCAATAGAAACTCCATATAATCCAGCAAAGCGGAAGGAGCCATAGATGCCTGCTGCCAGAACAAGTATAGGTAATAATGTAGATTCCATCCCAACAGCTAAACCGCCAATGATATTGGTTGCATGCCCGGTTGAAGACTGATTCACAATTGAAATCACCGGCCTTTTACCCATTGCTGTATAGTATTCGGTTATAATACTCATCAACGTACCTACTACAAGGCCAACTATGATAGAATAAAAAACATCAGAACTGCTAAAAGCATAGCCTCGTATTTCCATAGACTCTGGTAGCAGCCACTTTACGGCGAAGAAAGAGGCTATCGCAGTTAAACCTATTGAAGACCAGTTGCCTAAATTCAAAGCAGTTTGTACATTGTCGGTTTCATTTTTAATCCGCACAAAGAAAGTAGCAACAATAGAGAATATTAAACCGAGTCCAGCAATCAGCATAGGTAAGAGGATCGGGGCTATTCCTCCAAAATTGTCGTCGGAAGTTATTTCCCGCCCCAAAACCATCGTTGCTAGTATGGTAGCTACGTATGAACCAAATAAGTCGGCACCCATGCCGGCAACGTCGCCCACATTATCGCCCACATTATCTGCAATGGTTGCTGGGTTTCTCACATCATCTTCTGGTATTCCAGCTTCAACTTTTCCAACCAAATCCGCACCTACGTCGGCCGCCTTAGTATAAATCCCTCCACCAACACGGGCAAATAAAGCTATAGATTCTGCACCGAGTGAGAATCCGGCCAGTACTTCAAGTGCTTTCTCCATTTCCTCGCCATTAACGCTGGCGCCGGTTTGCACCACATAAATCTGGTAAAAAACAATAAATAAAGAGCCAAGGCCTAAAACAGCCAATCCGGCAACGCCGAGCCCCATTACACTTCCCCCGGTAAAGCTGACTTTCAATGCATGTGCTAAGCTGGTGCGGGCTGCTTGGGTGGTACGCACATTGGCTTTTGTAGCTATGTTCATTCCAATATATCCGGCAAATGCCGAAGTAAAAGCCCCTATCAAAAACGAAATAGCTATAACCGGACTGGAGGTTTCTACCAATGTTCCTGAATAAGCTAGCACGATAGCAGCTATTACTGCAAAGTACGAAAGGATTTTCCATTCAGCCTTTAAAAACGCCATTGCTCCGTCGGCGATATATCCGGAAAGCACTTTCATGTTTTCGTCGCCAGCATCTTGTTTAATCACCCAGGCAGATTTTGAGAGCATTACCACGATGCCAATAATGCCCAATACAGGAATAAAATAAATTAGGTTGTTGTAGAAGAAATCCATACGGAGTTAGGAATTAGTTTTTTTAAATGGGTTAGTTCCTCAAATATAAAAGCCTTGTGGAGTTAAGCAAACATTTTTACCACGTTTAAAAATATTATTTGGCAATAAGAAGGGCTTTTTATGGGGGATAATATATAGCGTAGAAACATTTTAAATATCTTAGTGAAAAAATCTTAACTCAATTTAATGGCAGAACTACAGGACAATTTAACAATGAAAAGGGAACTCGGTTTGCTCGATGCTACATTATTAGTGGCAGGAAGCATGATTGGGTCGGGAATCTTTATCGTAAGTGCTGATATTACCAGAAATGTTGGTTCATCAGGCTGGCTTTTGGCAATATGGGTGTTAACAGGATTTATGACTTTAACCGCTGCTTTAAGCTACGGCGAGTTAAGTGGAATGTTTCCTAAAGCCGGCGGCCAATATGTTTATCTTAAAGAAGCTTATAATCCCTTAGTTGGGTTTTTGTACGGCTGGAGCTTTTTTTCGGTAATACAAACCGGAACTATTGCCGCGGTAGGAGTAGCCTTTTCGAAGTTTACAGCTTATATTATACCATCGGTAAGTGAAGATTTGATTCTTGTAGATTTTGGCTTGTTCAAAGTTTCGCATGCACAGGTACTGTCCATCTTTATAATTATCCTTTTAACTTTTATTAACACCAAAGGCATAAAAACCGGAAAAATTATTCAGACAGGTTTTACACTAACCAAGCTGTTAAGCCTCTTCGGTTTAATAATCTTTGGCTTCGTAATGCTGAAAACAGACGTTTGGAATGCTAACTGGCAAAATGCCTGGGACCTTAGAAAACTTAATATTGATGGATCTTACCAGGAGTACGCAATAAAAGGTGCCTTAGGAGCCATTGCCATTGCCATGGTAGGGTCCATTTTTAGCAGCGATGCCTGGAACAATGTAACCTTTATAGCCGGGGAAATGAAAAACCCC
>CBIHNR010000315.1:0-3586 GCA_966211215.1 uncultured Pedobacter sp.
CTTTCTTACAAAGGTGTTCTTTACAAAAAACACTTAGAAGGTGGCGTTAAAAAAGGAGCTTTAACTGCAGAGCAAGCTGAAGCTAAATTTAACGAGTGGCTTCAAGGTAAAGACGCTAAAATCCAAGGTAAAAAACAAGGATTAGTTCAAACTAAAGAAGAAGCTAAAAAGGCCGCTTTAGCTGCTGAAGCTAAAAAGAAAGAGGAAAAAGCTGCTGCAATTGCTGCTAAAAATACTCCTCCTGCAGAAGAAGCACCAGCTGCTGAAGAAGGTTCTGAAGAGCCTGCTGCTGAAAGTGCAGAATAATCTGTTTTCAAAATTATTTTTGCGCCATTGCGATATTGTTCGTAATGGCGTTTTTTATGCTTTGTTATGAAGATTGAAGATTCTTTTTATATCGGATATATAACCAAAACCAAAGGGCTTAAAGGCGAAGTCCAGCTCTTTTTCGAGTTTCAGGATTATGAAGATCTTGAACTTGATTCGCTTTTTATCGAGCTGAATGGCAGATTGGTGCCTTTCTTTATTGCCAGCCATAAATTGCAGGCCAACAGTACCGGTTATTTTTATTTTGAAGATATTGATACGATAGAGAAAGCCGAAAAGCTATTAAAAAAGAAAGTATACCTGCCACAGTCTAAAATGCCTGAGCGTGCTGAAGATGAGTTTTTCTATACCGACTTAAAGGGGTTTATCGTTCACGATGAACATTATGGAGAACTCGGTGAAATTATTGAAGTTCATGAGTATCCGCAGCAGTTTATTGCCGTGGTGCCTTACAAATTCAGAGAAGTGATGTTTCCTTTAAATGAGGATATAATCAAGGCGATAGATGAAGAAAACGGCATTCTGGAGGTTGATTTGCCGGAAGGGTTAGTCGATTTGTACATAAATGAAGCTTAGTAGTATGCGTTTTG
This sequence comes from uncultured Pedobacter sp., assembly GCA_966211215.1. GTDB lineage: Bacteria > Bacteroidota > Bacteroidia > Sphingobacteriales > Sphingobacteriaceae > Desertivirga. The sequence goes on from CBIHNR010000315.1 coordinate 918, forward strand.
ATATCATAACTGTTCTCCCGGGCTTGTTAGAAAGCCCTTTTGCTCATTCAATATTGCAGCGGGCACAGAAAAAGGGTTTAACGGAAATTGTGGTTCATAATTTAAGGGATTACGCTAATAATAAGCATAAGAGTGTTGATGATTACCCTTATGGTGGTGGAAGTGGAATGGTGATGGCTGTAGAACCCTTTGCAAATTGTATTGAAAAGCTTAAGGCCGAACGTGACTATGATGAGGTGATCTTTATGACGCCTGATGGCGTTACATTAAACCAAACGATTGCAAACCATCTTTCAGATAAGAAGAACATCATCATTTTATGTGGGCATTACAAAGGTATAGATCAACGTATCCGGGATATCTATGTAACCAGGGAGATTTCTATTGGCGATTATGTGTTGTCTGGCGGTGAGCTTCCTGCTGCCATTCTGGTCGATTCAATCGTTCGGCTAATTCCAGGAGTATTATCAGATGAAACTTCAGCTCTTTCAGACTCTTTCCAGGGAGAGTTGTTAGATGCTCCTGTATACACCCGCCCTGCGGATTGGAGAGGGCATAAAGTGCCCGAAATATTGTTAAGCGGTAATCAGGCAAAAATTGATGCATGGCGTGACGACCAAGCACTTGAGCGCACCAAACAGCGGCGTCCGGACCTATTGAAATAGTGTTTGTTATTTGAAGATTGTGGATTTCTTGGAAGATGTGGAAAAAATGAAAATATCCTTTTTATTCTAAGAAAAAATCCCTAATATTGCAGTCCGATTTTTACGGGATAAAGATCGATATTAAGAGCTTAAAATCATGGATTTAGTAAAATTTGTTGAAGAGCAGGCGGTTGCGAAGAAAGAAGTTCCTGCGTTCAAATCTGGCGATACAATCAGTGTTCATTATAAAATCCGCGAAGGAAATAAAGAACGTATCCAGATTTATCAGGGAGTTGTTATCCAACGCAACGGAGTAGGCGCTACAGAAACTTTTACTGTACGCAAAATGTCAAACGGAGTAGGTGTTGAACGTATTTTCCCTATTAACTCTCCAAACATTGAGAAAGTAGAAGTAAACAGCTATGGTAAAGTTCGTAGAGCGAAATTGTTCTACTTGCGCGCTCTAACTGGTAAAGCTGCTCGTATTAAATCTAAGAGAGTTTAATACAGCTTCTTTAGAAGATATTTTAGCCCTTTCGATGTTTCGGAAGGGCTTTTTGTTGTTTTCTTGTAGGTGCAATTGGAATTTGCCAGCATGCGTTTCCAGGAGGGTTAATCTATCCATAAGCGACTTAGGCGATCAGTCTTAGGCGAAAATAAAAATCCCGCCTTAGTTTTCTAAAGCGGGATTTTTATTTTCTGAGCTATGATTACTAGCTTTTCTTTTCAGTAGCTGGCTTGGCATTTAAAACTGCTTTAGCCTTGCTTGACGGAGAGCAGCAGCTTGCGCCTTCTTTCTTTTTGCAGCATTCTTTTTTTGTGCTTTCTGATGCTTTCTTAGCTGGCTTTGTTTGGGCTGATACAGCTGTTATCGATGCTGCAAAAGCCAAAATGAATAATGTCTTCTTCATGCGCTTATTTCTTTAAATCTGCTATAACGGTAATTCCGCCTTTTACAACATCTCCTAAGTTAACTTTTATTTCAGTATTTAAAGGCAAAAAAACGTCTACACGAGAGCCGAATTTAATAAACCCAAACTGGTCTCCCTGCTTTACCTGATCGCCTTCTTTGATATACCAAACAATCCGGCGGGCTAAAGCGCCTGCAATCTGGCGGAACAGAACTGGCACTCCTGCAGGGTGTTCTACAACGGTGGTTGTACGTTCATTATCCGTAGATGATTTAGGGTCCCAAGCCACCAGGTATTTTCCCGGGTGATATTTAAAAAACTTTACAATCCCGGAAATAGGGTTGCGGTTTACGTGCACATTAACAGGCGACATAAAAATGGACACTTGTATGCGCCTGTCTTTAAAATATTCTGTTTCCGTAGTTTCTTCAATTACTACAACTTTGCCGTCTGCCGGGCATAGAACATGTTCTCCAATGTTCCAGTTACGGCTTGGTGAACGGAAAAATTGTAAAACGATAATAAAAAGGGCAAATGAAAAGATATAAATTATCCACAAGAGCCAGTTGGTATCAGCAAAATAATAGTTTGCGAACGCGTTAATAATGAAGATAAAAAGAATGGTAAGTGCTATCGAAGTATAACCTTCTTTGTGGATGGTCATGGTTAAAATGTTTTGTGCAAAGATGCTAAAATAAGTATTAAGTTCATGATTAAGGGTTGCAAACCCTGTAAATGTCTTTTAAATTTCGCCCAAGCCCGTTATAATCAAGTCCGTAGCCTACAACAAATTCGTTGGGAATTTCGAAGCCAATATAGTTAATATCGTCGATTTCGGTTTTTAGGGCAAGAGGTTTGGATAGCAGAGAGCATACATTCACCGAAGCCGGTTCATGTTTTTTTACTGTCTCTAATATGTGTTTCAAGGTGAGCCCGGTATCACCAATATCTTCTACAATAATGATATCCCGCCCCTTTAAATTCATATCAAGCCCAATCACATCTTTAACAGTGCCTGTACTGGAGTCGCCTTGATAGGATGATACTTTAATGAAGCCGATTTCGCAAGAAATATTGATTTCCTTAATTAAGTCGGCCATAAAAAGAAAGCTGC
>CBIHNR010000316.1:0-3521 GCA_966211215.1 uncultured Pedobacter sp.
TATCCTGTTTCAAAATAATGTAATTCCGGTTGTTAATGAGAATGATGTTATTTCGGTAACCGAGTTGATGTTTACCGATAACGATGAGCTGGCAGGTTTAATTGCTTCGATGCTGAATGCAGATGCCCTGATCATTCTTTCCAACGTTAATGGAATTTACAACGGTGACCCCAAAAATCCTGAATCAAAAGTTATCGAAGAAATTGGCGAGTCTGTAGCCGGATTCTCATCGTTTATCACTACCCAGAAGTCGCAGTTTGGCAGGGGGGGGATGATGACCAAATCGCATATGGCGCATAAAGTGGCGCAATTAGGCATCGCAGTACACATCGCCAATGGCAAAACTGAAAACATCCTCTTAAAGCTTCTTAAAAAGGAAGTAGTAAATACGCGCTTTATGCCGAAGAAAAATGCTTCCAACAAGAAGCGCTGGATTGCACATTCAGAAAATTACGCAAAGGGAATAGTAAAAATAAATGAGGGGGCAAAGGTTGCTTTAGCCTCGTCGAAAGCCAGTAGTTTGCTGCCCGTTGGGGTGGTACAGGTGATTGAAGATTTCCAGAAGGGCGATATTATCAAACTGGTGGATGAAAACGAAAAAGTGATCGGTTTAGGCATAGCCGAATACGGATCAGACAAAGCAACCGAACGCATAGGGCAGAAGAAACAGAAAGCCCTTGTTCACTACGATTATTTATTTTTAAACCCCGATTTAAGTTAACATGGAACTTAATACCATCTTTCAAAATACTCAAAAAGCCAGCCGTTCGCTGGTTTTACTAAATACAGATCAAATAAATGCCATATTATTAGATGTGGCTCAGGCTACTTTGGAACAAACTCAGCTACTGCTTTCTGAAAATGAGAAAGACCTGGCGAGAATGAGCCCTGACGATCCAAAGTACGACAGGCTGAAGCTAACCGAAAAGAGGATTGAGGATATTGCTAACGATATAAGAAGTGTGGCAAAATTGGAATCCCCTTTAGGTAAATTGCTTTTGGAAAAGGAGCTGCCAAATGGCTTAAATGTTAAAAAAGTGAGTGTGCCATTGGGTGTTGTCGGTGTTATATACGAAGCTCGCCCAAATGTAACTTTTGATGTATTTGCCTTATGCCTTAAAACCGGAAACGCTTCCATATTAAAAGGAGGAAGTGATGCTTCTTTCTCTAACGAGGCAATTATTTCGGTTATTCATAAGGTGTTGGAGAAACATGGGGTGGATGTGAATGTTGCTACCCTGCTTCCTGCGGATAGAAAAGCGACTGAAGCTTTATTAAATGCCATTCAATATGTGGATGTAATTATTCCTCGCGGAAGCCAGGCGCTTATTGATTTTGTAAGGCAGAATGCTAAAGTACCTGTAATTGAAACTGGTGCCGGAATAGTACATACTTATTTTGATGAAACAGGTGATGTGAATAAGGGAAAGGCGATCGTAAATAATTCTAAAACCAGGCGTGTAAGTGTTTGTAATTCTTTGGATTGCCTAATAATCAATAAAAAACGTTTAGCAGACTTGCCTGAGCTAGTGGCCCCAATGCTTGATTCAAACGTAGAGATCTATGCTGATGAGCAAGCTTATGAAGCTTTAAATGGTAAATATTCTGATAGCTTATTAAACAAAGCGGTTGAAGAGCATTTTGGAACGGAATTTCTGGATTATAAAATTGCAATAAAAACGGTTAATAACCTGGACGAGGCTTTAGAGCACATTGCCAATCACAGTTCAAAACATAGTGAAGCCATCGTATCTGAGGATGAAAAAAGCATAGAAGTTTTCTTAAATGCGGTGGATGCAGCGGCGGTATATGCCAATACTTCAACAGCATTTACAGACGGTGCGCAGTTTGGGTTAGGTGCCGAAATTGGCATCAGTACTCAAAAGCTTCATGCTCGTGGCCCAATGGGTTTAGAAGAGTTAACCAGTTATAAATGGATTGTAAAAGGTAATGGGCAGATAAGGGCTTAATACTTAAAAGATTAAAAAGAAACGGCGGCTTTTTCTTAAAAGTTTGCCGTTTTTTCGTTTTGTGTATAGTAGATTGATTGTCAAAATAATATATTCCTGTTTTTCGAAAATGGCGTTTTTGTAGTGGGCAATCGTTCCCGGTATCGATTGCATAGTTTTAAGAAGATTTCCTGTTGAAAATCTCATAATGTTTCTACATTTAAAACGTTCAACGGCTTCTTGCTGAGCTCTTTAGAGAATCCGTTAATTATAAACCCAAATTTATAACCTACTTAAAAACATTTTATGAACAGAAAAACAATTCTGTCAGCAACCTCCGTTGTTGTCATTGGACTCCTCTTGTCTTATTGTACCAAATCAGAAAACGCTGAAGTTAAAAATGAACAAACTGCTGAATCTAAAAATCAGGCTGAAGTTAGCGCTTCTTTTGGATTAGTTGGCTTTGCAACGCAGGGCGGAGGAACTACAGGCGGACAAGGCGGAGCTACAGTTACTGCTACTACTTACGCCCAGCTAAAATCTTACCTGGAAAGTTCAACCACCTACATTGTAAGGGTAAGCAGCACTATTTATAATGGAACTAAAGGTGGTTCCATCAATGTTAATTCGAATAAAACTCTGTTGGGAGTAGGTTCATCGGCATTTTTAAACGGCATCGGACTTAATATTTCCAGCAAGAGCAATATCATTATTCAGAATGTTAAGATTACCATGACTGGTATCACCGACCGGACTGACCCTGCGGTTTATGATCCTGACGGCGATGAGGGCCGCCCGCAAATTATTGTAAATGGCGGCGATTGCATCGGTATCCAAGGAAGTAGTTCAAGGGTATGGATAGATCATTGTGAGCTTTATAATGAAAATCCTAGTACTCAAACTAACCAGGATTTATACGATGGCTTGATTGATATAAAACATACAAGCCAGTATATTACCTTATCATGGAATTACTTCCACGACAACCACAAAACTCATTTAATAGGCTCGTCTGATACTGATAACTTTGATAGAAAGGTTACTTTCCATCATAATTGGTATCGAAACATCAAGTCTCGCTTGCCTTTAAACCGTTTCGGAAATGCCCACGTGTATAATAATTATTATAATGTAATCGGCAGTTCTGGTATCGACTCAAGAATGGGCGCTTGTGTTAAAATAGAAAACAATGTTTTCGAAACTGTAAAAAGCCCGATCATCGCCAGTGGAACTACCTTGGGAAAATATCAGGTTTCCGGAAATTCATATAGTGGTATTACCGGAACTGCTGCTCCAACTTCTTCAACTTGTAGCTTTACTCCTCCGTATTCTTATAGTATGGATGCAACCAGCGCAGTGAAAACTGAAGTTACCACCAAAGCTGGCATTGGTAAAATATAACTAACTAATAAAAAATAAGAAACGCAGTCAGGGCTCAGGCTGCGTTTTTCATGGTATGTAGACTAATGTGGCTAAAGCCTTTTGTATACAGCCAAGGTTCCGTTGGCTGAAGCCCAATGTCATTTAGTTAAGGATTTCGAGGTGCGCCGTAGGTGCAAAATGTCGGTAGAA
>CBIHNR010000317.1:0-3497 GCA_966211215.1 uncultured Pedobacter sp.
CGTTTTCGATAGTATGCGGAAACTTTACGGGCTTTTTTACCTTCCCGTTTTTTACCTGAAATACAGCTAAACCTTTATCCTGCATACCAACCCAAAGTAGGCCGTAACTATCTTCAAAGACTTTTTGTACCGAATTGCTGGAAAGAGCAGGTAATTCGTGCATAGTATAATCAATGAATTGCCTTGTTTTACTGTTGAAGTAGTAAAAACCATAGCTGGTGGCAAGCCATAAATTCCCGTCCCTAGTTTCGCTGATATTAATGATGTCATTCCTAGGATCTGAAGGGCTGCCCTCTGTAAAACGATATTTTAAGAAGGCTCCAGTTTTCGGGTGATATAAATTCAAGCCCTCTCTTGACGAAACCCAAAGTCTGCCGCCCTTATCGGCATGCACGGACTGAACATAGTTGCTGCTCAAACTATGTTCATTGGCCTTCTCATTCCTGAAAACTTTAAAGCTTGTTCCATCAAAACGGTTTAAACCATCTGCTGTAGCAATCCAGATAAATCCCCTTCTATCTTGAGTAATGCTGTTTACCTGGATAAATGATAAACCATTTTTTTGTCCGTAATGAAATTTTCGATTATCGCTAAATATTTGAGGCCAGGTGCTGAGGCTGGACACCATCAGAAGAAAGAAAAAGAAGAATCTTCTCATTCGAAAACTTATTTGCTAATAAATAATTGGTTATAGTTTCCCCTTAGAGAGGGATAATAAAAATACGTTTCAGGATTGAAATTATACAGGTACCTTCAGTGCGTTTATGCTATTATTTCTGATAGCTTCAATCCGAAATTAATCAGTTAGGTACCAATAAAATCCAGCTCTGGAAACACTTGGTTTATAAATTTATTCAGGCAATATAAAAAATATAAATGTCAATACAACACTTATATTTTAATTCAGAATAGGATTAATTGGCTCTTAGAATGTTGTTTGGGGCCTCTTAAGGTTGTAATGAAACTAGAAGCGAGAATTTTCGAAGAAATGAAAACGAAGTCACAAGCGAGTAAGAAATTGCATTGTGCATGGGGAAAGGACAATGGCTCGTGTATGCGGATACTCAAAAACAATTTTCGATTTTGAGCTTAAATAAAACCGGCGGGTGAAAACCCGCCGGTTTTTATTGTATTAAAAAATTCTAATTTATAAGAGGTAGTTGTTTTAATCGTACCTCATTGATACGCCAGAACGTACCACCGCCACCGCCGTAGCTGGTTAATGTGCCCACAAAGCCTAAAGAAACTTTCTTGGCTGTGGTAATTGTAAATGTAATTTTATGAGTTCCAATGGAACTTGTTTTGGCATAAGCCAAAGAAGATGCTATGTTTTCAATATTGGGTATCTCATCTCCCTCTGCCGCGACTGTGTAAAAATCAGCGCCATTGGTACAATCCGGAATGTCCATTTCAAGAGTATAAGTACCTGCAGGCAATGTAGGTGACTGATAGATCTTACCATTGGTTACGGTAGCCATATTATCGCCCGACCAGCCAGCTTCCATAGCAAGAAAGGGGCCTCCAAACCAATAATCAACCCCACCATAATATTCGCCATTCGAATTCCTGAAGTTTCTTGCTGCCGCATTGGTAATCCAATCTGTTGGCGTTCCCCAACGATCTCCTTTAACAATGGTGGTCATTGGTTTTTTAAAGTTCTTCAAATACTCTGAGGTTACCTCCTTAAATATACCTGTTGTCTTCGCACTCGTATAAAACGTATCGATGCTATTGGGTGGAAGATAGGCTGTTCTGTAAGTAAACGTTTTAGCAGAAGATGCCAGATCTGAGATGACAGTCACATCCTGATTTACCGGAACTTTAACTGTTTTCTGCCCCGTGGAAGACTCATATTTTAATTCGGTAAATAAAGGGTTAGTAGAAATATCTGCTGTAACCCAATTAATTGTTGTGGTTGTATTAACAGTAGCAGCATTCGTTGTCACCCGATTCGAGATAGAACCCTGATACCGGCTTCCTAAGGCTGTACCTGTAGCATTAACAGGAACCGACTTGTTCCCTTTCGCATCATATGTATAAAGGGTGAAACTTTTCAAGCCCTCAGACATCGGTAGGATTTGTTCAAAAACCCTGCCTTTACTTAAGTCTATAGGAATTTCGATAGAATCCGTCATGTTGTTCCAAAATACTTTTGCTTTAACGATGTTGGGATCAGCAGGTAGTAAAGCCTTAATTTTGATCCTTTCATTTCCGGGATATATCTTAACGGAATCCAGTTTGCCTGAATAAGTTATTTCTCCGCTTTCTGTATATTTTTTAAACTCATCCCATTTGGTGCAGGAGCTAAGCATGCCGCCAGCACATATCAAGGCAAACACTGCTTTTATTGTCGTTACTAGTTTTCCTTTCATAATCATGAATTGATATGCTTTTTATCCTTCGTTTATATGGATTATCCGATAATATTATTTAACCGGTGAACCAAAAATCTTTATTTCATTGATGCTTTGGGCCGTACCGCCTGCAAAATTCTCAAGGCACCGCACTCTGATATACCTCACCTCCGGCTTATTCACATCTATCTCATAATTAAAGCCTGCTGCCGCTATTGCCTGGTCATCCGCGTTGTCATTACCATATGGAAGGCCTGATAGCTTTTTATTCTCAAAGGTACCAAGTAGTGTCCATGAATCTAAACTTCCATTTGTGGAAGGATTTACTGAACCATAGATTTCAAAACGTTTCATGGTAGTTAGATAATAATAGCGGGTTCCTTCTGGAAAAGGGCGGATATAAATCCGGCTGATTTTACCCTTAATACCCATATCAAACGTTATCATATGCGGATTGGGGCCTCCATCTATCTGGTGAGTAAAGCTTGTCCATGGCCAGCCTAAGCGGCCATCCCAGGCATACTCCAACCGTGCCCCATTATACACTTGCGGGGCATCGCCAGGCAATACATACGTCCTGAAATTCTGCGGGGAAAACTCCTGCTCAAAAAGGGGCTTAATGGTTGTATAAATAGTATCTGAACTGTTGCCCCATTTATCTTTCACAAAAACCGCCATTTCTTGGTTTGTTGTATCTAATCCCCTGATTTTTGAAATAACCTCTTCAACGCTGGTCCTTACACTTCTGAAATTATCTACCTCGAATTGTTTAAAGTCGTTCCGTTTCATCACCAGGATGGCAATACTTTCTTTGGCGGCATTCTTTGCCAACAAATTGTACCCGCCAAACGCGTTTGCAACTTCCAGGCTTTTAAATACCTGTAAAAAAGGTGGCTCTAAAGCTTTCACTTTTATAGTGATTGGAGCCGAAGCCACTTCACTCTTACTTACAGAATAGAGCTTAACGTCATGTTCCAAAGTGTCGGCAAAGCCTTCAACTGTTAACGTATCATTGTAAATAGACGTTTTTGTTTCAAACATCTTACCTGATTTAAGCTGAAACTCAGCCTTAACATAAGCAAGGTTAGGGTCTGTTGGAACCTTGTAGGTAATCTGTACTTTACCAGGGAGGCTGATTACTTT
>CBIHNR010000318.1:0-3476 GCA_966211215.1 uncultured Pedobacter sp.
AATAAACGTGCGCTCTGATGTTTATCTGGTAACTTTTATTGAAAGCGGCTATAAGGAAATTCCAACCAGCGAGACGCTTACTGTACTAGACGAAATGGTGCCAGACACAGATATGGTTAGCGCCTGGGAAGTTGAGCAAACTTTAAAGAAAATCCTGCAAAAATGGTCGGATGTTACAGAGGTTGTCCCTCTGGGCGATAAATGGAAAGGTGGAAAAATGATACTTCAGCCAGGCAATACGGGTTTAGCCACTAAAGATATTCCAATCGACCAGTTTTTCAATAAAATGGTGATGGTAAGAGACCGCCTTCGTGTATTGGAACAACGGGTTAATAGCAGTAATATAGATAATGAGGAGAAAGTTAACCTTCAGCAATACATTACCCGCATTTATGGTAGCTTAACTACGTTTAATATCCTTTTCAAATACAAAGAAGATCAGTTTGTAGGAGAAAAAGGCGCATAAAAATATGCTGGCAGCTAAAATTGCCAGCATATTTTTTACGACTCAAAAGGAAATGCCCTTACCTTTTCGGGATACCGATCGGCAAAGCTTTGCACAAGATTGCGAATATAGTCGTTCGATGGATAGGGCTGCAAATGTGTTTTCCAGTCTGGATCTGAAACATCAAAACCTTTAGGTACATAACCCATCCCCTTCAGTTCTCCACTTTCCATTAGCACAACACTAGCTTCTTCTTCAGTTCTTCCTTCGTCAAAATATGCGAACGAAGGAAGCGCAGACCTTAAGCCGCTAAGAGCATTTTTAACTCTTTCGTTATAATGATAATGCTCTTCTTCCCCGTTGCAGGCCCCCAGGCAATGATCGTGCAGAATACCATTGCACGGTTCATTATTTCTTTGGATAAAGCACAACTTAGGGCAAAGTTTGTACTCTTTCATTAAGTGCTGAATAATGTTGTGCCCCTCTGCCATCAAATTAAAGCCGAATATAGGGGTACTATGCCTCTTTTTTTTATCGATTACCAATCGCAAATAACCCTTTTGGTCTTCATATGTGTATATTCCGTAGCTTAAGCCAAAGCGCTTTAAGGCCCTGTTATTTGCTGGCCACAAACGATTAATTTCAGAAGCTTCCAAAATCAAAGCCATTAACTCAGATCCACATTGTTGAAATGTAATAGAATGGATATGGCGCAGAAATTCCTGCCTTTGCCTGCCTGAATTATTGCCAGAAAAATGCTGTAAAACCCTTTTTTTTAAATCAATTGCTTTACCTACATAAATTACTTTACCCTTCTGGTCATTAAAATAATAAACTCCTGGTGCTGATGGCAACCGATCTAAATCTTCCTTATTTAAATTTGGAGGGAGTCGTTGCTCTGCAGAACCATGGCTCAATGCTTGGCCAATAAAACCCGAGACGTCTTTTTCAACAAACAATGAAAACAGCCTTGCGGTTGCAAAAGCATCGCCTTCTGCCCTATGTCTGTTTTCAATAACAATATTTAGGTTTTTACAAAGCTTCCCTAAACCATAGGAAGAAAAACCCGGAAACAGTTTTCTCGCCACCCTTACTGTGCATAATTTTTTGCACTGCAAGTCAAACCCGGCAAGAGCCATTTGATATTTTACGAAAGAATAGTCGAAATTAACATTGTGTGCTACAAATACCCTGTTCTTTAAGAGGCGAAAAATCTGGGGTGCTACCTCCTTAAAAGAAGGCGCATCCTGAACCATTTCGTCTCCGATTCCAGTTAAAGCAGTAATGTAGCTTGGAATTGGAACTCCTGGATTAATAAGGGTTTGAAAGTTTCGGGTAATCTTCTTACCATCGTGTAAAACTATTGCAATTTCTGTTATGCCATTTGCGCTAGCGTGCCCCCCTGTTGTCTCGATATCTACTATGGCGTACATAACACAAAGCTAATAAAATAGTAATCTCCGGTAATTGAAAACTTACCCAAATATATTATTGGTGAACTCCATTCTAATCTTCGACTGAAAATTTTCTATCGTTTTGAAAATCTCTCTTAAAGTAACCCTCTCAATCTTGGTTAATGTACTTGGGTCGATATAATTATCAGGCTCTGTATTATCGTGGATAATCTGGCTTGCCTGCTTTTTCAGGCGCAAACTCATCAAATAATAATAAGATTGCATTAATTCCATATACTCTACTTCTGTAAATATTCCCCTCTCACGCAGGGCCTTTAATCTGGCGCCTGTATTAACTTTAAAAATGCGGTTTCTAAGTGCATAAACCCTTACCAAATCCACAATGGGCGTCATTGTTTTCTTCACATCAAACACTTCCTGCTCACCTATAGTGATGGTTTTTATATTTTTAAAGAATGTTAGCGGTGGCTCAAACTGCAGGGCGTTTTTAACCATGTTTACAAAGAGTTTCTCCATTGGTTTTTGAAGTTCCTCATCTAAAAACTCCCGTAATTCGTTCATTATAGGTTTTTCGCCATAGATAAAACGGCAATCGAAGAACGTTGAGAATTTGATAACCGTTTCTGGCAAGGATTCCTGCATCCAGCTCAGGTAATTTCTTTTCCAGTGCGACAGGGAATGTGTCCAATCGGGGTTACTAGCCATAAAGCCCCCGGTACAATAACTGAACCCGATGTAGTTGAGCTTATCGGATACTATCGTGGCGAATTTCAGGAAATATTCTCTAACGAGTTCTCTTTGTTCATTTGCTTTGTCTTCGTAAATAATGGCATTGTCCTGGTCGGTTTTGAGGGTTTGCTCTTTTCGGCCTTCGCTACCTAATACAATAAAAGCAAATTTAGCCGGCGGTTGCCCCACCTCTTCAATAACGCTTTCAATTACTTTTACAGCAATCGTATCTGCAACGGTTGTAATTACATCATTTACTATTTCAGCGTTTACTCCGCGGCCTAATAACTGGGTAACAAACTGCGGAACCATTTCCCATTTACTTTTTAATTCATCCACCGATAGGGCAGATTTCACCGACTGAATAAATACCAAAGGTGATTGCGTTTGCTCACTCAATAATTTATTTCTACTGATGAAGCCTTTAAAACGACCCTCCTCCTCTATAAGTAAATAGCGGGTTTTGGTTCGAAACATCATTAGCAAGGCTTCATATAAATACGCCTGCGCTTTTATAGATACTATTGGATTGTCCATTATTTGCGATATCGGTTGGCTCGCATCCTGAAGCTGGGCAACGATTTTATCCCTTAAGGTGATATCAGTTACATAGCCTACTATTTTACTATTGGCATCTTTTACAAATAAGCAACTCAGCCTATTCTCTCCCATTAGTCTGGCAGCCTCAAACACGGGTGTATTTACGTCGCATGAGAGAACTTCCCGGGCTTCTACACTTTCAATTTTGCGGGAATAGAATTGTTCCGAAGCAATATAGCTCTCTTCAAATGAGGCAGGATTTTTTGCAAAATGAGCAAAATCCTCATTCAACATTCTGCGCCCGAATTCTTTGGTAAAGTGATGAAAAAACTCTTCGTATGCCTGGC
>CBIHNR010000319.1:0-3466 GCA_966211215.1 uncultured Pedobacter sp.
ATCAAAGGAATTTCGCCTAAAAACGCCGCCCCAAACTGTTGCGCCAAAACTTGGCCTCCACCTTGTCCGAAAATATAATACTTATTTTCAGGAAGCTCCGCCGGCGTAAAGTACGACATATTTTCAACCACACCTAATAAAGGCACATTGATAGTCTCCATCAAAAACATGCCAATTCCTTTTTTCGCATCAGATAAGGCAACATTTTGGGGTGTCGTTACTATAACGGCACCAGCAACCGGATAATTTTGAGTCAACGTGATATGAATATCGCCAGTTCCGGGAGGTAGGTCGACAACCAGATAATCCAGCTCGCCCCAATCTGCATCGTTAAACAACTGGCGAACGGCATTAGATGCCATAGGGCCTCTCCATGGAATTGGCTGCCCCGGGTCTGTAAAAAAACCTATCGATAAAACTTTAATACCATACTTTTCTACAGGTTCAATGCGTGTTTTACCATCCGGTGTTTGAATCGCCATTGGCTTCGCATCCTCCAGTCCAAACATCATCGGGATAGATGGCCCATATATGTCCGCATCGATTAAACCCACTCTTGCTCCTTTTTTAGCAAGGCCAAGAGCAAGGTTACTAGACACAGTCGATTTACCAACCCCACCTTTACCAGAAGCCACAACAATAATATTTCGAATATTACTCAATGGCTGATTTTTCTGGGCAGTAACCCTGGATGTCATATTAATCTCAGTAAGCACGTCAGCACCAACAAAATGCGAGATCGCGTTTCTACAGGCATTAGCAATCAGGTCTTTCAGCGGGCAAGCCGGCGTGGTAAGCACAACCGAAAAGCTCACTTTATTTCCCTCAATCTTTATATCTTCAATCATGTTTAGGGTAACCAGGTCCTTTTTAAGGTCGGGCTCTTCAACATGGCTTAACGCATTCAGTACTTGTTCTTTAGTAATCATCAAAAAAAATTCTGATTGCAAAATTAGACAAAATTTCTGCCATCAATTTCATACGAATAACATATAAATTATATCTGGGCTTAAATTTCAGGCAAAGATTATGTGATAATTTATGAAACTGCTGTCTAAACCACTTGTTTGGATAGTGTTTTTGCAGATATTTACGCCGCGGAAATAAACTGCCGCCACTTACGTTTTAAAACATCGAATAGTTTGTTAATCAGAAGGATCTAATGCGTAAACGCTCCAAATATTTAAAAATTGCCGGCTTCACTATACTTGCCCTACTTATCATCTCACTCGCCGGTGGGTTCATTGCCTACTCCAAACGCGAGGCAATTTTGCATACGGTAATAAATAAAGCCATTAAAAAAGCCAAAAGCAGTTATAACTTAAACCTCGAAATCAAAAACCCCAAATTTGAAGGGTTAAGAACCGTAGCTTTCTCCGAAGTATCAATCATACCAGAAAATCGGGATAGCCTCCTTTATGTAAAAGGGCTTGAAGTAGGAATTCAGCTCTGGCCGCTTTTAACCGGGGATTTAAAAATCTCAGACCTCAATATTGAGCGAGGAAAAATCAATCTGATTAAGCAGGATAGCATTCGTAACTATGATTTTCTGTTTAAGAAAAAAGCCGATAGTACTAAAACTAAAGGGCGGGCTGATCTGGCGGAGTTGGCTAACAAACTATTAAATCAGGCACTGTATAAGATACCTGATAACATGCAGGTAAATAATTTCGAGGTTTCATTTATACATGACGAGGATTCACTGCGCTTTTTCACTACATCTGCGACAATAAAAAACGGCGAGCTCAATTCTAAAACTATTGTTAATCAACATGAGTCTGTTTGGCATGTAGACGGTATTGTGGCGCCTGATGACAAACAACTCGATTTCAAACTTTATGCTGAAGGCAAAAAAGTGGAGCTGCCAATCATTGAACGGGAGTTAGGCTTGAAGCTAAACTTCGACACCTTATATACGTCATTAAAAGAAGCTAAAAAAAGTGGCGACAACTTCAAAATTTACAGCTACTGTGCTATTAAGAACCTCCTTATTAATCACCCGAAGATTGCCGCAAATAACATTATTATTCCGTCTGGCTCTATCGATGCGGATTTTATACTAGGAGAAAACTATGCTGGGCTAGATAGCACATCGGTGATCCACCTTAATAATATTACAGCAACCCCGTTTATAAAATATAGTGTCAGGCCTGTAAAAACATACGAATTAAAATTAAAAACCGGGCAGATGAATGCTCAAGAGCTATTTAATTCCTTTCCCTCAGGTTTATTTGAATCCCTTGAAGGCATTAAAGTAACTGGAGAACTGCAATATGAAATGGACTTCTTTCTAAATTCCAAACAGCCTGATAGTGTACACTTCAACTCGGCCTTACATAAAAACAATTTTGGCATAGTTAGCTGGGGAAAAACCAACCTGGAAAAAATAAACAGCTCATTTGTATATACGCCTTACGAATACGGCAAACCGATGCGGGATATTATTGTAGGGCCAGAAAATCCGGACTACACCCCGCTAAACGAAATCTCTCCGTACTTAAGGAATGCCGTGCTAACCGCTGAAGACCCTTCTTTCTTTTCGCATAAAGGTTTTGTCGAAAAAGCATTTCAACGCTCCATTGCCACCAATTTTAAAGAGAAAGCTTTTAAGCGCGGGGGAAGTACTATTTCCATGCAATTAGTTAAGAATGTCTTTTTAAACCGCCAAAAAACGATGGCCAGAAAAATTGAAGAAATTCTGATTGTCTGGCTGATGGAAAACAATCAGGTCTCATCCAAACAGCGTATGCTTGAGGTCTATCTAAATCTGATCGAGTGGGGGCAAAATGTATATGGAATTGGCGAGGCTGCCCGATTCTATTTTGGAAAACGGCCTGCAGAGCTCACTCTTGGCGAAAGTATCTTCTTGGCGAATATTGTCCCGCGCCCCAAAAAAGGACTTTACTTCTTTGAGGGCGATGGCAGCTTACGTTATAGCCTGCGAGGCTACTTTAAGCTTATCGGCAACCTAATGGCTCGTCGTGGATTTGTTTCAAGAGACACCAGTGCATATGGATTTTACACGGTAAGATTAAAGGAGAGCCTTCGCCGAGGAACTCCGGTTGACACCACCTCAGTTGACTCATTGATGATGATGGAAGAAGAAGAAGCCCCTGTTATTATCGAAGGCGAAGAAGAAAAAGGCAACTTCCTTACGCGATTATTTGGCCGGCGCAAAAAGCCAGATACTATCCATGTAAATAATATAGAAAGACTGAGAACGGCAAAAGACTCAATTAAAACGCCCGCTCAGCTACGCAGAGAACGGCGTGAGCTGCGGCGGATCGAAAAAGAGCTCAACTAAATTTATACCTTTGCGCGTAGCCATTATACACTCCCCTAAAATGAAAGTACAGATTGACGATAAGGAATTTCAATTAATGCTGGAGTACGACCAGATTAAAAAACGCACTAGGCTATTAGGTATCCAGCTTAATTTAGATTATGAAAATAAGGTACCGCTCTT
>CBIHNR010000320.1:0-3417 GCA_966211215.1 uncultured Pedobacter sp.
GCGGCTTACGCTGTTGCTTCAATTCTAGCTTTTGCCGCACTAATTGTTTTGCAGAGGCAGGTTGGAAATGACAGTTTTGACAGCTTGAACGGAATTGCTAAAAAGAACCCGTTCTTGGCGTTTACTGTCACAGTTGCCATGCTTTCTCTTGCAGGAATTCCCTTAACGGCGGGTTTCATTGGTAAGTTTATGATGTTTAAGAGAGCATTGGGAAGCTACCATACATATCTGGTAGTTTTTGCTGTTGTTAATGCTATAATTGGCATTTTCTATTACTTTAGGCCGATCATTGCCATGTATTTCAAGGAAGCAGACAGGAATGAGCTGGTTGTTTCTCCGTATTTCAAATTTGTGCTTGGATTCTCGGCTGTAGCCACATTGGTGTTGGGTATGTACCCGGAATTGATAGCCAGCTTGATCTGATAATTAAAAACAAAATACTATTAATATTCGTAGATTTACGGATATTCGATTTATGTACGAACTCTGGGACTCGCTCCATAAGTTAATAGATCCGGAAAGGTTACTGAAAGAAGGAGGCTTTTATGTTCTCCTTTTTGTTGTTTTTGCAGAAACCGGCTTATTCTTTGGTTTTTTCCTCCCGGGAGATTACCTGCTTTTTTTGGCAGGTATGTTCGTGGCCACCGGCAAACTAGATGTTTCAATATCGGTGTTAATGCTTGGCTTAATTATAGCCGCCATTTTAGGGAACTTTACGGGGTATTGGTTCGGTAAAAAAACGGGCCCTTTGCTATATCAGCGAAAAGATTCTTTTTTCTTTAAAAAACAATATTTACTATCTGCTGAAGAATATTATAATAAACAAGGCGCCTTTGCCCTGATTATGGGGCGCTTTATACCGATTGTAAGGACATTTGCTCCTATAGTAGCTGGACTAATAAGAATAAATATTCGCAAATTTGCTGTTTATAATGTTACAGGCGCTATTTTATGGATATCATCATTAACCTTGTTAGGATATTTTTTAGGTAAGAAATTTGAGCATGAGGTTGATGAGTATTTAATGTACATTATAATCGGATTTGTAGTGGTAACGGCTATTCCTTTGGTTTGGACATATTTCAAGGGTAAAGTTGCCAACACTCGGACGACTTCAAAGCAAGAGTCCGAAATAAATTAGTTACTCAAACTTAAAACAATAATGAATAAAGAACATGTATGGCACAAGGTTTCCCCTGGAGAAGAACTGCCATCTTTTGTAAACGCAATCATAGAGATTCCGAAGGGCTCTAAAGCCAAGTATGAAGTGGATAAGGATTTTGGAATACTTCGCTTAGACCGCATATTATTCTCATCTGTAATGTATCCGGCTAACTATGGATTCATCCCTCAAACATATTGTGATGACAAAGACCCTCTGGACATTCTTGTTCTTTGCTCCGCCGATGTGTATCCCATGTCGCTAATTGAGGCTAAAGTTATTGGAGTGATGCACATGGTTGACAATGGCGAACAAGACGATAAGATTATAGCCGTGGCAAAAAATGATATGTCTGTAAATTACATTGAAGACCTTGAAAACCTTCCGCCGCATACAACTAAAGAAATTGTACGTTTCTTCCAGGATTATAAGGCTTTGGAGCATAAAAACGTTACGATTGAGCAGCTTCATGGTAAGGCATATGCTTATAAAGTAATTCAGGAAAGTATTGAATTATACCACAGTACTTTTGGACTTAAAGTTTAAATAATGGTTGAATCTCACCCCGACTCGTCAATTGGCTTCCAGATATTTCTAACATTTTTTCTGGTTTTTCTGAATGGTTTTTTCGTTGCAGCAGAGTTTGCAATCGTTAAAGTAAGGGCATCTCAAATAGAAGTTACCGCAAAATCAGGAAACCGGGTTGCAAAAACGGCAAAACACATTTTGCAACATCTGGACGGATACTTGGCTGCCACTCAATTGGGAATCACCCTGGCCTCACTGGGGCTCGGTTGGGTTGGAGAGGAGGTTATGGAGCACATTATCAGTAACATCTTATTTGCTTTTAATGCCAATCCTGAATTTATTAAGTCATTTACAACTACGGTGTCTCCGATAGTTGCATTCACAATAATTACAATCTTGCATATCGTTTTTGGAGAGTTGGCGCCAAAATCGTTGGCTATCCAAAAACCTATTGGTATAACGATGGGGGTTTCACTCCCCCTTCATTTTTTCTACCTGGTTTTCCGCCCGTTTATCATGCTTTTAAACGGCTTTGCGAATCTGTTACTTAAGGCAGTTGGAATTCATTCTGTAAGCGGACACGAGGCCGCACACAGTTCAGAAGAGCTTCAATATTTATTAGAGCAAGGAAAGGAAAGTGGTGCACTTGATATAAATGAACATGAACTTATTAAAAACGTATTCGATTTTAATGAGCGTGTAGTAAAAAATATCATGGTTCCCCGTACCAAAATTTCGGGTATTGAATTAAATACTCCATCCGATGAGTTACTCGAAACTGTGATAAAAGAAGGATACTCTCGGATTCCAGTGTATGACGATACAATTGATAAAATTATAGGTATTATACACGCTAAAGATATTTTGCCTATCGTAGCAACGAATAGGGGACTCATTCTTAAAGACATTATACGCAAGCCATACTTTATCCCTGAAACTAAGAAGATTAATGACCTGCTGAGCGAGTTCCAGCTGCGAAGGATCCAAATTGCAATTGTGCTAGACGAATTTGGAGGCACTGCTGGTATGGTAACTCTGGAAGATATTGTGGAAGAACTGGTAGGTGAGATTCAGGATGAGTTTGATGAGGAAAAGCCGATAGTAGAACAGGTTTCAGAGCACGAGTTTATTGTAAACGCTTCTGCAACTATTTATGATGTAAACGAGTATTTGCCTCACGATTTGCCGGAGGATGAAGACTATGATACAATTGGGGGCTTAGTTAGCGACATATTTGGCAAGATACCTGAAGTAGGGGAGCGCAAGGATTTTTACGGTTATACTATTACGGTGCTAAAGAAAACGGAGCAGAATATAGAATCGGTAAAGTTGGACTTAGAAATTAATCCGGAGGATGCTGTGGACATTCATTAATTTCTCGGTTTATGCATCTATTTTATACACCCGATATAAGCGGAAATGCCTATACTTTAAGTGAAGAGGAAAGTAAGCATTGCATAAAAGTTTTAAGGCTTGAAAAAGGGAGCATTGTTTATCTGATTGATGGAAGGGGTGGCTTTTATAAAGCTGAGGTAGAAGTACCTCATCCAAAGCAATGTGTTCTTAATATTGTCGAAGAACAGCAAGAATATGGAAAACGTAGTCACTACCTGCATATCGCTGTAGCGCCAACCAAAAATTTGGACCGTTTAGAGTGGTTTTTGGAGAAAGCCACAGAAATAGGTATTGACGAAATTACGCCGATAATTTGTGAGCGGTCTGAGCGG
>CBIHNR010000321.1:0-3328 GCA_966211215.1 uncultured Pedobacter sp.
TGAATTATGCTTTCCGGCGAGGTGGCCTTCACTTACTACCAAAACAAAGTTCCCTTCGCCTAACACCTTATGGATACGGCTATACTTCATTGTTATTCCCTGTTTAGCCCACTCTGCCAAAGCTTTTCCTAAGCCAGATAATTGGTCTGGAATTAATGGGTTGTGTTGGATGTAGTTGTCTCCATCAAAATAGCCAGCAAGCTTCTCCATTTTACCATTCACTAAAATATCATCCACAAAAGCCTTTACCAGTGCTTTATTAGCCTCTGTTTTATCCAGGTCGGTGACCTGAGCAGAGCCGTCAACCATGCTATGGCCGCTTGGGTTTAGCGCAGAGGGTTTCTCCTGAAGGTTATCCCAATGCTCAACAATTTTTCCGTCTTCAAAGCGGAAAATATCGAATCCAATTTTAGGGCCAAAAAAGTTGTAATCTGTGTGGGTAAAAACGTAATTCCCATCCTGAAATACCCGAACTGTATTTACTTTAGCCGAATTAGGAGGAAGCTGCTGCAGTAGTGCCCCAAAACCAGCCAGCCCATCTGCCACTGCTAAATTATGTTGAGTGTATTTGTTAGTACTAATTACAGCTACCGGTTCGCCTGCGCCGGTTTCAATTGCTTTTAATAATTCTTTTACCTGTTGCTTTTTCATGCTTTTTTGTTTTTGAGTTGCCTTTGTTTGTGCGGAGCCGGAGTTAATTGTAGCAGCTGCTGCAAGTACCAGTAAACTATTTCTTAAGTAATTCATATCCTTGTTGTTTCATTACAAAGGTGAGCAGAATCAAAAGGCGGCGAAAGGTAGAAACGGGAGTTTGAATGATACTTTTAGGACTTAGCTTTCTAAAAAGCTTTCACGAAACTCAACCGGGGTGCTTGAATTATGCTTTTTAAAATACTTAATAAAATTGGTAGGCTCATCAAAACCCAGGTTAAATCCAATTTCCTTGATACTGTCACTGGTATGGGCAAGCAATCTTTTAGCCTCAAGCAATACCCTGTCGTCTATTACTTGCTTTACAGTTTTGCCTAATATTTTGGAGGAGGCAAGGTTCAACCGCTTTTCGGTGACGCTTAGCTTTGAGGCATAAAAACTTACTTGCTTTTGCTCTTTAAAATAGACTTCCACTAAATCCCGCAAAAGAATGATATAGTCTCTGTCTGCGCTTTTTTTAATTTCGGGGAAGCCTTGTTTTCTTATTTCCCGTTCAGCATGTGTTAAAAATGCATGCAAATGGTTTTTCAAGATAGCAGGCTGAAATTCGTCCTTGCTTCTTCTTACCTCATTTTCCATGAGCTTAAATAATGCATCAAATGGCTCCTGGATTTCTTTGTTTAACTGTAAAGTGGAAATTGAAAGGATATTGTTATACAGCACACTATTCTTTAGAAATTTAATATCGGTACCAGAACTGGCAAAAAAAGTGTCTGTAAACAATATTCCAACCCCATTAAAAGGATGCTCTGCGTCATAAATCTGCACAACGTCTTTATTCAGAAAGAGCAGAGTGTTCTCCTGCAGCACTATTGGATTAAAGTCTACCATGTGAACCGAGCTACCTTTCTTTAACCATAATATATGATAAAAGCCAGCGCGATGCGGACGGACCAGCATTTCTCTTTTATGTTGGTACAGCTTAAGTAAATCAGCTATTTCAAATTCAATAGGGAGGCCTGGTTTAAATTTATACTTTGCAATGTCTTTGCTCATGGAAGTATTTCTTGCCGCTAACTTATTAAAATAGCAGAGTTTTTACGCTAACAGAAAGAAGGCAATAGCCTGTTGCCCCACAGTGAATTAATTGTAATTTTTGCGTTACTTTCGCAAGCAATAAACAACCCATAGATAAAACCTTCTTTATTAAATGAAACACACTATCGCAGTCTTGCTTTCTGCTTTTATCGTCAGCATTTCCCAGGGGCAAGATTTAAAGGCACCTCAAAATTTAAGGCCTAAAATTGAATTGCAAGGCCAATGGCAATTTGCTTTAGATACCGGGAATGTAGGTGTGCAGGAAAAATGGTTTCTAAAAGATTTCTCCGAATCTGTTAGCCTGCCGGGAAGCACTGATTTGAACCGCAAAGGCTTTTTAAACCGCGACTCTACCACAATGCACCTAAGCCGGGTGTATACATATGAAGGCGCAGCCTGGTACCGCAGAAAAGTGACAATACCTAAGGAATTTCAAAACAAACATATTGAATTGTTTCTGGAGCGAACGAAGCTGACAACCGTTTGGATTGACGGCAATTTAATTGGTGGCTCCAAGATGCTTCAAACTCCGCAGCAATTCGACGCAAGCAATTTCCTGAAACCCGGGGAGCATTCTATTACGGTGCGTGTGGATAACAGACTGAAACTTACTCCCTACGGCAATGTCCATATCTTCTCAGACGATACTCAAACCAACTGGAATGGAATTATCGGTAAGATTCATCTGGAGGTATCTCCTAAAACTTATATTAAAAGCTTACAGGTTTATCCAAATATCGATGCCCAGAAAATAGACATCAAACTCGCCATTGAGAATCAATTAAAGTTAAAGAATGCAAGCATTGATTTAATTCTGGAAAAAACTGTTGATGGCAAAACTGAAAAACTAAGATCCCAAAAGGTTAACACTGCGGTGGATTCGGTAATTGCTTTAACTTATAACTTAGGAAATGACTGTAGTTTATGGGATGAATATCGGCAACCTATTTATAACCTTACTGCAGTAATTTCCAATGGAAATACTAAAGACTCCCAATCGGCAACTTTTGGAATGAGGAATTTCAGCACTAAAGGAACCCAGTTTACCATTAATGGCAGGACAACTTTTTTAAGAGGGAAGCATGAGGCTTGTGTTTTTCCATTAACCGGGCATCCGCCAATGGAAAAAGAAGGTTGGTTAAGAGTATTCCGAATTGCAAAATCGTATGGTATTAACCACTACCGTTTCCATTCATACTGCCCTCCTGAAGCTGCTTTCACTGCTGCAGATGAAGTCGGAATTTACTTACAGGCCGAACTGCCTTTCTGGGGCGGCTTAAATACTGATTCGGTTGCAAATATGCTTCGGGATGAAGGCTTATCCATGTTGAGGAATTATGCTAATCACCCCTCTTTTGTAATGTTTTCGCATGGAAATGAGATCTGGGGTGGGCACAACCGGGCCGAAAAAAATATTGAGGCTCTGAGAGCATATGACAGCCGCCCTCTTTATACACTGGGTTCTAATGTTAGCATTGGATATTACTTGCCTAAAAAGTCTTCTCAATTTTTTGTGGGTGCCAGAACGCCTTCAAAGGGAGATACTACATTAACTCATACCCGGCTTACTCATGCTTTT
>CBIHNR010000322.1:0-3261 GCA_966211215.1 uncultured Pedobacter sp.
TGCAATTATACTAAATAGGAAACAATTTCCCGTTTCTCATCACGTATGCAAAACAAGTTGTTTCGAGATATAAAGAACGCTTCCGGATTTAATTTTTGTATTACTGGTGTTAGATTTTCTCGTACTAATACCTTATCGTCTTGGGTGATAAGTAGTTGTTGTAAAAAGTTTTCTTTTACACGAAGGTGGTAAGCATAGCAGCTTTTACCATTATAACTGATAAAATAAATCGGCCCAGCAGTTTCGTCGGGCAGTAATGGGTGAAGTTGTTTGTCTGTAATTGCATCGGGCACAAGAATTTCCCTGTCGGGTACCTGGTAAGCCTTTATATTACTTTTCAAAATCTGTCCAGTTCCTGCATCTGCCAGTTCCAGCCACCGTGGCTGCATTTTAGGGTCATATACAATTAGCCCTTCGTTTGAAACATCATGCAGCGTTTTATTAAAGTGTTGCCATTCAATATTCCCGCTTTTATTCAACGCAATAATTCCCTTATGTTCCGGACTTTGGTCGGTAACGTAGCTATGCAAAAACACAATCCCTTTACTCAATCGGTCTAACCCCCATCTCCAGCCATCCTCTACTTTCACTTCTTTAAAAAGCACCTCGCCCTTTTCAAAATCAAAGGCAGAATAATAGGCTTCGCGGTTCTCAACATCCCGCGTTTCAATCGCCAATATGCAATTTTGGGTGTCTATTTCTATCTTCCAGATAATTGAGTTGAACTTTTCCTTTAAAAAAGGTTTTAGTATATATTTATCCTGATGCATTTTTCAAAGTAAACCAAATTTACAATGCAATACCTAAAACATTTACTGGTAGTTTTTACAATATTCATAGTCAGCCACGTATACGCGCAAAAACAAGTGGTGTATGCTTTTGATATGAAAGAGGAGATAGGCCCCGCTGCCTGGAGGTTAACTGAAAAAGCATTTGCCGCTGCGCAAGCGCAGAAGGCCTCGGTGGTGCTTATTAAAATGAATACCTATGGCGGTATGGTCGATTTTGCAGACTCAATCCGAACCAAAGTTTTAAATTCAAAAATAAAAACAATTGTGTTTATTGATAATAACGCTGCATCGGCCGGGGCATTAATTTCCATAGCTTGTGATAGGATTTATATGGCCAAGGGATCAAGTATCGGCGCCGCCAGTGTGGTCAATCCTAAGGGCGAAGTAATGCCTGAGAAGTACCAATCTTATATGCGGGGCCTGATGCGGGCAACAGCAGAGGCAAAAGGCCGCAATCCCAAAATTGCCGAAGCATTTGTTGACCCTGATGTCGAAATTCCCGATTTAAAGCCCAAAGGGAAGGTCTTAACGCTAACCAGCACCGAAGCCATAAAGGCAGGTTATTGTATTGCCGAAGTTGCAAGCATAGAGGATATATTAAAAAGGGAAAATATAACCAATTACGTGCTTGTAAATCATCAAGTAACTACGCTGGACAAGATATTAGGTTTTTTGATCAGTCCTGCTGTAAGTGGCCTGTTGATATTACTAATAATAGGAGGGATTTATTTCGAAATGCAAAGCCCGGGAATCGGTTTTGCATTGCTGGTATCTGTGGTTGCAGCACTTCTCTATTTTGCCCCCTTGTATCTTGAAGGGCTCGCGCAACATTGGGAAATAGGACTCTTTTTTGTTGGGCTTATTCTCCTTCTGCTTGAGGTTTTTGTAATTCCTGGTTTTGGGGTAGCGGGCATTCTAGGTATCATTTGTGTAATTGCCGGCCTGGCGCTCAGCTTGGTGTTAAATAACTGGTTCGATTTTACCATAACTGGAACTGAGAAATTAACCGGTGCGCTATTGCTGGTCTTTGGCGCAATGGTGTTGGCAATTGTAGCCTCGGTTTTCCTGGGTAAATCTATCATGCGTTCGCCGGTTTTTCAGCGCCTGGTTTTACAGGATGAACAGCGCTCGCAAATGGGCTATGTAAGCGGCAGGCAACAAGGCCAGCTGGTAAACAAAACAGGTATAGCGCAAACGGACATGCGGCCTTCAGGTAAAGTTGAAATTGAAGGCAAATGGTACGATGCGGTAGCTCTCGATGGATTTATAGAAAAAGGAAATGGAGTATTGGTTGAAAAACAGGAAAATTATAATGTTTTCGTTAGAAGGATAAACACCTAAAACCTTTGTGCATTCCTGAGGTTTTGTATGAAACTTAAATCTCAATAAAATGAAAGCAGAAGAAATAGGACTGGAAGAAGTCAAAGTAAAGTCTATTGTAGACCATTTAAATGATCTACTTGCCAACTATCATATTCACTATCAAAAATTGCGTGGGTGCCACTGGAATGTAAAAGGATCAAATTTCTTTACGCTTCACGCCAAGTTCGAAGAGTTATATACTAACGCTATAACAAGTATCGACGAGCTTGCAGAACGAATATTAACCTTGGGCAAGGCCCCGCTAAGTACCTATAAAGATTACCTTACGATATCTAAAATCAGGGAGATCGATACAGAAGGTATGAGAGACGAGGATTTGGTCTTAGCTATTCTCTCCGACTTTCACATTCTGATTGAACATGAACGCGAAATTATGGAGCTAACTGATGAATCAGGCGATGATGGCACCAACGACATGATCAATAAATTCATGCAATTTAAAGAGAAAAACACCTGGATGCTCAGGGCTTTTTGCGGGAAAAGTTAATGCAAAAATTATACTCCAGAAGATGAGGTCCCATTTTGTTCTGGGATTACAAAAGTTTTGTATTGAGGATTGTGTAGCATCTGATTGATATTTAAAAGTTTATGGTCGATATCGTCCACGCATTTTTTTAACTCCTGAACTAGTTCAGTATGTTCAATCAAATCATCTTCTTCTAAAATTAATAAACCTTTAATAGTAGCAACAGGGCTTCTAATTTCATGCGAAAGGTGCGACGAATATTGAGAGAGTTTGTGGTTTTTAGTTTCAAGGTCCGCAGTCCTTTCCTTAATAATTGCCTCCTGATTTAGGTTGATCCGGTTGAGGTTTTCTTTTTGTAATGAAATTTCTTCGTTTAGTTCCTGAAGTTGTTTAAGTGTTTTTGCACGCTTCCGTGAGTTCATTACCAAAAGAAAAATTACAACTAGTGAAAGCGCCAGGACAATTACTGTGGCCCAGAAAATTATCCAATTGGTTTTTTGGCGTTCAAGAAGAAGTTCGGTTTCTTTTTGTTTTTGGATGAATTTGTATTGTTCTTGTTGAAATGAGATTTTTTTACTCTCAACTTTTTTAAAGGCAATACTGTCAGTCGTATAAATTTTC
>CBIHNR010000323.1:0-3252 GCA_966211215.1 uncultured Pedobacter sp.
TTAAGGCTGCTTTTCAAGGATGGATGGTTCACCGATTTGTGTCCACACGATAGGAACATTCGGGACACCTACGGCGCACCTCTAATCCTTAACTAAATGACATTGGGCTGAAGCCAAGGGCAATAGAAATCCTGCGCTCAGCTCAGTACTTATAATGACATCATTTGTATGTTGCTTATCTTTAACGAGTTGTACATTTGGCATTTTGTCATCTCGACCTAAGGAGAGATCCTAGAAAGTTTACTAGATAAAGCGCTTTAAGATCTCTCCGAAGTCGAGATGACAAAGTTCGATAGCCTGTATGGCGCCCAGATGTCGTCATTTATATTTTGCTTTTTAACAGCTGATTACTCGAAAGGGCAACTTCGGTATCTGCATGCCGTCCAGAATTATTTTAACCACTCAATAAAAGAACGATGCAACTTAACCTTACCCTGCTGTTCCATTTTTTTCAATAGTCGAGATATCACCTCCCGGGATGAATTAAGGTCGCGGGCAATTTCCTGGTGCGTGATTGACAATTGCCGTGTTTGCAATTTTTCGTATTGCCTATTGAGATAGAATTCCAGGCGCTCATCCATAGCTTTAAAAACGATGTGGTCGATTAATACCAGCAATTCCTCGTAACGGTTACGGTAGGTTTCGATTACAAAATAATACCATGATTTATAATCGCGCATCAAGTCGTCCATGAGAGGTATCGGGATAAGCAAAGCAACTGTGTCATCAACTGCTTTTGCAGTAATTTCGCTGGCCTCCTGCTTTGCTGCACAAATCATAGAAAGTGCACATGCCCCGCCTGGTTCAATATAATACATAAAGAATTCTTCACCATCTTCGCCCTGGCGATATAGCTTTACGCGCCCCTCTACAATAATCATCGTTGAACGAAAATATTGCCCGGTTTTCATCATTACCTCACCTTGCCTGAAACTTTTTAAACTGCAGTTATCCTGTAGCTTTTCCTTTAAGGCCGGTTCAAACTGAGGGAAAAACTGATTGATGTAATCTGTTAATACTGCTTTATCTTTCATTTTATCCAAATATCCCCTTTTTATTTCCCAAGATTCGTCTTCCTCTTGGTTATCGTTCGAGAAAAGTCATACCACAACCATGGGTTGCACCCGTGGTTGCTTAATAGTCAAGCCTTTCAGGCTTGACTATTACCAGCTCTGCGACTTTTTCCACAAGAGGCATTTAGAGCACTTTCCAAAGACTGAGCGACCTTATCCTTATAATTTGCTTGAACTGCTACTTGCTTTTTGGCAGCCTAAACCCAAACGTGCTTCCAGATCCAAATTCACTCTCCACAAAAATTTCGCCGCTTTGAGCTTCTATAAAATCTTTAGAAATAGCTAAGCCTAGCCCGGAGCCAGATTTATTTCTTCCATCGGTGGGCACCTGGAAGTACCGTTCAAATAAACGGTTTAAATATTGCGATTCGATACCCCGGCCGAAGTCTTTAACGGTAAACAAAACTGAACCGTTGCTACTTTTTGCGCTAATGATAATCTTTGAATTTTCAATACTGTATCTTATTGCATTTGAAAGGAAATTCACTAATACCCAAGCCGTTTTTTCCTGATCTGCATTTACTTTTGATAAGTTTTGATCTATCTCTGAAACGATAGTAATTTTCCTTTGTTCCGCGGAAAACTTGACCGCATCAACCGCGTAATCAACAATTTCTTTTGGCTCTGCTTCCATAAAACTCAGCTTAATATTTCCGGTCTCCACCTGAGATAAATCGAGTAGTTCACCTGTTATTTTTAGAAGCCGGTTGCTATCTTCTGCAATATGCCCAACCAGTTCATGCTGTTCTGAATTTAGCTCTCCAATTCTTGTATCGTTCAAAAGTTTCAAGCTCAATTTTATGGCAGAAATTGGCGTCTTTAGCTCATGTGAAATAGTAGCAATAAAATTGGTTTTGGCTTCATCCAATTCCCTGAACCGTGTTATGTTTCGCAAGATAAATACCTCACCTACAGAAACCTCTTCATTAATAAAAGTACCTTCTTCATCTTTTCCGGTTACCAAAACCGATGGAATAATAATCTTATGTTTTTCCATCAGGAAATACGATTGCTTGTTATCAGAAAATATCATTAGAGGAATTTCAGGCTTCTGGTTTGTAAGCACATTCCGTAGTAAATCATTTTTTTCAGAAAGTTTTAGAACTTGCTGGCCAACAACTTTTTTCTCCTGAAGATTAAATAGGTTTTCGGCAACCGGATTTAAGAAAATAATTTCTCCCTTTTCATTTATCCCGATAATTGCGTCCTGCATTTGCCTGATAATCGTTTCTATCCTCGACTTTTCTGAAAGGATTGTTGCCGTATTACTATGCTCCCACCGGTCAAGCCGGGAAGCCATTTGATTGAAGGCTTTTGCTACAGCTGAAAACTCATCGTTCTTGGTATCAAAATTCAATCGTGCACGATAGTTTTTCTTGCTGATTTCTACTATCCCTTCAACGAGATCATTTATCGGGTCTGCTATAAATGCAGGAAAATTGTAGCTAAAGCTGATTAATAAAAGGAATAAAATAGTACCCAGAATTCCGATATACAGCTGTGCTTCATTAACTTTAAGCCTTACGAGTTCATTTTTATGAACAATGGCCTGCATATTCATTTCATCGATAGCTGTTAGGTAGTTGCGTACTGCACGCTCTGCCTCGGGATTTATTTGCTTGATTTTAAGCGCTTCGAAACTTTCACTCAGGTGCTTAACTGCAGCATCTTCTCCTTTTTCCGTGATGTTTCCTTTTTCTTTCTCAAGATAGCGTTCAAACTCCTTTACAGCTAATTCGGACAAAGGCATGTTTTGGCTATCAAGCACTTTCCTCATTTCCCGGGTAAATGTCAGCGACTCATAATTGTCTTCAAGGATTACGTTGGCCATTGAGGAAATCCGGGCCAGATAAAAGGAAGATACCCCTGCGAAAAAAGATAACACAACAAACAAGAAGCCAAATCCGGCCCTTAGCTTATTTTTTATGGTCATTTAAGTATGTTTAATTCTATGGTATAGTATCATCCCGGTTGCTTCATGCCCTCTTTTTAATATAACAACTTCTCCTTCAATTCTTCCAGATTCGGTAAGCTCGCCTTCCTGTAGGCTTGATATGTGAATAGACGGAATTATGATTGTTTCCTTTTGCAACTGATAAATTACATCATTAATACTGACAGTTTCCCCATCTTTTTTTTGTGAAAGTTTAATTTGTTTTTAAAAGGACACAAAGAACCT
>CBIHNR010000324.1:0-3227 GCA_966211215.1 uncultured Pedobacter sp.
ATAGCATTCTGTTGCGTCAGTATGCCATTACAAAAGAAGCTTACCTGTACCTGGATAATATGCGGAAAAACACTGAACAGATTGGGGGACTCTTTGATCCGCAGCCTTCGGAGTTGAAAGGAAATATTGTGTGTGTGTCTGATCCGGCCGAGACTGTTATTGGCTTTATAAGCGCCGGAACGGTGGTTCAGAAACGCTTGTTTATAAGCAAGGCCGATAAACCAGCAATAAACAGGGATTGGTTGTTCCTGAGTCCCTGCGAATGGTTTTTTGTGAAAGATAAAGATATCTTATCCAGCGGCAGCCTGATTATTGATAAATCGGTAAATGACAACGGCGAGTCTGGCTATAATGTGGCTACCAGAACATGCATTGATTGCCGCTTTCGCGGATCTAATATTAAACCATCTTACTGGCCAAACTAACCCCTGCTTTTATGAAGAATACATTTATTCTGGTGTTGTTTTATATTCTAAGCTTTCAGCTTGAAAGCAATGCCCAAAACACAAATATTGAAACACAATTTTCTACCTACCTTGAAAACAACTTTCAGGAAAAAATCTATGTGCATACAGATAAAAACGCTTATCTGGCAGGGGAAATTCTCTGGCTAAAAGTATATAATGTTGAAGCTTATACAAATCGTCCCTGCAATGTAAGTAAAGTGGCTTATGTGGAGGTGCTGGATAAAGAAAATAAGCCAGTTCTTCAAACCAAGATTGGGCTTACCAGGGGAGGTGGGGCAGGGTCTTTATACCTTCCGGCAACACTTGTTTCCGGTAATTATACGCTTAGGGCTTATACCGCCTGGATGAAAAATTTCGATCCGGAGTTTTTCTTTCATAAGGAGATCAACATTCTTAATACGTTAAAAGATGAACCTGTATCGGCGAAAGCCTTAGCTAAAAAACAGTATATCGTTCGCTTTTTTCCGGAAGGAGGAAATCTGGTGTACGGCTTAAAAAGTAAAGTTGCATTCCGTGCTGTAGATTCTGAAGGTAAAAGTTTTGCGTTTAGCGGGGCTATTGTAAACAGTGCTAATGATACCATCGTGAGATTTCAGCCTCATAAATTCGGCATTGGAAGCCTTTGGTTTACTCCTGTTGAAGGTCAATCCTATAAAGCGGTCATCATTCGTGGTAATGAAAAACAAACAGCGAGTTTACCGGAGGTGTATGCCGATGGAGCGGTTTTAGCAGTTAAACACGAAACAGGCCCTGTTTTGAAGGTGGATGTTCAGGCGAAGATTGCAAATGAAAGCACCTATACATTGGTGGTACACTCGGGACGAAAAATGGTATTTACGCAATCGCTTAATGCAAATAAGATAGCTGAAGGCTTTTCAATCCCGGTAAATACATTAAATGATGGGATTGCTCATATTACCCTTTTCAATTCGGCAGGGCGCCCCTTATGCGAGCGCTTGTATTTTAAGCAACCGACACATCAACTGCAAATCAGCCTAAAGAGCGATAAAAACGAATATTTAACCCGCCAAAAGGTCGATTTAGAAATAGAGCAGACTGCGAATGCGGTTCCGGCTTCTGCTAATTTTTCGCTGGCAGTTTATCGTGCAGATTCGCTCCTTACAGAAGAGGCAGACATTGTAGGTTCATTGCTGCTAAATTCAGAATTGAGGGGAAACATAGAAAACATAAACTGGTACCTGGAGAACCCGTCAGACGAGGCAATGGATAATCTGATGCTTACGCATGGCTGGAGCAGGTTTAAGTGGCATGATGTGTTAGCAGCAAAACAGCAAAGTTATCCCTATCAGCCCGAAATGCAGGGACATATAGTGACAGCCAGATTAAGTAAACAGGGAAGCCCGGTTCCTAATCAGACGGCATTTTTGTCGATCCCTGATAAAAAGGTGCGGCTTTTTACTGGCATTAGCGATAATAAGGGCGAGGTGAAATTCTATACAAGAGATTTGTATGGCCAGCCCGAGATCATAGCCCAGGTAGATCCCCGGTCAGACAGTCTTGCTCAGATAGAGATCATTTCTCCTTTCGCGAATAAGTTTTCCGAAGCAGAAAGGCCAGCAACTTCTCTTAAACACTTTCCTGCAGATTTGCTTGGCCGTAGTGTTGCCATGCAGGTTAATAATGTATTTAACTCAAGGTGTTTAAATGAAGAAATCTCCGTTCCTGTAGATTCTGCTGCCTTTTATAATCACCCGGCCAAGGTTTATCTACTGGATGATTATGTACGTTTTACAACTACGGAAGAGGTGCTTCGCGAATACGTTCCTGAGGTGCTTGTAAATATCAGAAAAGGCGAGTATCATCTGAATGTCCCCGATCTCACTTTAATGGAATTTGACCATGGGGCGCCTTTTATTATGGTAGATGGTGTGCCTGTTTTTGACGATGGAGAGTCCATCATTAAATTCGATCCGCTGAAGGTGCAAAAACTAGAAGTGATAAACAGGGCCTTTGTTTACGGGCAAAATATTTTTCATGGGATAACCAGCTTTCAAACCTATAAAGGCGATTTGGCGGGCTTTGAATTGCCAAAACAAGCCTTGGTGGTAGATTACGAAGGCATGCAAAACCGAAAAGAATTTTATTCGCCGATGTATGAAGGGGATGAAGCACAAACCTCCCGCCTACCCGATTACAGAACAACGCTTTTTTGGAGCGCCAATAATCAAACAGATGCAAAAGGAAAAGGGCGTTTAGGCTTTTTCACTTCAGATTTGCCCGGAAAATATGTAGTAGTGGTTCAATCGCTATCAGAGCAGGGACAGATGGGTTCTCAGGTTTTAGAGTTTAATGTGGCTAAGAAGGCTGAGTTTAATTAGTGGGGATTCTGCGGGCAATACCGGCTAGCCCGCTTTGTCATTTCGAGTGGATTAACTTTAAAAAAGAAAAATATAGTGATGACAATTGGCGCAAAGCAGGCTATAAAACTTTGTCATCTCGACTTCGGAGAGATCGTAAAGCGCTTTATATGCAAACTTTCTAGGATCTCTCCTATCGTTATAATGACATCATTGCAATTTATTGATTTTGAGTGATGTTTAAAGCTCTGTGAAGAGGCATCTATTGCCGTCTGCTTTAGCTGACGGATAAGAAATGCATAAAAAGGCTTTAGCCGCATTAATGTGGCTAAAGCCTCTTCCATGTCTCTAATCGTCCGTTGGCTGAAGCCCAAGGGCAATAAGTTCGGTAGTTCTCACTTCTGAGCTCGAGTCACTTTTCTGTGTATCTGGTATGGGGTGT
>CBIHNR010000325.1:0-3207 GCA_966211215.1 uncultured Pedobacter sp.
AATAAGTTCTGTGAGAATGAGTCCTTTTCTTTGTTCTGCGCATATCCTAAAGCTGGTTTTACGCAAGATGCTAATGACTCTCTCCTGCATATTTGCCAAAGCCATTCTAAAATGGTTACGGGCACACATTCTGGGGCGGGAGACATTTGCTATAAAAACATACAATCCAGCACCGTCAATTTATAGGCAATAATAAAACTCACCACTCATTCCTTAATGTAACTGCCAGGAAAATTGCTTTTAAAGCTTTTTATAGATCGTCTTTAATTCAAAGGCGATTGCTATGTAAAGCCTTTTGCCAGAAATTTGCGGTTAGGGCAGTTACACTTCTTTCCATCCGGCTAATTTCTTCATCTAATTTCGACAGTAAAAAACTGTACGATTTTTTTCCTGATAATGCTTCTTTAGCCACTAAGCCATCGTGCCACTTTCCTATTGCATCTTCTACTTTGCCCAGATATTGGGTATTTAAATTAAGTTTACCTTTTTTAACCAACCAGGCCTTTTGCGTATAGAGCAGGCATTTAATCTGCTTTCGGCATCTATGCATTTGCCCGTTAAAATCTCGTTTGGCAAGGGCAAGTACTATAGCATCCAATAGCCTCCGATGATATTTTACAGTACGTTTTTCTGGTAAGGCATGTAAATCTTTATTGACCCTAGCCCTTGCCTTTTTTATTTTACGGATGTTGCTTTGCCCCTTTTTTAAAAACCGCAGGGATGCCCTGTTTAACAAGTGGTTGCCCCATGTGAGTTCAGGGGAGGAATTCGGAAGAAAAACACCAACAACCTGAAGCTGCACGTATCTTTCCCTCACCACACCGGCAGCTTTAAATACGGATCTAACAGGCATAAAAACTTTACGCCCTTTCTTTTTATTAAAAAAAACCGGCAGTAATGCCCTTATCTTTTTAACCTGGACCCTGAATTTGTGCAGGCATTCCTGATCTCCAGAGCGCCTGAATTCCTTCAGCAATCCAATCATTTTTTTAAAAAGCTTATTTACATGCCTACGTGCTTTTGATCTCTTCATCCCGACAACTGTTCGTCCTTTATATGCTAACAGTGATGTGATGTAATTGATTCAAAGGGAAACATCTGGATATTACAGGAGGTTAATTCCTCATAAACCATCCCTTTATTTAGCTGACATTCATATCTTTGCACCACTTATCACATGAGGAAGATTTCCAGTTTTTTGCTATTTACATTCATACTTAGTGCATTGAAGGCTCAGGTTTATAAAACTTTTTTAAATAATGGTGCAACCTGCGATTCTGCATCGGCAACGTCGTATATTGTTTACAGCCAAGCAGCAGATTCCCTTTGGAAGGCCAGTCAATTTTTGTTGGATGGAAACATTATATTCAAGGCCAGCTATAAAGATCCAGGCCTCCAGACACTTCACGGGTTAGCATATTACTATTCCAAAACAGATTCTGGCAAATATTTCGTGAGCCAAAAAGGCGCTTTTATTAACGGACTCAAAGAAGGAATCTGGGCTGAATATTTTCACAACGGAAGATTAAAGCTTTTTTATACTTATCAAAATGATAAAATGCACGGGGCTTTCGAGATGTACAGCCCTACAAGCGATAATCCTTCTTTTAAAGGGGAATATGCCAATGGCCTAAGGGAAGGAAAATGGCACATGCTTGGAACGGATGGCGATACTCTCAGCACGGAGACATTCAAGGAAGGACGTTTTGTAAAGATTCATCGCTATCCTCCAACATATAAAGCACCTGCCTTAACAAAAGAATTTAGCTCCTTTATGGCGAAAAACCTCGCCAAATCCCTCGCGGACAATAAGAACGCCGGTAATATCTTAATCATCTGCGGATTAACCCAGACCGGCAAAATTTACGATCCTAAAATTCTAGGCCGCGGCTTTAATAATATCATTAACGCTGAAGCATTGTGGCTACTCTCTTTAGCTCCGGCCTGTCAGCCGGCATACAACAATAAGGAAAGACGTTCTATAAAGGACAGCATTACATTCTATCTGCATATTGATCGGCGGTCGGTGAGCACCGAACTAAAAAGATATAGGATTACTAATAAATCAGACATTATAAGCAAGGACGCCCTGGGAGATAGTATGCCGGAGCCTGCCGGCGGGATTGAAAAATACGTTGAATATCTCGCTAGAAATATTCAATATCCGGCAGAAGCTCAAAAAGAGGGAATCACGGGAACAGTATTTGTACAGTTTATGGTGGAACCAGATGGCTCTCTATCAGAATTTAAAGTATTACGAGGACTCGGATATGGATTTGAAGAAGAAGCCATTAGGGTATTGAAGAAATCTCCCAAATGGGTACCAGGGATTCAAAATTATAAACCTGTAAGAATTTTATACACTATACCAATCCATTTTGGGTTTCAATAATGGCTTCAAGGCCTTCTATCTTTGCTTATTACCAATCTGCAGCGAAAAAATATTCTGCATACGGATAAACTGTCTGCCGCAGCAAGCTCTCATCTAGGTTAAACTTTAAAGCCGTAAGGAATTCAGGGCCGTTTTGGTTACCGGAGGAACTAATTGTAAACTCGCCAAAAAAAGCTATATTTCCATAAAAGCTCTATCTACCCTATGCGAACTTCACACGATCTTAGACTGGCTGTTTTAATCGATGCAGATAATGTCCCTTATGCAAATATTAAAGGCATTATGGAGGAAATAGCTAAATACGGCAATCCTACAACCAAAAGAATTTATGCTGATTGGACAAAACCAACTGTTTCAGGTTGGAAAAATGTATTGTTGGAAAATGCGATCACTCCTATACAACAATACAGCTATTCCAGCGGTAAGAATGCCACCGATTCTGCCATGATCATTGATGCAATGGACATTTTGTATTCTGGCAAGGCCGATGGTTTTTGTATCGTTTCAAGTGATAGCGATTTCACCAGGCTCGCCACTCGTTTAAGGGAGGCAGGAATGCTGGTGATTGGAATAGGCGAGAAAAAAACGCTCAACCCTTTCATTGTAGCCTGCGACCGGTTTATCTATATCGAGATATTGGGCAATCCAGACGACAAAGAACCAGAAGAAGTAAAACACGGCGAGCCAACAGTAAAAAAGAGGACAAAGAGAAAAACGCAGGCGCGAGAACCTAAGCTTAACAAGGCTACTCTTAAATTAATATCGAGTACAATAAACGATGTTGCTGATGAAAGCGGATGGGCATACCTGGCAGA
>CBIHNR010000326.1:0-3190 GCA_966211215.1 uncultured Pedobacter sp.
AAATGCCGAGGGATACGCAATTTCGATAGCGCCAAAGCAGATTAACATTTCAGGAAAGAACGCTGGCTTGTTTTACGCTTTGCAATCATTTATTCAGCTGTTTCCATTAGAACGGGAAGCCACTCCTAAAATCCCTTGTGCTGAAATTTCTGATGAGCCTCGTTATAAATATCGCGGCATGCACCTCGATGTTGGGCGCCACATGTTCCCTTTAAACTTTATAAAGAAGTATATTGATATACTAGCCCAATATAAACTCAACACTTTTCATTGGCATTTAACTGAAGACCAGGGTTGGCGTATCGAGATTAAAAAATATCCAAGGCTTACACAGGTGGGTGGATTCCGGGCGCAAACGCTTATCGGCAATTACCACGACAGGATGCCGCAATGGTTTGATAATACATCTTATGGAGGATATTATACTCAGGATGAAATCAAAGAAATTGTGGCTTATGCCGGCTCAAAATATATTACCGTTATCCCCGAAATAGATATGCCAGGCCATTCAATGGCTGCCTTAGCCGCATATCCCGAACTGGCTTGTAATGATACTCCTGGCCCTTTTAAAGTAGCTGAAAAATGGGGCGTGTTTGAGGATGTTTATTGCCCCGGAAAAGAACATACTTTCAAATTTATGGAAGATGTGCTTTCGGAAGTAATGCAGCTCTTCCCATCTTCGTACATTCATATTGGAGGAGATGAAACTCCTAAAAGCCGATGGGAAAAGTGCCGTTTTTGCCAAAGGCGAATCAGGGAAAATAAACTTAAGGATGAGAAAGCTTTACAGAGCTATTTTATCAGGCGAATTGAAAAGTTTGTAAACTCAAAGGGCAGAAAAATTATTGGTTGGGACGAAATTTTGGAAGGAGGATTGGCTCCTAATGCTACGGTAATGAGCTGGAGAGGAATGCAAGGGGGGATAGAAGCTGTAAAACAAAACCATGATGCTATTATGACACCTGGTACGTTTGTATATTTCGACCATGTTCAGGGTAATTCTTTACAAGAGCCTGTTTCTATTGGAGGGCATACACCTTTGCAGGAAGTATATTCTTTTAATCCTACGCCGGTATTTCTAACGCCACAACAGCAAAAACGCATAATTGGCGTACAGGCAAACGTATGGACTGAATATATGAAGACGCCGGAAAAGGTCGAGTATATGATTTTTCCCAGAATATATGCACTCGCAGAAGTAGCATGGACACAGCCGGAAGAAAAGAACTATACCGATTTTCTGGAGAACAGGGCAGCGGTACACTTGGCACGGCTTGAAAAAACTAAAACCCTTTACAGGGTTCCAACGGCTATTGGCGTAAAAGATACTACTTTGCTTGGCGGTGAATTTACATTTGAGCTGAAGCCGGCGGTAAAAGGTGCAAAAATATATTACACTATTGATGGCTACAATCCCTCGGAGACAGACCTCCAGTATTACAAACCCCTGCAAATAACAGTGCCCCAAGGTGAAAAAAGGATACTTAAAACCCTGGTGGTTACTCCGTCAGGAAAGAAAAGTGCCATTACCAAAACCATATTAAACAACGAGTTGCCTCTTGCCGCTGTTGAATATACAGGCAATGCTCCTGATTTGAAATACTATTTTATTCCTGGCGAGTATTATAGTGTTGCAGAGCCTGATACCTTGAATGCTGCTGAAAAGGGGTTTACCTCAGTGTTAACGGTAAACAAGTTCCGAAGCAAAGCACGAACCTTCGGCTTGGTTTTCGATGGATTTATTAATATTTTGCAAGACGGAATATATACTTTCGCCACATCTTCCGACGATGGCTCTCAGCTTATTATTGATGGCCAGAAGATAGTAGATAATGATGGAAAACATGCCAGTTACGAATTAACTTCGGGTCTGAATCTGTTAAAAGGGTATCACAAAATTCAAATCAGGTATTTTCAGGCGGGAGGAAGTTCAGATTTAAGAATTTACATGTCGCAGCCTGGAAAAGCACGCACTGAAATACCGGCCGGCATCTTATACCATTAAAATTATTATATGAAATTATTTGTACGTTCTCTGGCAGTGCTTGCCTGCGCATTTGCGGTATCATGCAACATTGAGGAAAAACCCAAACAGGCTGTACCTGCACCGGTAAGCCACAAAATAACGCCTCCATTTCGTTTTCATAAAGCGGTGGAAGTTAAGCCAGGGCTTACTTTTGATATTTTAAGCTGGGGCAGAGGCTCCGAATATACTGGCGCTTATCTTATTTTGCGGTCCGATTCAGCAGAAGCCAAATATAAATCAACAACGGGCGAGTTGGAAGGCACCATTACAGATGCCTGGAACATGGATATGGATTCAGATGGAAACCCCGAGATATTTATTCAGGCCAAAGGCGAGGATAAGGACAACTACCTTAACATGTACATTTATGAGTTTACAGAAGGCGGTTCATCACAGCAGTTACGTTTTCCGGATTTAACCTCATCAACTAAAAAAACATACAGGGGAAAAGATTCTGTTTTTATAAAAGAGGGCAATTTGTTTCGGGAATTCCCAATTTATGAAGAAAGCGATACCAGCGCTGTAAATCCCACAGGAAAGAAATTACTTGAGTACACTTTAAGAGGGAATAGTTTTTCTGTAAAAGAGATTAAAGAAGACGATAAAAAGGAAGATTCTGGCACAGGTAAAAAGAAATAGGTTATTCTCTGTGTTTTTTATAAGTGTTTAGAAATGAGAATGAAGGATGGAAATTAATTTCATTTTACTCTTGACACGCTTTGAAAAAAGTGCTAAATTTATATCAATAAGCAATAGTTATTTGACAGCCTGATGTAGACTAAAGGTGATCGAAGCCGCAAGGCTTCAGAAGCCTAAGAAAACGAAAAAAGAGGGTTTGGTCCCTTGCAGGTTTACAAAACATTTAAGTAAGAATTTTTACGAAAGTCTGCTTAAATGTAGG
Source organism: uncultured Pedobacter sp. (assembly GCA_966211215.1). GTDB lineage: Bacteria > Bacteroidota > Bacteroidia > Sphingobacteriales > Sphingobacteriaceae > Desertivirga. The sequence goes on from CBIHNR010000326.1 coordinate 2,928, forward strand.
TCTTGGTTTTATAGAGAAAAAGCCAGGATGGTTGAAGAAACAGGCTTTGAAGTTTAAAGTAGCTATGGCTATTTTAAATTTGAAACGGAAGTAAATTTGAACAAAAATTTGCTTCCGTTTCGTTTTTTATAGCAGCTTTTATTCTACAGTCAATTTCATGGATCAAGCAAAAAAGTTGGGGACTCAGACTGTTTTCCCAACAAAACTTGTTCAGAACTAAGCACTTGAGTTATTTACGCGTGTCTGTTTTTTTAGGTGTAAAT
>CBIHNR010000327.1:0-3160 GCA_966211215.1 uncultured Pedobacter sp.
ATCCTGCCATCCGGGGAAACTAGCGGACAAATACAGCGTGTGGCGTGGGCTACGGCAGACCGCTTAATAAAATCATCGGAATTAAAGCAATATAAGAATGCCCAAAGAGAGGAAACAACTTCACAGGATGCGCAGCGTTTTGCTGGTTTGAAGCCCGTTGATGCAACGTTTACCATTCAGGCTGATAAAGCAAAGCCTATAAGTAATATGTTGATGGGGATATTTTTTGAAGATATCAACTACGCAGCTGATGGCGGCCTGTATGCCGAGTTAATTCAGAACAGGGATTTTGAATATAATTTACACGATAAACTCGGCAGAGATAAAACCTGGAACAGCACACATTCATGGTCGTTGAAAGGTGAAAATACCAGTTTCACAATTGATTCCGTATCGCCGATCCATGCCAATAATTTGCATTATGCCGTGTTGGACACTAAAACACCCGGAGCTTCTCTACTGAATGCAGGATTTGATGGCATACCTGTAAAAAAAGGAGAGAAATATAATTTCTCTGTTTTCGCAAAAGGGCTTGGCGGGCAAAGTGGAAAATTAAAAGTTCGCTTGGTTGGTAAAAATGGGGATGTCTTTGCTGAAACAACTTTAGCAGTAGCTCCTGGAGCCTGGAAAACTTTTAACGCAACACTTACTGCAAATGCCACGGTTAATGATGCGCAGCTGGAATTGCAACCACTGACAGCTGGCCGTTTAGCTGTTGACATGATTTCGCTGTTTCCTCAAAATACGTACAAAGCGCGTAAGAATGGTATGCGTGCAGATTTAGCACAAACTGTTGCGGATCTCCGCCCACGCTTTGTAAGGTTTCCGGGAGGATGTGCCTCGCATGGTGACGGACTAGGCAATATCTATCATTGGAAAAATACAATAGGCCCTTTGGAGGCACGCAAGCCGCAACGGAACTTATGGAATTACCATCAATCTGCCGGCCTTGGTTATTTTGAGTATTTCCAGTTTTGCGAAGATATAGGAGCAGCCCCACTTCCGGTAGTTGCTGCAGGAGTGCCTTGCCAAAACTCCGGCGATGGTGGCAATGGGCAGCAGGGAGGGATTCCAATGGATCAGATGGATGAATATGTGCAGGATGTGCTTGACCTGGTGGAATGGGCAAATGGCGATGTGAACACAAAATGGGGCAAGTTGCGTGCTCAAGCAGGCCATCCAAAGCCATTTAACCTGAAATATATTGGTGTTGGAAATGAAGACCTTATTACAGATGTATTTGAGGAGCGTTTTACAATGATCTTTAACGCCGTTAAGAAGAAATATCCTGAAATTACTGTTATCGGAACCGTGGGCCCGTTCTTTGAAGGTTCAGATTATCGCGAGGGCTGGGATATCGCTTCAAAACTTGGAGTTCCAATGGTAGATGAACACTATTACGAAAAAGCGGGTTGGTTTATCAATAATCAGGATTTTTACGATAGATACGACCGTTCAAAACCTAAAGTGTACTTAGGAGAATATGCTGCGACAATGCCAAGAGGAGGTTCCAACTACGAAACTGCCCTTTCTGAAGCAATCTATTTAACTTCCTTGGAACGTAATGGAGATGTGGTGAGCATGTCATCATACGCACCTTTATTAGCAAAAGAAGGGCACACGCAATGGAATCCGGATATGATTTACTTCAACAATACGGAAGTAAAACCAACGGTTGCTTATCATGTACAAAAGTTATATGGGCAGAATTCGGGAGACCAGTATTTGCCGGCTGTAGCAAACCTCTCAAACAATCAGGATGCGGTGAAAAAACGGGTAGCTATTTCAGTGGTACGTGACTCAAAGACTAAAGATTTAATCGTAAAATTGGTTAACCTTTTGCCTGTTACAGTTAATTCTACAACCGACTTAAAGGACATTACATTTGCAGGTACAAAAGGAGTAAAGAGCCTTATGCAGGGCAACCCGGCAGACAAAAATATTGTGCCGGTGGTTACAGAAATTCCTGTATCAGAAAAACTGGCCATGGAATTGCCTCCTTATTCATTTACAGTACTACGAGTTAAAACAAAATAGAAAAACACAGGATTTGGCTTTGCTGAATCCTGCTTTATGCAATTATTAGAAAATGAAGAAGACACCTATTGCTGCTGCTATGCTGGCTCTTTCCTGCCACTTATTTTCAGCAAATGCACAATCCCAAAATCTAGTCGTTCAGGTAAACAAGCCAGTAACTGAAGTAAAGCCTACTATGTGGGGCGTTTTTTTTGAAGATATAAACTTCGCAGCTGATGGCGGCTTATACGCTGAGCTTGTAAAAAACCGCTCCTTTGAATTTTTAAATCCTATGATGGGATGGAAGGAAGTTAAAAAAGGGGGTACAGGAAAAGTTCTGGTTACCAATCATGAAAATGAAAACGCTGCTAACCCACGTTTTGCCCATATCACTGTTAATGCGGAAAATGGAGTGTACGGTTTAGAGAATGAAGGTTTTAGAGGCATTGGCGTCCAAAAGGATAAAGAATATCTTTTTTCTGTGCTGGTGAGAAATTCAAGTGATATGAAGCTTCGCCTTGAGTTAGTTAGCTCTAAAGGCGAGAAAATTGGAGAGAGTTCTTCAATGAATATTAACAGCAGCGGCCAATGGAAAAAATATTCCCTGGCATTTAAAGCGACACAAACTGAGCCCAAAGCCAAACTTCAGGTATTATTTGAAGGCAAGGGCGAACTTGATGCCGATATGATTTCGCTGTTTCCTAAAGATACCTGGAAAAATCGTCCGGGGGGCTTAAGGGCAGACCTTGTGCAAATGCTCGCCGATTTAAAGCCTGGTTTTATCCGTTTCCCGGGGGGATGTATTGTGGAAGGCCGCGAGCTATCAAACCGTTACCAATGGAAAACCACTGTTGGCCCGGTAGAAGATCGTAAATTGATAATGAACCGCTGGAACATTGAGTTTAAGGAACCAAGAAATGCTCCTGATTATTTTCAATCTTTCGGATTGGGCTTTTACGAATATTTTCAGTTATCAGAGGATATTGGTGCAGAGCCTCTTCCAATTTTAAACTGTGGTATGGCTTGCCAGTATAACACGGGCGAAGTTGCCGAAAATGTTGACCCTTACATTCAGGATGCTTTAGACCTTATTGAATTTGCTAACGGCTCAGAAAATACTAAATGGGGGCAGTTGCGTAAAGCT
>CBIHNR010000328.1:0-3119 GCA_966211215.1 uncultured Pedobacter sp.
CAAAAATCTTTGCATTAGGGTATTTCTCACGCGAAAGTGCAAAAATTCTTTTTTTGATAGCCTTCGCTAATCCAAACTTGCGGAAAGCCGGATTTACAATTAAGCCCGAGTTCGCAACGAATTCACCGTGGCTCCAAGTCTCAATATAGCAGAAGCCTGCCCAAGTCCCATCCTTGTGCAGAGCAATAACCGCTTTTCCTTCACGCATTTTATCTGCTACATACTCCGAACTGCGTTTTGCAATACCAGTACCACGAGCTTTCGCCGATTCAGCCATTTCATCACAGATCTGTTCTGCATACCCGGCATGCGTTTCAGATGCTACTACTATAGAGAAATCGTTTTCGTTCATTTTTAAAAAATCCGTTTTACGGAAAAAAGACGTTTATGTTGTCTTTAATTGTGCCAGAAAATTGTTAGTTAAAAATTCCCACGTTGGGGATATATCAAAAGGATTGCCAATCAGAAATCAAAATCTGGGCATGAACGGTCGTCGGGGACGAAAGATGAGTTTTTCACTATGTTTAGGACGTACCACAACGCATACAAAACCTGTTTTAGGCTGTTCTGCAGTTGTATTATGAATAATAGATACGTTCATTTTTCTAATTTTTACTAAGCGTGTTCGATTAGTTTAAATTGATGCAAAAATATCGAATAAAAAACAACTATCACAAGATGAATTTGAAATTTTATTCATTTGTAAGTCAAGAAATTAGGTGGTGAGATAGTTGATGTTATTTTGTAATAACAAGGAAAATGATACTTGTTGAAAAAACTTTAGCAAACATTTGAGGTGAAATGGGTGCTGGCGGGTGCTAAAAAAGGCCCATGAAAAGGCCTTTTTGTTGTTGTGCGTTCAATTAGAAGCCTAAAACGGCAAATCATCTGCCGTATCGTTGTGAAGACTTGAAAGGATCTCATCCTGTTTTTGCTGAGATGATTGAGAGTTGCTTTGGCTCGCTCCCTCGTTGCTGTCTTCTTTCTTACCCAGAAGAGTCATGTTTTCGGCAACAATTTCTGTGATGTAGCGCTTTACCCCATCTTTATCATCGTAAGAACGGCTTCTGATTTTTCCTTCAATGTATACTTGTTTTCCCTTTGTGAGATATTTTGCCGCTATTTCAGCAAGATTTCGCCACGCTACAATATTGTGCCACTCGGTTTGCTCGACTCTTTGCCCTTGTTTATTGGTGTAAGTTTCCGTAGTAGCTAATGAAAAGGTTGCTACCGATGTATTTCCTTCCAGGTGACGAACTTCGGGGTCTCTCCCTAAGTGTCCGATTAAAATTACTTTGTTTACTCCAGACATAGATTTAGATTTTTATGAAATTAAACTTTCAAGGTAGGAAAGTTTTTCAGAAAGCCAAAAATTAATTTAGGCATGGCAAACTGTTCAAGTGTTTCAATATCAGTATAGAACCATTGTTTTTCATTCTTGAAATGTTCTTCGAAACCTTCTATAAAAACGTATTGGGCATGAATGCGCTGATGGCTTAGTAGGTGTTTTACAGGACCATAGGCACCCTTAAAAATAGTATTACCGCCGAAGAGATTTTTAAACGCTGCCGATTGTACTACGGATAAGGCGCTAATGGCCTCGTTGGTTTCGATTAATGGAAACTCAAATAAGTTTTGCCAGATATCATTCGGGCCGCGTTTGTTAAATAAAACACTGTTTCCCTCTACTGCGACTATGTAATTAAAATAGCGATTTTTTACTTGCGTTTTTTTCAGCTTGACAGGAAGTTTCTCAATCAGATTTTTATGATAAGCTTCACAGGAAAGCCTTAACGGACAGGTTTCGCAAAGCGGATTTTTAGGGCGGCATAGTAGGGACCCAAATTCCATCATTGCCTGATTGCTTAGCCCGGGCTGAATCTTGTCGATCTCGCTATTGGCCAAATCAGTAAAAGTCTTCTTTGCTTTTGATGAATTTATAGGGTCCTCAATGCCAAAATATCGCGATAGCAGACGGAAAACATTGCCATCAACAACGGCTTTTGCCTCGTTTGCAGAGAAAGAGGAGATAGCTGCCGCGGTGTATTCGCCAATCCCTTTAAGCTTTATCAGCTCATCGTACTTGTTTGGAAAATAGCCTGCATGTTCTTCCATCACCATTTGCGCCGTGTGGTGCATATTTCTCCCCCGGGAGTAGTAGCCAAGCCCCTGCCAAAGCTTTAAAATTTCGTCTTCGTGAGCCCCGGCAAAGTCAGAAACTGTTGGAAATTTTTCCGCAAAGCGATGAAAATAAGGCATTCCCTGATCCACGCGTGTTTGTTGTAAAATAATTTCTGATAGCCAAATGATGTAGGGGTCTGTCGTGTTACGCCAAGGTAAATCGCGCTTATTTTGCTTATACCAGTTAATAACTTCAGTAATAAAACTCATCTTTTCTCGTTCGCCATATAAGGTTTTGCAAAGGTAAAAACACCCCCTGAAAACGAGGCTTTTAAAAAAAAATTGAGTTTATTTTATGAATTCGATTTAAAGCAATACTTTTGCAACCCCAAAACAATTAAGTGTTTACGAAAATAGTTTAACTAAATAAGACATGACTAAGGCAGAAATTATCGCAGAGATCTCCAGCAAAACTGGTATAGAGAAGTTAGATGTACAAGAAGCGGTAGAAGCGTTTTTTAAAGTGGTAAAAAATTCGATGGTACAAGGTGAGAACGTATATGTGAGAGGTTTTGGGAGCTTTGTAGTTAAGAAAAGAGCAACAAAAACAGCACGTAACATTTCAAAAAATACGGCTATCATTATTCCTGAGCATTTTGTTCCAAGCTTTAAACCAGCTAAAGTATTTGTAGAAAAAGTAAAAAACGGAAACGTAACTAAATTAGCTGCGGCAGCTGCAGAAGCAGAAGCTAACGCTGAAGCATAAACCTGAAAAATGTTGAAAGGAAAACAAATAGCTGTAATTGGGCTGGTGGTTGTGCTGATGGGGCTATTGTTTTCATTAGACATTAAAGGATTGGTAAAAGAAGATGAGCATTCCGGCGAAGCCGCAGTAAACACTGCACAAGCTACTGCCATTAACCTGGAAACAGTATCTGAAGCCGGAAAGCAAACCTTAAGTGCAAATATATCTCAACAAATTACTGAATTAGAAAATC
>CBIHNR010000329.1:0-3107 GCA_966211215.1 uncultured Pedobacter sp.
TGATGGCCGAGGGAAGAAGCGATGATTTTCGCAAGTTCTTTTGCGGAACACACTTCTTTAATCCGCCTAGGTATCTGCCACTTATCGAAATCATCCCAACAAAGGAAACTTCTCAGGAAGTAATTGATTTTATGATTCATTATGGAGAGAAGTTTTTGGGGAAAACTACAATTCTGGCTAAGGATACCCCTGGATTTATCAGCAACCGTATCGGTATGTTCAGCATAATGAGCATTCTGCATTATGCCAGGAAAACCGGCATGACGGTAGAAGAGATTGATAAGTTGACGGGGCCGCTCATTGGACACCAGAAATCGGCAACTTTTAGGACTGCCGATGTTGTGGGCATTGATACGGTTGTGCACGTGGCTAAAGGCCTTGCCGAAAGCCTTCCGAAGGATGAGCGGAAGGAGATTTTTGATATTCCTCCATTCGTATCAGAAATGGTAGCTAAAAACTGGCTGGGCAGCAAAACCGGTCAGGGTTTTTATAAGAAAAACACGGTTGATGGCAAGTCTGAAATATGGGCTTTAAACTTAAATACACTCGAATATCAGCCGCCTCAAAAAGTATCGTTTGAGTCGGTAGAGAAAGTTAGAACCATTGACAATGCCCGTGATAAACTCCCGGTATTGTTTGCAGGCCAGGATAAAGCCGGCGAGTTTTATCGCTCTGTTTTTTATGACCTTTTTGCTTACGCAAGTAATCGAATTCCTGAAATCTCGGACGAGCTGTATAAAATAGATGCAGTAATGCGGGCTGGTTTTGGATGGGAAAGTGGCCCGTTTGAAAAATGGGATGCCCTGGGAGTTGCACGGGCTTTGAAAGGGATGGTATCTGCTGGATTTAAGCCAGCGCAATGGGTTTACGATATGCTGGAAGGAGGCTTTAACTCATTCTATAAGCTCGAAAATGGAAAGAGTTTATACTATGATATCACTTCAAAATCATATAAGCAAATTTCAGGTACAGAGTATATTATATCTTTAAAAAGTATCCGGCCAAGCAATACCATATGGAAGAATAGTGGAACAACTGTAACTACACTCGGTGATGGAATATTGAACCTCGAGTTTCATACAAAGATGAATACCATTGGCAGCGAGGTTATTGAAGGGATTAATAAAGCTATTGAACTTGCCGAGGTGAGTTATAAAGGGCTGGTGATCTCCAATGAAGGACAGAATTTTAGTGCCGGTGCTAATGTAGCCCTAATTTTTATGATGGCTGCAGACCAGGATTATGATGAGCTGGAGTGCCTGATACGGGTGTTTCAAAACACCATGATGCGCATTCGCTACTCTTCGGTGCCGGTGGTAGTGGCACCACATGGAATGGCTCTGGGAGGTGGCTGTGAACTTTGCCTGCATGCCGATAAAATAGTAGCCCATGCCGAGTTATATATGGGGCTTGTTGAGTTCGGTGTAGGGCTTATTCCTGCGGGTGGTGGTACCAAAGAATTTGCATTGCGCCTGTCTGATGAGCTGCAGGAGGGCGATGTTGAACTAAATGCCTTTAGAAAACGTTTTTTAACCATAGGGCAAGCCAAAGTTTCTACCTCTGCCCACGAAGCCTTTGAGTTGGGCTTCTTGAAAAAAGGCAGAGATACAGTTGTTATATCAAAAAGCGGGCTTTTGGCAGAGGCCAAGCAACATTGTATCCAATTAGGCTTGCAAGGCTATACTAAACCTTTGAAGCGGACAGATATCCGGGTGTTAGGCAAGCAAGCATTAGGACTTGCCTATGTTGGTGCTAACAATATGTATTCGGGCAATTACATCACCGAACACGACCTGAAGATTGCGCAAAAACTCGGATATGTTTTGTCTGGTGGCGACTTATCTCAACCAAGCCTTGTCTCAGAGCAATACCTGCTTGATTTAGAGCGGGAGGCTTTCTTATCGCTTTGCACAGAAAAGAAAACCCTCGAGCGCATTCAATCTCTCTTATCAGGCGGTAAAATATTAAGGAATTAAACATTAACACGAGTAGCATGAACGCATACATTGTAGCTGCTTTTAGAAGCCCGGTGGGTAAAGCTAACCGGGGAGGGCTTAGGTTTACACGGCCGGATAACCTTGCGGCCGATGTCATTAAACACTTGATGGCTTCTGTTCCCGATGTAGAGAAGGAAGAAATTGATGACGTGATTGTTGGCAACGCCATGCCCGAAGCCGAGCAGGGCTTGAACATGGGCCGTTTAATAGCATTGCTGGCATTAGATACCGACAAAGTGCCCGGGATGACGATTAACCGCTATTGCGCTTCGGGATTGGAGACTATAGCTACTGCTTGCTCTAAAGTGCATAGTGGGTTGGCTGAATGCATTATAGCCGGAGGAACTGAAAGTATGAGTTTGATTCCAATGGGAGGCTGGCGGGTGGTACCCGATGCAGCTACGGCTTTGGCTCATCCCGATTACTATTGGGGCATGGGGCTTACCGCCGAGGCCGTTGCCAGCGAGTATAAAATAAACCGAGAAGCGCAGGATATGTTCTCCCTGGAGTCGCATAAGAAGGCGGTTGCGGCTATCAACGACGGGCGTTTCGCAAGGCAGATTGTCCCTATCTCGGTTAAGGAGGTTTATATCGATGAAGCTGGAAAAAAGAAAGAGAGGGAATTTACTGTAAGTACAGACGAAGGCCCCCGGGCGGATACTACCCTGGAAGCTTTATCAAAATTAAAACCTGCGTTTAAGGCCAATGGTGGTGTAACCGCCGGAAATTCGTCACAAACCAGCGATGGGGCGGCTTTTGTAATGGTTGTTAGCGAGCGTTTTTTAAAATCACATCAGTTAAGCCCAATTGCAAGAATGGTGAGTTATTCAGTCGCCGGTGTTCCTCCACGGATAATGGGTATCGGCCCGGTAGCTGCTATTCCCAAAGCTTTGTCAATGGCAGGTTTAAAGCAACAAGATATCGGACTATTAGAACTCAATGAGGCGTTTGCTGCTCAATCTCTAGCCGTTATACAAGAGTTAGGTTTAGACCCATCAACCATAAACGTTAATGGCGGCGCAATTGCGCTGGGGCACCCCTTAGGCTGTAGCGGTGCTAAGTTGTCGGTACAGATTTTCGACGAAATGAAAAGGCGTAACAGTAAATACG
>CBIHNR010000330.1:0-3086 GCA_966211215.1 uncultured Pedobacter sp.
CATAATTAATTAAGGTTAAATAGTTTGCGTTAGTAGTTATTTGTTAGAACGATTAATTTTTTACCTTCGATCTTAAAGCTTATACCCTCATTTTCAAGTATTTTTAAAACCTCAGAAAGATTCACGTTTCTCGAAATGCGGCCCTCATAGTAGTCGTTACTGATTGCTCCCTGGTAAACGATATCAACATTATACCAACGGGAAATCTGCCCCATAAGCGATTTAAAATCGGTATGATCAAATTCAAAGTACCCGCTCTTCCAAGCTACAACAGGCGCTGGATCAACATCCTGAACACCAATATGATGGGATTTGGTAGATATTTCCGCCTGCTGGCCGGGCTTTAAGAATTTTGAGTTTTTGCGCCCTGATATGATTCGCACAGAACCTTCAAGTAATGTGACTTTACATAAGGGCTCATCAGCATATGCTTTTACGTTAAAATGTGTACCCAGCACTTCAACAACCTGAGTAGGCGTAGCAACGCGAAATACTTTTTTCCTGTCTTTTGCCACTTCGTAATAACCTTCACCCAACATTTCCACCCGCCTCTCCGTTATTCCAAAATTTAAAGGAAATCGAAGACGAGAGCTGGCATTGAGCCAAATATGCGAGCCATCAGGCAGTACAGCCTGATATTTTCCTCCTTTCGGTATAGTTATCAGATTATAAGCCAAATTGTTTAAAGAACCCTTATCAGCTTTCCTTAGCCTTTTATAGGTGATTGTATTATCTTTACTCTTAAAAATCTCAAAGTTGCCGTCAACTGCAATCAAACCTGGCCTGATCTTCTCCAGATTAAGCTGTCGGCCACTAGAAAGGGTTAGAACGGCTCTGTCGATTCCAGGTGTGGCGTCATTTTCTATCGCAACCACCTTATTAGCTTTGGAAGACGTTTTGGAGGAATAGTTCAGAAAGAACCATGAAAAAACAATAAGCAAACTGGCCGCAACTCCAATAAGGGATAGTTTGGCTACTAAAACCTGCAAAGGTTTGCTATCCAATCTTCTTCTTCGCAACATAGAAACAAAGATCCGCTCCTTAAGCTCCTTATCCTCTTCGCCCAAATCAACAGATTGATCGTCAAAAGAATTATACCAGGCATTGAACTCATCAAGCTCAGTTTTGGATATAATATTATCCTCGACTTTTTGCGCGAGCAAATAAATACGGTCTTTTTCTTTTGACATCTACTTAGGTTTATAACTACATAGACAACTCAAACGGAGAAATCCCTATCAGAAAATAAAAATTTAATAATTAAGCAGATAATGCTAAAAAATACGCTCTTAGAGGTAAGATGAGATTAATAAAAGAACCAGCAAAAGAAACATGCTCAATTTTGCTTTCAGCTTCTTTCGCGCCTTAGATAAGTTTGCTTCTACGGTTTTCTCAGAAATCGATAGTTTTTCTGCTATGTGTCGTTGCGAATAACCCTGATGATATTTTAAATTAAAGATCGTCCAACAACGTTCAGATAAGGATTTGAGACAAAACTGTATTTGTTGCTGAAGATCGTATAGGTGTACATTGTTGAAGCTGCTTTCGTCTAATTCTGAGCCATTCTTAACTATTTCCTGTTCAAGCTCCCTCATCCTAGCTTTTTTGGCCAAGCGATTTATAATTTGATTTCTAACAGCTATAGAAAAATAGTTTTCGAAACCCTTAGTTAGCACAAATGATTCACGGTTTTTCCATAGCCCCAAAAATACGTCCTGAACAACCTCTTCCGCTTCATACGGACAGCTTAATCGGCTTTTAGCAATCCGATAAATCCTGTTCCAGTGTTCGTTATATAATTCAACAAACGATGCCTCATCATTAAGCTTCGTGAAATTCCTTAAGTTCGAATCACTCTTACACATGATCATTAAATATTCGCACGCCGTTCGAAGAACAACAGCAAACCTCAAAATAGCTAACGGAAAGTTTGGAAATGTCTAATATACAATTATTATTAAAAAAGGAATTTAGAGTTTATAAATTCTCATAGGGCTATTTTTAAGTTTTATCTAATAAAAAAGTACTCAAATTATTTAAATATTGATAAAATAATATCAGTAGTTAAATGGTTATCCCAGATGTTAAGAGGAGCCATTAACAAAACCATTAAATGGTTATCATTTTCCTTTTATCTGCAGCGATTTATAAAGTTCCTTTATTTATGCTGTTGACAAAAGGTAGCATTACTTTACCATACTGATATGAAGATATCGAAATGGGCAGAGCAAATAAATCATTCATCAGATGATCGAATGCAATCTATCCTTTTGTTTAAAATTTTAAAAACTTCATATCCTTTTTTCAAGCTATGCAGGTTTGTTTCCCTTTATTAATAAAGACGCGCAGAAATCAATTCACATACTCAGTTGAAGGAAAAGCTGGCATCTTTTTAGGATGATTCCTTCTGATATTCGGTTCCTTGGAGCCAATCAAAGCCATCAGACAAACTGCTTCTCCAATACCTACTTCTGATAATAGTCCAATGGCTGTATTTCTCTTTTATTCCTCGGATCTTGGTAATGTTAACTGCCAAAATCATATTGAGATAAATTCCAGTTTCTGGATCTTCTTCCGTTTTATCTTGTTTCCCTAACTCTAATGTCGAGTCTATCGCGGATCAAGCAAAAAAGCTGGGGACGGTTAATGTTTTACCTTATGGCAAAAAACAAAAGACTTTGTCTCGACGGCACGAGAGATCCTAATCAAAATTGCATAATAAGCGCTTTATGATCTCTCCTTACGTTATAACGACATCATTTTATGTTGTTTATTTTGAGGCGATTGCAGATCGGCATAACGTGAGGATAGATCCTAGAAAGTTTGCTAAGTAATGCGCTTTAAGATCCCTCCTTGGGCTGGGATGACAAAGCGCTTTAGTATTGCGCCCGATGTCATCACTATATTTTACTTTTTTTAATCCGATTACTAGAGATGACAAAGTGACCTACTTGAATAAAAAATATCTTCCTCCCCAACTTTTTTGCTTGATCCCTTTAACTCCTTAGGAATAGGCATCCATGCCTTGCCCATAGAGTAGGAAGGTAGTCATTAGTTGACTACCTGACCCCTCTCACCACCGTACG
>CBIHNR010000331.1:0-3081 GCA_966211215.1 uncultured Pedobacter sp.
AGGGGGAAGCTATCGGTTTATAAGCCTTTCAGGAAAATAGTTCCTAATTGCTTTTGCCTATCAAGTAAAGCTTCAAATTCCTCTGAATCAAGGAGAAAGGTTTTTTTGCTATGAAAAACTGGAATCCGCATTCCCAAAAAAGCATCAAATAACAGAGATGCAGCTTCTTGGGGGCTGATTGAAATATTCGGTTGTTTCTGAATACACAACGAAATATGCTCCATTTCGATTTTTTTGGCTTTATCAAGTACTGTGCATAATTGCTGCGGAAGTTCTGGCGCCGAACTTCTAATAAACTCAAAGATGTTGTAATATTTTTTTAAGTATTCGTGCCTTGTGTTAAGGTAGTAATATAAGGCATCTTTGCTGTCGTCAATCTTAGCGAGCCCTTCTTTCACATTGGCGTCGCCAGCTTCAATCAACGACTCCAGCACTGCGGCATACAAGTTTATCTTATCTGGAAAATAGTAATAGAGGAGTGCTTTAGATAGAGATAGGTCTGATGCAATTTCTGTCATTGTCGTTTTCGCCAATCCGAAATGAGCAAAGCGCTTTAAGGCTGCTTCAATAATTAATTCTCTTTTTTTATCCTGATTTTCCATTTGCGTGTGCAAAAATAATATATCGGAGGTAAAATGGATTATTTTAGTTTTCTTGGAAGTTTATCAGGGTTTTGCCTGCTGTCCCAGACAGTAAGAATGTGTATACTGTCATCGTTTACTTCGTAAAATATCTGATAATCTCGTACTATTTTACTTCTAACTGTTCCGAAGTTTGTAGGTGTTCCAATGTTGGGATGATTTGAAACTAATAAAATTGCTTGCTGAAATAGACTGTTTAGTTTTGCACTATAGGTTTTGGATTTATTTCTTAGAAACCAATAATTGAGAATGTTCTTTCGGTCTTTTTGAGCCTTGTAAGACCAAATTATTCTTTTAGCCATTCATCAATTTCTTTATCTGCTTGTTCGTTCGTTAAAAAATGCCCATTTTCTATTTCCTTCTGTCCCGCTATTATTGCTCGTTTTTGTTGTTGAGTAAGTTTGATCGTTCTTATCTCATCGCTTTCAAGTTCAAGTAAACGAAATACTTCTTCCAATAACTCGGTATTTTCTGTATGAAGAATGGTGCCGATTAATTTTTCTTTTAATTCTATCGTTGACATAAAATACTCTTTATTCAAATATACCGCTAATTGTCAAAATACATTTAACTAAATGTCGGTGACATTTGTAATTATATACTAAAACATATATAAATAACCACGAACTTCGCCCCCGCAAAAAAAATACTCATGCCTCAAATTTTCGAAAACGTTTCATTAAAACACCTTAACACCTTTGGAGTAGAAGCAAAAGCCCGTTGGTTCACCGAAATTAATTCCGAGCAGGATTTGATCGATCTATTTAAAGATGAACAATGGAAAGCCGCCGAGCGCCTGGTGATAGGAGGGGGTAGCAATATCCTTTTCACAAAGGATTTTGAGGGCTTAGTAATCCGGATGAATATAAAAGGTATAAGCCAGGAAATTGAGGGCGAGAACATTTTTATTACAGCTGGCGGCGGTGAAGTTTGGAACGACCTGGTGAATTATTGTGTTGATAGGGGCTTTGCCGGTATGGAAAATCTTAGTTTAATTCCAGGTTCGGTTGGAGCTTCGCCCATTCAGAATATAGGTGCTTATGGGGTGGAGTTGAAGGATATATTTTTAAAGTGCGAGGTTTTTAATATTTCAACAAGAGAATTTTCAACTTTTTACAATGCCGATTGCCAGTTCGGCTATCGCGAAAGCATATTCAAATCTGAGCTTAAAGGGAAAGTAATTATTACTTCAGTAACATACAAACTCTCGGCGAAGCCTAATTTGAACACGACCTATGGTGCCATCTCTTCGGAATTGCAAAACAGGGGAATTGATAATCCAACTATAAAAGACATCTCTCAGGTAGTATCAGATATTCGTGTGAGTAAGTTGCCCGATCCCTCTACCATTGGCAATGCCGGAAGCTTCTTTAAAAACCCTGTAGTTTCTAAGGACACATTTGAAAAAATTCAGTCCAGTTTTCCAGACACTGTACACTACTGTCTACCAAATAGTACAGTAAAACTAGCCGCTGGATGGTTAATTGAGCAATGCGGATGGAAAGGAAAAAAAATTGGTGAAACTGGAACCTGGAAAAATCAGGCGCTGGTTCTGGTGAATCACGGAAATGCAACAGGGACAGAGGTTTACGGCCTTTCCTCGGCAATTATTAACGACGTAAAAAACAAATTTGGGGTAGTTTTAGAGCGCGAAGTGAATATGGTTTAGCCGATTTTGTTTTAAATTTTTATTAAAAAAATGCAGTTCTTTCCACATCTTTTTTAGGAATTGTAAGGTTTAGCATAGTTGTTGCAATACTCTTAGCACGTTTGTTTATGACATGACATTCGAATGCTAAATAAGAAATGTAACAATCACCCTTAAGACCTTATAATATGACTAAGATGGAATTCAATACAATGGTTATGCGCCAGGCAAGTTCACTAAGAATGTATGCTTTACATTTTACACATGATGCCGACGACGCTAACGACTTAGTTCAGGATACTCTGTTAAAGGCTATAACTTATTACAATAAGTTTAAAGAAGGCACAAACCTTAAAGGATGGTTGTACACCATTATGAAAAATACTTTCATAAACAACTACCGCCGCTTTGTAAAAATTAGTTCATTCGTAACAAAATCAGATGAAATTTCATCAGCAAACCTAGTTTTTAGCTCAACTAAAAACCAAGGGGAGTCTAAATTTGTTATGGATGATATAAAATTAGCTTTAGGCAAACTTCCTGAAGAATATTTTGTTCCCTTTAGTATGTACTTTGAAGGGTTCAAGTATCATGAGATTGCGGACCACTTAGCAATTCCAATTGGAACCGTTAAAACCCGCATTCACGTAGCGCGTAAGCTCCTTAAAAAGAGCTTAAAACCATACGACAACGGTGTTAAAAAACCGATTTATGCCGAAATGGATTAATTAGCCCCTTTTCTAAACTCATCATACTTAAGAGCGTGCAGGTGCCAGCCTGACGCTCTTTTTT
>CBIHNR010000332.1:0-2983 GCA_966211215.1 uncultured Pedobacter sp.
CCGAAGGCGAAAAGAACTGCCCGAAAAACGGGCAGTCTACTCAAACTAACCAACAAGCCATTTTAAAAGCGGGAGCCCTTACAATGGTTGTTTTTCGTGAAGCCATTTTATTGGCTTTATACATATATCCAAGCTTTAACATTTTTTTGCAGCTTCTGTTTATTAAACAAATTAGGGAACGAGTATTAGCTTGCCAGAACAACAAAGCCGCTGCCTGCATAATGGCAGGCGATGCCCACAAGAACAAGTAAGGCTTCCATAGGCGCAATGCCTGTTTTTATTAGTGTGTTTCATTTATTCTGAAATGGTTAGTCCTCTGGCAATTGTGTGCGTCGCCAAACTATGTGAATACATTTTAATAGTGGATAAATTCTAACGCAGCCCCTACTCAAAATTTATTTGCAACAAGTTTTTTACAAGCATCAATAAGGGGAGGCTATTTAGCCGAAAAAGGCAAGATTCATTACAGCAAAATGATGTCAGGGTATTCGACAAGCAGAATTCAAGGAGATTTATGTGTCGCAGTAAGCCGCAGCCTACTGCACACGTAACGTATAAATTTTATTTCTAAGAGTTTAATATAGCTTCGCCGCTTAAAATGGCATTGATATTAGCTAGCTCTTCCTCACTAAAGACAGTGTTTTCCAATGCCTTAATAGAATCGATAATTTGTTCAGGTTTGCTTGACCCAATTAAAACCGAAGTAACTACAGGATTGCGCAAAAGCCACGCTAAAGCCATGTGCGCCAATTTTTGGCCACGCTGTTGAGCTATCTCATTTAATCTTCTTACTTTCTCAACCCTATCTGGTGTAATGTGATTTTCCTTAAGAAAGATACCACTGGTTGCTACTCGCGAGTCTGCCGGAATTCCCTGCAAGTATTTATCGGTTAAGATTCCTTGTGCCAAGGGCGAAAAGGGAATGCAGCCAACACCTTCTTTGTCTAATAGATCCAATAAGCCATCTTCCACCCATCGTTCAAACATTGAATATTTGGGTTGGTGAATAAGGCATGGTGTGCCTAGCTGCTTTAATATTTTGAACGCTTTTTCAGCTTGTTCAGGGCGATAATTTGAGATGCCCACGTACAGTGCTTTCCCCTGGCGCACAATTAAATCAAGCGCTGCCATTGTCTCTTCCAAAGGTGTTTCGGGATCTGGGCGATGATGATAAAAAATATCCACATAATCCAGCTTCATGCGTTTAAGGCTCTGGTCCAGGCTCGAAACCAGGTATTTCTTTGAACCCCAATTACCGTAAGGCCCTTCCCACATATCATAACCTGCTTTTGAAGAAATAATAAGTTCATCGCGGAAGCTTCTTAAATCAAGATCGAGAATTCTGCCAAAATTAGATTCTGCAGAACCATACGGAGGGCCGTAATTATTAGCCAGATCGAAATGAGTAATGCCGTTATCAAAGGCAGTTTTACAGAGATTACGGCTGTTTTCGAAGTTATTTACATATCCGAAATTATGCCACAGCCCCAAAGAAAAGGCCGAAAGCTTAATGCCAGAATTACCGCATCGACGGTATTCCATGTTTTGATAGCGTGCTTTGGAAGGTTGGTATGTCATTTTACTATATAGTTTTCGTTATATAAATTTTCCGTAATCGTTTACGTTTACTTTTCCAGGTTATTGATTTCTTTTGGACGATTCCCTCAACACCAATAATGGCTCCAATACTTTTTTGTATACTCTCGCCCTGGACTGTTCATTATCAATTAGTTTACTTATCAAATCAAAAGCCTCTTCTCCCATAGCAACCGTTTGCTGGTCTACCGTTGACAATGAGGGCGTGATATGCTCGCCGAACAAATCATTGCAAAAGCCAATCACACCAAAATCTTGCGGCACCCTAATGCCTATCTCTTTCAGTTCTTTCAAGGCTCCCAGTGCCGAAAAATCTTCAACCGCAAATACCGCATCGGGCTTATCCCCTAGGCTAAAGAAATGCCTTACGCCGTTTTTCCCCGCTTGGATACTAATGTCTCCCTCAAAAAGCCAATCTGGATTAAAAGGTAAGTTATTGGCCGACAATGCATCTTTATACCCCCTTAACCGCTCGGTAAACGTTTTGATATTGGCAGGGCCAGAAACATGGGCAATCTTTACATACCCCTCATCTATAAGCGATTGAGTAGCCACATAGGCGCCTTTGTAATCGTCTATGCAAACCGAAGAAATGCCCAGATTATCGTTTACCCTATCGAAAAAAGCAATGGGAATATTCTTTTCTTTAACGTAGCTGAAGTGAGAAAAATCGGTAGTATCTTTTGCAATGGAAGCCAGAATACCGTCTACCCGGGCATTAATAAATGTATCTACGCCTTTCTTTTCAAACTGTTGGGATTCATTAGACTGATAAATAAGCACGTCGTAGCCGTTTTGGCTGGCTATATTGGATATACCATGAATTACCGAGCCAAAAAATATATGCTCTGCGGTTGGGATCAACACACCTATTACCCGGGTTTTGCCCGAGCGAAGGGATGATGCAATTTTATTGGGCTTATAATCAAGCCGCTCCGCGGCAGCCTTTACGATTTTTTTTGTACTAGCACTTATTTCGGGGTGGTTACTCAATGCCCGCGAAACCGTAGCTGCTGTTATATTCAGTTCTCTAGCTATGTCTGCTATTGTAACGCGTCTTTTCATTCTTCGTAAACGATTACGAAGATTCAAATTAAAAAGGAATTTTCAAAGAGGTTACAGGTGATGCTCTTGCTTAAAATTGCAATGAAAACATTGTTCCCTCCCCTACTCTGGACTGCGCCTGGATATGCCCCTTGTGAAGCATCATTATTTGCTGGCACAAAGTTAGGCCTATGCCACTACCATTTTTCTTTGTACTAAAAAACGGAACAAAAATCTTGTCGAGCATATCAGCTGGTATTCCATTGCCATTATCAATTACCTGGATGCGTATTTTATCCTTATCGGTATCTGCTAACAAGGAAATCTGCGGGTTATCTTTTTC
>CBIHNR010000333.1:0-2941 GCA_966211215.1 uncultured Pedobacter sp.
CTCAGGGTTTGAATGACCCGAAGCTTACCCTGCTAAAAGTAAAGCCATACCAGGCCGAATATTGGGAGAATCACTCTGTGGACGGAATGCTTCGGTTTATGGGAATACTGGGTTCTTCGCCAATAGCTGATGAAGAACTGCATCACGGAGAGCATGGCAAGATATCGTTATAAAAACGCTTATTAATTAACCTATGTAGTATGCAAGATATGCCTGATAAAAGTGGCCATAGCGCACACAAAATTTTAACCGATGAAGAGAAGTTAGCCATCAGAATAGCAATCGAACGATATAAGCAAACTGGGAAATTTGTAAGCTTAAAAGAAGTTTCGTCTGTAAAGAAGGGAAGAAAACAATAAAGTTTATTATGATTTAAGATAATAAGCTATACTTCCAACTACTTCCTTGATATAAATATTCCATGCGGATAATGCATCTGCATTTGGAAGAAAGTCAGCGAATTCTATTTCGTTCAATCCTGCCCGGTAATCACATGGGTAGGCCACTACCTGCAGTCCTGCCTTTTCAAAAGTATTTAAAGCCCTGCGCATGTGAAAAGCAGAAGTTACAAGCAAATAAGGAGGAGGCAATTTTTTTGCTTCAAGGAGCGCTTTGCTAAACTCAGCGTTTTGCAAGGTGTTTTTTGATTTGTTTTCAATTAATATTAAGCTGTCGGGGATATTAAAGCTTTTTAATTCCTGGTGTACATAATCAGCCTCAATAAAATCAGATTTTTTTAATTTGAGTAGCCCGTTTCCTCCGCTTATTAGGATAGTAGAAGCTTTATGCTGGTTAAGCAATTTGAGTGCTTGAATAAACCTGTCCGAGGCGCCGTTAAAATGCCCAATTCCTTCAGGGCCTTCGGAGGCAAAACCGCCTAAAATTATAGCGCAGCTGTAGGATTTCGTCATGTCCGGCTTTTGAGTAATGTCCCAGGTGTTTGCAAACTGGTTCATTAAAAATTTGTTTGAAAAAAGCCATAACACCACTATAGAAGCAATTAGTGCGGCCCGTTTATATCTTGCTTTTTTAGAGAATAGTGCAATTAGCAGAAATACAGTAATCCAGGTTAGGGGATGAATAAAGATTACCAGTAGCTTAGATAGTATGTGAAACATGTAGCCGAAAATAAGTATTTAATTTATTACATAGTACCGAAATGACAGAACAGGTTTATATAGCCATATTGAGAGGGATAAATGTAGCTGGAAGGAACACGGTGGCAATGGAACACTTAAAACAGCTTTTTGGCGAAAATGGCTTCGAGAGCGCTGTAACTTATATACAGAGCGGAAATGTGGTCTTTAAATCGACGGTTGCTAAAGGCCAACTGGCTGCTATTATTTCGAGGGCTATTGAAGGCCGTTTTCAGTTGAATATTCACGTAATTCTGGTGGCCAAAAATGAAATGGGAAACATTATTAAAGATAATCCTTTTTTAAACGACGAAGATATTGATGAAGAGAAACTGCATGTTACCATTTTAGAGAAAAATCCAGATCCTGAAAATCTTAAAGCCATTCAGAACCTGGATTTTACACCTGATAGGTTTATAGTAAAAAACAATGTAGTTTACTTATACTGCCCCAATGGGTATGGAAAAACAAAACTTTCAAATACTTTTTTCGAGAATAAACTCAAGATAAAAGCCAGCACCCGAAATTGGAGAACAGTTAATAAGTTATTTGAACTCGCAAGCCAGTTGAACTAGTCATCTGCGATTTTTTCCAGGTGTTCTGCACTTAAGATATGTGCAAAATCGTCATCTTCAATCATTAATTTAACATCTGAAGAGCCATCTTCCTGATCTTCCTGAACTACGGCTTCACGTCCATCATCGATTTTTACTTTATCTCCAAATCTGAACTTTTCCATAATGATTCCTGTTTTTTATTAGCAACAAAGCTGGAAAGTATCGGTTTTTAAATTTTATCGGCTTAAGTTTGTTTAAATTGTTTGACAATTTTGTCGATTTAGGTGCAAAAAAATTATTTGCTAAATGCTGTTTCTAAAAATTTAAGTAAGTACTGTTTTCTCTCTTGCATTAAGGTTATAAATTCTTCATCCGAATAATTCATCAAGGTTTTAGTCATAGCCGTGCTTGCAAACGGAAACATGCAAACGGATATTAATGTTAGAAATATTTGCTTTGGATCTCCGGAAATTTCTCCCTTTTCAACTGCTTTTTGAATGGCTGCCATAAAGATGTGCGGACACTAAGTTGTATGCCTACCGATGCCAACGAGGAATAACGCAAGGCAGCCTTGGAGTACTTTTTATTGAGCGGCTACGGACAAAAGGAACGTTCGGAAGAAGATATCCGGCAGATTTTCAGGGAACTGGAAGCCAACCGCTGCCTGTACCCCGAAATAGATGATAAAGTTATCACCCAGGAACAAGGGGAACTGCACAAATCTGGAGAAATATGCATGCAGTACTGGTTTGAAAAATGGTATCAAAAAATTAAACCCAAACCGGAAAAGCATCGGATGAGGAAATCTAAATTTATATGAGTGTTCAATCAGTTTGGACACTCATATGTTCAAGGGAGGCCTGCGGAGAGGGATAGGTCAGGTTACTCATAATTTTGAAATTATCTCTTTAGCTTCTTTGTATTGGTTATCCTGTGCGCTGATGTATTCCTTGTATTTAATCAGGCTCTCCAAATAGCGTTTACTTAATTTAGGATTAGACTTTTCAAAATACTTTGCCAATTTCATCAAAGCATCAAACTTGTAGCGCTGCTCATTATATGCATCTCCTTCGGCCAGTTTTCTGAAAAGTTGAACTGCCTGTTGCTTATTCCCTAACTTTTCCTGTATAACTCCGGCAAAAAACACGGTTGCAGGATGGATGTTCTGCGTTTGGCCAAAACGCTTAAATACGTTAGACTCAAAAGTCAGCATGAATTGATCATTCAGAGAGGCAGTTAGTTCAAATG
>CBIHNR010000334.1:0-2838 GCA_966211215.1 uncultured Pedobacter sp.
TAAAGAAGGCTTTAGCCGCATTCATTAATGTGGCTAAAGCCCATTCTATGTCTCACATATCCGTTGACTGAAGTAAACGGCAATAGAAATCCATATCAATTACATAATTAATACTGAAACTCATGTCATTCTTATATTTTGTTTTTTTGCAAAAGAGCTGATTACTCGAGATTACAGATACCAATTTGTAATCACCTTAAATAAGCAACATAAAAATGATGTCATTACCGTTCTTTGCAAGGCCGTAGGCAAAAGATTCATACTTTTTGAACAAGTAGCACACCCTTATTTACATTACACATTAAGATTTCTTAGTAAGAAAAATACTTTGTAGATTGAAATGTCAGTTCAAACATAAAGCTTGCATAGTCGGCTAGTAGTCTGTGTACTACTAGCCGATTTTTTTGTAAAACGCTAACCTGAGGCCTCTTTTTCCGTTGTTAATGTCTCCGCCCAACACTTAACTGCAAAGCCCTTTTACAGAGACCTTGCAATACCCAATTCCAGGCCTCTCAGTTCTGCCAATCCGCGGAGGCGGCCGATACCGGAATAGCCCGGATTGGTTTTCTTTTTAAGGTCATCCAGCATTTGGTGGCCATGGTCAGGGCGCATTGGAATATCAACTTGCCTGTTTTGCATTACGTGAATAATCTCTTTAACCACAGCATACATATCAACGTCGCCTTCCAGATGGTTATCTTCATAAAAATCGCCGAACTCGTTTCTGCGGGTGCTTCTTAAGTGCAGGAAGTTTATCCGATCTGCAAACTGTTTCACCATTTCCGGCAAATTATTATCTTCCCTCACCCCAAAAGAACCGGTGCAGAAACATAAACCATTGTTTAAAGAAGGAACAGCATCAAACAAAGCCTGCACATCGCTGGCGGTGCTAACCACGCGAGGTAAGCCCAGAATGCTGTAAGGAGGGTCATCTGGGTGAATAACCATTTTTACACCCGCCTCATCCGCTACAGGGATAACCTCACTCAAGAAATAAATTAAGTGTTGGCGAAGTTTTTCTGCATCAATACCATCGTAGGCATCCAGTGCTTTCTGAAACAGCTCCAATGTAAAGCTTTCTTCGCTGCCCGGTAATCCGGCAATAATATTACGCTGAAGCAAAAGCTTTTCTTCATCACTCATGCTTTCGAAACGGGTTTTCGCCCGGGCAATTTCCTCGGCAGAATAATCAGCTTCGGCGCCGTTTCTTTTCAGCATAAACAAATCAAAAGCGATAAAAGCTGCTTTTTCGAAACGCAAGGCTTTAGAACCATCTTCAACGGTATAGCTTAGGTCTGTGCGGGTCCAGTCTAAAACCGGCATAAAGTTGTAAGTAACTGTGTGTATGCCACAGGTACCTAAATTGCGTAAAGACTGCTTATAGTTCTCGATGTACTCTTTAAAGTTCCCGGTTTGAGTTTTAATCCCCTCGTGTACCGGAACACTTTCAACTACATCCCAGCTTAAGCCCGCTTCGCTAATGATCGCCTGGCGTTTCTTAATTTCTTCAACTGTCCACACCTGGCCATTAGGCACATGGTGTAAAGCTGAAACAATACCAGTACAACCCGCCTGGCGAATATCGGAAAGGCTCACCGGGTCATTCGGCCCGTACCAACGCATAGTTTGAACCATGCTATATGTTTTTGTATTTGACATGTCTTTTTCTTTTTAGCGGTTAGCTGTTAGCTTGATAGCTGTTAGCTCATAGCTGTTAGCTCATAGCTGTTAGCTCATGGCTGATAGCTCATAGCTGATAGCTCATAGCTGATAGCACTTAGCTAATACCTCATAGCTCATTGCTCAAAGCTTTCAGCTACACCCCACTATTCACAATAAAACCACCGTCAACATTAATAACAGTTCCGGTGACAAACTTAGATGCATCACTTAATAGCCAGATCAGGGCGCCTACGAGTTCGTCAGGGTGCCCGAAACGTTTAAACGGGGTTTGGTTAAGTACCAATTCGCCGCGTTTGGTATAGCCTCCATCTTCAGTAGTTAATAAAGTCCTGTTTTGTTCGGTAAGGAAGAAACCCGGAGCGATAGCATTCATGCGGATAGCATCGCCGTAACGGTTAGCCAATTCCACAGCAAACCATTGCGTATAAGCATCAATAGCGGCTTTGGCAAGGCTGTATCCCATTACCTTGGTAACGGCACGCTTGGCTGTCATGGACGAAATATTTACGATACTGCCGCCCGTTTGCGCGATTACTTTACCAAATATCTGTGTTGGAATTAAGGTACCCCATAAATTAAGGTCCATTACCTCTTTCATCCCATCAATATTTAATGCAAAAATATCGCCTTCCGGTTGAAGAATACCACCCGGGCGATTTCCACCAGCTCCGTTAATTAAACCGTCAATTCTGCCGTATTTACTTACCAGCAAATCTCTGGCGGCCTCAACCTGCTGCTCATTTTGAACGTCGGCTATTAGCGCAATTGCCTGTCCTCCATTTTTTATAATGTTTTCTGTTCTTTCATTAGCCACAGCTACATTACGGCCAAGAACACCAACAATAGCACCAGCTTGTGCCAGTCCGTTAACAAAAGATTCGCCTAGTACGCCGGTTGCCCCGGTGACTACAATAACTTTATTTTCTAACGAAAAACCCGGATACATATCTATTTTTCTTTGATTTATTGATTGCTTAGTAATTCTGTTGTTTACGCTTAGAAAAATACAATAGGCTGCTGAAATTACAACCCTAATATTTTTTCGTGCCGGTTTTATTTATATCTAACACGGGCAAGCCTAAAGGTGCCAAACGAAATATAACAAAACCTGCATGAGCAAAAGCTCACAAACGGCGATGAAAGTAGCAAGCAGGT
>CBIHNR010000335.1:0-2699 GCA_966211215.1 uncultured Pedobacter sp.
GCTTTTTGTAGTTAAAATGGTAACCTCTTGTTACCAATTGCGTAGTGCATAGATAATCACTTATTCTTCTTTTAAACCCTATGATAACTCGACTAATAATTCTACTAATACTCTTCTCATATTCTTTAAGTGCTTGCTCTCCCAAAAATACTCAAACAGGAAAAGCAACCTTTTACTCTACCAGGTTTAACGGAAAAAGAACAGCTAGTGTAGAGAAATTCAGAAGCTCGAAAAAAACCGCGGCACACAGAACCCTTCCTTTTGGGACAAAAGTAAAGGTGACTAATCTTAATAATGGCAAGTCTGTTAAAGTAAAGATTAATGACAGAGGGCCTTTTGCAAGTGGAAGAATTATAGACCTATCTCGCAGGGCTGGTATCCGCCCGACCAACCGCGTCTTTTAAAGCTCAACTAATTTCTTAAAGTTCTGCGGATAGAGGTCTCTGATATTTTTATGATTGATTGTCATAATGTTTTCCAGTGCGTATTTTAACCACTGGTAAGGATTTACATCATGCTTCTTGCAGATGGCAAAAAAGGAATAAAGCATTCCTGCTCGTGTGGCAGCATCGTGACTTCCTGCAAACAAATAGTTTTTGCGGCCTAAAGCAATCGGACGGATAGCATTCTCAATGGCATTGTTATCGATATGAAGACTGCCATCCTGCAGATACACGCTTAGTTTATCCCAACGTTCCATCGCATACCGCATTGCCTTTCCGATCTGGCTTTTAGGCAAGGTTTTTTTAACCTCAGCAAAGATCCATTTGCCCAGTTCATTAAGTACCGGAAGGGATTCGTCCAGGCGCAATTGTTTGATTTGGCTTGCCTCAAGCTGTTTTTCTTTTGCTTTACGTTCTACTGCATATAGTTGCTGAATAAGGGACAGAGCTTTAGCGGCCCTGATCTTATCGTTATCCATAGCACGTTCAAACTCTCTTCGGGCATGTGCCCAGCAAGCTACAGGCGTTACTTCTGTACGCTGACCTATTTTTTCGTAAACCCCATACCCATCACTTTGCAAATAACCTTTGAAATGAGCTAGCATATCTTTGGTAGCTATAGCACCGCGAGTGGGCTGATAGTCCATCAATACCATTCCGTCTAAGGGAGAATGATATACCCAGTACCAGCCCATATGGGCGGCACCTTTCTTATCACTTTCCAGCACCTTGATGCTAGTTTCATCTACCTGTAAATAACCTTTGGCTTTGATATCAAACCTGAGCTGTTGGTAAAGAGGATCAAGTCTTTCCAGAGCTTGTTTTACCCAGCCTTCAATGGTAGAGGAGGCAATCGGGATGTTCTCCCGGGCAAACCGTTGCTTTTGCCGGTACAGTGGTAAATGATCCTGATATTTATCCGTAAGGATCATTGAGAGTAAACCTGCTCCCGGAATACCTTTATCAATCACTCGTTCGGGAAGATCTCCCGTTTTAACACTCTCACCGTTTTTAGCAGCATATTTATAGCGGATGTAACGGCGGATAAAGAAACGGGCAGGCTCACACTCCAGTTCTTCGGTAACCTCTTTACCGATACATACCATATCCGTCAGGTCTCCTTCTGGATAGATCTCAATTTCTTCAACCGGAAGATGCGCAGGTAAAGCTGCACGGCCTTTATGAGTAGATTGCTTTTTGCGGGTATACGTGATCTGTTCCTTGATTTCCTCTTGCTGCTGTGCTTCTTCTTGCAAGGGAGTTTCGAAAGGTAAAATGCCTTGAGCCGGATCGCCCTCAAAGCGTTCACGCTTCTGGCCGAACTGCAGGCGTTCTAAAAGATCTACGCGATGTTTGAGGTAGGTGTTTTCTTCCTGAAGGGAAGAATTGATCTTTTCATGCGATTGTACGACCTTTTGTTCCTTCTTCAAAAGAGCAATTAACTCCTCTTTTGAGAGGTTTTCCAGTGCCGTATCCATGGCATGAAATTACTTAAAAAATGGCGTTTAGGCAAGTTAAAAAGCACTTTCTCACCCCTGATAACGCCGTAATTGGCGGCTCTTTTGCACTTGTATGCCCTCAATCATCAGCACCAGATCTGCCCAGCTTAACTCCTGTCTTTTAGGTAGTGGAAAGCTGCCTTGCTCCAGGCGTTTGTAGTATAATACAAAGCCTCCGTGCTCCCAATGCAGCAGCTTTATATGGGTACGTTGGCTGTTTAAGAAAACGAATACATCTCCGCTGGTAGCATTTCTGTTCAATTCGGAAATCACCAGACCACACAATCCGTCAAATGATTTACGCATGTCGCAGTATCCCTGATAAAGGAAATAACGATGAGAGGAATTCAGGCTAAACATTAACCAGACTGATCAGCTGTGAGATTGTTTTTAAATCTGTCGAGCACACTTTTACCCGAACTCCGTTAGGGTAAATTAATTCAATTGAAGAGGATACACCAGTGGGAGTTTTGATCGCAACGAAACCTTTCTGACTGCTTTGGTTAATTCGGGTGATCCAGTAACTAAAAGTACTTTCTGTTATTCCCTGTTGCTGGCAATAGTCCTTTTTCTTCAACCCGCTTTCTCGCCACCTTTTTACTTCAGCCTCCATTTCTTCTCTTGATTTCATTGCTTTCTATTTTTTTAGCAAAAGAAATCATCGAGAGCAGTTCAAGCAATATGGGTTGGTCGGGCGCTTACCTTTTAGGCAAGGTTTTTTTAACCTCAGCAAAGATCCATTTGCCCAGTTCATTAA
>CBIHNR010000336.1:0-2698 GCA_966211215.1 uncultured Pedobacter sp.
AGGGATCATTATCCGGCATTCCGTTTATAACTCCGCCATAGCTACACCAATCGTATTTCAAATAGTCAAATCCCCATTTTGCATAGCTTTCGGCATCCTGCTTTTCATAACCATAACTACCGGCACAGCCACCACAGGTCCATGGGCCAGGGCTTGAGTAAAGGCCAATTTTTAAGCCCAGCCCATGTACATAATCAGCCAGAGCCTTCATATCTCCAAACCTCTTATTCGGCATTATATTACCGGATTCGTCCCGCAGTTTTCCTTGCAGGGAAGGATCTTTCGAATCGCGGTGATTTTGCCAGAAGTCGTCAATATTTACATAGTTCCATCCATGATTTACAAGTCCGGATTTAACCATTACTTCTGCCGCCCGTTTTACTTTTTCAGCGGAAACCTCTCCGGCGAAACAATTCCAACTGTTCCAGCCCATTGGCGGGGTAAGCGCAATTTTATCACCGCATTCAATGCGTAAGCTTTTTTCTGCAATACCTTTCGCATTCTTTGCCTTCAATTGAACAACATAAGATCCGGCTTTTACAAGCTTGCCAGTGATAAGTCCTGTTTTCTGATCCAGCTTAAGCCCCTGAGGCAGGCCGGTAACGAGAAAAGTCATTGGCCTGTCTCCGGTGGCTGGTATCCTGAACTGAAACGGCGAGCCTGGACGTACTCCAAAAACACTTGCACTATTTATTTTCGGCTTAGCAGAGGGCTGAGGTGTGAGGATATACACCTCGCCGGATACTGGATTAGTAGTAGCAAAGGTTGCCACGCCTATCGCCTCAAATTTCGCATCTGCCCAGTCGGCATGATCGTAGTAGTTACCGTTCCCACCGTCAGTTACCACCAATTCAAGTTTTTTCACACCTGAAAGCTGAACTGAACAGAGTTTGGCGGTATCTCCTAAACGCATTACTCCGCTTGACCAAAGTTTCGAGCCATCTCCGTATACAATAAATTCTACTGCAGGCTGATAATCTTTCATCTCATCATCAACACCAACCTGAGCGGTAAACGAATTTGCTTTTCCGTCTAGCTGAATTAAAAGGGAGCTTTCCGCGTGTGTACCGAAGCCACGTTGAAAACTTTTTCCGGCGATAGTCATCGGTTTTCCATCAACAGTTTTATTTTTCCTGGGAACTCCATAGCCCTGCGTAGCTGCTGAGAGATCCAGCTGATCTAACCAGACAGTCTGTGCGGAAAGGGTGTTGATGCTCAGAAGACTAAAAAAAATAACGATAGCGAACACAAGGGCAAATACCCTTTTACTTACTTTATTCATTTTTGATTTATAATTGATAGGATAAATGTTTGGAACTTTATTTATTGAAGTTCCACCAGTCGAAATTGAACAGATCCTCCTTGCCGCCCTTGAAAACGAAATACAGATCATGAACGCCCCCGGCCTTTTTAACTTTGGTGGAGACATTTGTCCAATTTTGCGTTCCTCCCGTATTCTTCACCTCACAAGATCCAATTAATTCTCCCTCGGGATTATCTAAATGTATTTCAATGAAGCCTCCTGTAGCCGCTGCGACATTGGCTTGAAAAGATCCCGCTCCCTTTTTAAAATCAACACTTTGCACTTTGATATAATCGCCATCGTCAATCGCGGTAACGTAAATTCCGGCTTCGGCCTGGCGCTCCGTTTCAATCCCCTGCTCCCAGGCAATTGTCTCTGCTTCCTGACGAATAAATGGGTTAAGATTTGCTATTGGCCTTACCCCGTTGGTAGTTGGTGTAATCCGGGGAATGCTTCCATCTTTATTATACTGGAATTCATCCAGACAGACTGAACGGGTAAAACCTCCTCCACCCGGTAAAGCACCATTATGATAAAAAAAATACGATTTACCTTTATAATCGATCACACCCGGATGATTGGTAAAAGCACCTCCCTTCCCTATTATCCGCATAACTGTATCACGGTAAACCCACGGCCCCGTTGGACTGCTACTGGTTGAGTAGGCCAGATGTTCCGGCACCCCTCCTGCGGCATAATGCATGTAATACAAATTTTTCCGCTTGTAAAACCAGGGGCCTTCTTCGTATGCTGATGGCCTTTTATCCGCGTCCTTGTATCGTACATTAAAGCCTTCTTTATTTAAAGGAACCGTAACCACATCTCCGGAATAAGAGATCATGTCTTTATTCAACCTCACATACTTCAAATAAGGATTTCCCCAGTATAAATAAGCCTGGCCATCGTCATCAATAAAAACTGTAGGATCTATATCTCCGTTGCCGCTATGCACCAGAGGTTTTCCGAGCGCATCTTTAAACGGACCGGTGGGACTATCAGAAACAGCCACACCAATAGACATTCCCATAGTTTCATGATTCATAGGGACATACCAGTAAAATTTTCCATTTCTGGGAATGCACTGCCCGGCCCAGGCATCTTTCTTTGCCCAGCTAAAGGTTTTAAGCGATAGCGGTGAACCCCTGTCTGTCCAGTTTACCATATCGGTACTGGTATAACAGCGCCAGTCTTTCATGGTAAACCAGGTTGATTTATCTTCATCATGCCCAGTGTAGAGGTAAACGGTATCCTTATAAACCATCGGAGCCGGATCAGCCGTGTAAATGGTTTGTATGATGGGGTTTTGAGCATGAGCCGCTACCGAAGCAAATAAAACAGCTACCTTTATTATGATACCTTTAATATTCATTATCGAAATGTGTGTGTGTGTGTGTG
>CBIHNR010000337.1:0-2655 GCA_966211215.1 uncultured Pedobacter sp.
CGGCGAAAGCGGAACCCCTGCCCAGTTAATGACAAAATACGGACTAGACGCTGACCATATCGTTAAAGCGGTACAAAAAGTTATCGCCAGAAAGAAAGGCTAGTTGCTAATGGCTGTTAGCTTATCGCCAACAGCTGACTGCTCATAGCTCATCGCTGATTGCTAACAGCTGACAGCAAAAAAGGCATCTGTTTTAACAACAGGTGCCTTTTTTGTGTCCGCCTCTTTGTAGCAGGATGCTACAGGTTGCCGCCCGGCTGCCTAATCTCTATGTTAGCTTTCCAAAACCAAAAATAAACCGCAAATCCTTTTTCCCCTTAAGGGATTTGTACATCCAACCAATTATTGAGTATGATTAAAACTTTACGAAGAAGTTTTCTTTTTTGCGCTATTTCAATCTCTATCTCAACAACGCTTAAGGCCCAAACCTGGCCGGTTCTGGGCAGCGATGGGCAAATTGCATCTGGTAATACAGCTTATACTTCAATCACAACAGCAGATGTAACTTTAGATTCAGTGTCGTATGTCTCTTTACCCCATGTCGCTTTTGCAGAATCTGGAGTTGCAAAAGTGAAAAGATATAGAAACGGAGCGTGGGAGAGTGTAGGTGGGAATATTACCACTGGCGGAACAACCTACACCTATATTTTTTCGGACGATAACGGAAAGCTATACCTGAATTACGTGGATGAATCTACCGCAGGGGCAAAGCGATTGGCGGTAAAAACATTCAACAGTGCAACAAATACCTGGGAAGCCTTAGGGGGAAATGCTGCAAATATATATTTATCCACAGGCTCAATCGTACAAAACCTGGGAAGTGCGCTTAACTCTTCACACAACAGTTGGATGGCTTTTGATTCGAATAATATACCTTATGTAATTTATTCGGAGTTTGACGCGGGTGGAGTTCCATATGTAAAGCGTTTTAATGGAACAGCATGGGAGCTTGTTGGAGGAGGAGCCATTTCGGCCGATAAGGCGGCAGGTGTGGGGATAGCTTTTAATCCATTAACTAATATTCCCTACCTGGTTTATTGTGGGGGGACTGGAACTACCTCAACTCTAAAAGTTTATAAATTAAATGGAGCAGTATGGTCAAATATTGCTTTTCCAACAACAACAGTAACTTCGGGCTCTAGTACCTATACTACCATAAACGGCGCAACCTCGGGCGCAATTTCTGCTTCGCGGCATAGTTCCATCATCTTTGATAATGACAATAACCTTAATATAGCCCACTTCAATTCAGGGAATAGCAACAAAGCAACGGTAATAAAATACGTTGAAAGTACAGCAACCTGGAGTTTGTCTGGGGTGGTATCAACAAGAGATTCTCCCAATATCAATCTTGTTAAAGGCTATAATGGTAATTTGTATGTTTCGTTTACAGACGCTTATACAAATGGTTCAGGCAGAAGCGTCGCCAGGGTTATGAAACTAGCTGTAGGATCATCTTCATGGACAGAGCTAACCAATGCCGAAATCACGACCGGCGGTATCGAGGAGCCAGTTTCCAGCCTCTCTATAACCACCAGTTCTAATGGCAACGAATATATCGCTTACACAAAGAGCAGCGTTCCTGTAGTTAGAACCTTTTCTTCAGCACCGCCAACACCTGTTACTCCCACGCCGGATGTTGTCGTTACTACGCCAAAACAAATGGAGTATTTAACCAGGGCAGTAACAGCCGTTCGGGTAAACACATCACAGGTCTTAGTAAGCTGGAGATTATTGGGTACAGACCCTGCCGGGATTAGCTTTAACGTTTACAGAAATGGTGCGAAAATTACCCCTTCGTCCATTACCAATTCAACAAATTACCTGGACAATATCTCAACAAATGGTATCTATACAATTAAGCCTTTAATCAACGATGTTGAGGGAAATGCGACAGCAGATGCTACTGTTTGGTCAACTAATTACCTTAATATTCCGATCCAGCAGCCGACAGGAGGAACTACTCCAGATAACGTTGCCTATACCTATAATGCAAATGATGCCAGTGTTGGTGATGTAGACGGTGATGGTGAATATGAGATCATTTTAAAATGGGATCCTTCCAATTCGAAAGATAATTCGCTAAGCGGATATACCGGAAATGTTTTTATCGATGCCTATAAGCTCAACGGGACGAAGTTATGGAGGATTGATCTGGGTAAAAATATTCGCGCCGGAGCACATTACACACAATTCATGGTTTACGACCTGGATTGCGATGGAAAGGCGGAAGTTGCCTGTAAAACCGCCGACGGTACTATAGATGGTACAGGAGAAGTGATCGGAAGCTCTACTGCCGATTACCGCAATTCATCTGGTTATGTTTTATCCGGCCCGGAATATCTAACCATATTCAACGGGCTTACAGGCAAAGCTATGGCCACAACAAATTTTAATCCCGGGCGGGGCACAGTTTCGTCATGGGGCGATAACTATGGAAATCGTGTAGATAGGTTCATTTCGGCGGTTGCCTATCTGGATGGAGCGAAACCAAGTTTAATTATGGGGCGGGGATATTACACTCGTTTGGTAAGGACTGCCTGGGACTGGAGGAATGGAGAGCTAAAACAACGCTGGATTTTTGATAGCAATACCGCAGGAAATAGTTCTTATTATGGTCAGGGAAACCACCAAATGTCTGTGGCCGACGTGGAC
>CBIHNR010000338.1:0-2539 GCA_966211215.1 uncultured Pedobacter sp.
CAGCTTCTGCAATCTCTGCAGCACTTAAAGCCCTGCTGTAAATTTTAAACTCATCAATCGAACCTTTAAGCAACGGATCATTAAATTGAGATTTACCCAGGTAGTTGAAATTTGTGCCCGTGGTACTGCCCGCAGGAGTAAGGTCCAAAGGCTTAAGAGTAATTGCCTTGCTTGATTTCAAAGCTCCGTTGATATACAAGCTGGTGGTATTCCCTGATTGGGTAACGGCCAGGTGCACCCATGTATTCAATGGGAAGAGATAATTATAACTTACGTTTACCTCTGTTCCGTTCTTAATTGCATAACGAACTACGGATGGCTTTGTGCCATCTGGGTTAGTAACAGTTCCCGCTTGCACTGAAAGGAACATGTACTGCGATTGGCTGTTACCAAAATCAAACACCCGCATCCAGTTAGAAAGCGCATCCATTTTTACCCAGGTAGAGATGGTAAAATCAGACAAAGTTTTTACTATACCGGTTGGCAGCGTAGCGTAGGATGTAGCTGTTCCATCCAGTTTAAGTGCATTTCCGGTTTTTCCAACTGCACGGCCTGCTGTGGCTGCTAAGGTGCCATGAGTTGCCCCCCAGTTATCGATGGCGCGTATTCCGCTTGCTTCATCAAATTTCAGGTAAGTAAGCTGGCCACTATTTGGTTTTGCTATTACCTCTGTGCTGGTGGAGGCTTCTCCTACACTATCCACCGCAGCAACGACGTAGTAATACGTAGTTCCATTGCTGATACCCGTGTCGCTGAACTTATTGGTGTTCACATTTGCCACCGTAGTATAAGGGCCACCTGATGTAGTTGAACGCTTAACGTTAAAGGTAAAATTCTGGATTGGGTCCCATTCCAGGATATTTTTAGCATCTCCTGCGGCAACAATAACATTGCTTACTACATTATTCTGTACCGTTAAGGTGATGGTTTGCGTACCCGGTATACTGTCATTAAGGGCACCTACAACTACAGGAAAACTGCCGTATTCGGTTGGTGTACCAGATATGACACCCCTATCGGCATCTACACTTAAGCCTGCAGGAAGGCCAGTTGCCATATAATCACTCAGTGCCTTAGTACTAATAGTATAGCTAAAAGGCCTGCCCAGTACTGCAGTGGGCTGGGTATTGGTGGTAATAGCAACCGAGAATAGTTGTGGTTGTGACAGCGCCGGCCAGTAAGCCTCATTTCCTGCCTGTGCAGCAGTAATGGTGGTTGTTCCGGTAGATAAGATATGGACCTTTCCCTCTACGATCGTTGCAACCGATGGGTTCGAACTGGTGTAGCTTACCGGAAGCCCCGATGTTGCCGTAGCCCCAGGATCAAAATCATCATCGCCCATTAATTTGGAGGCAGGGGCATTGAAGGTGATCGATTGGCTGGTAAATGCGGAAGCAATCTCCGATGCACTTAAGGCCCTGCTGTAAATCTTAAACTCGTCAATAGAGCCTTTAAGCAGGTCGGCGCCAAACTGTGACCTTCCCAGGTAGTTTAAGGTGGTGCCGGTAGTGGTGTTGGCTGCGGTCAGGTGCAAAGGCTTTATCGTGATCCCTGGACTGCTTGCTACCAAAACCCCGTTGATATACAGGCTGGCGGTATTCCCTGACTGGGTAACAGCAAGATGCGTCCAGGCATTCAGCAGCAGCGGATAATTAAAGCTAAGCGTTTGGTCTCCTCCTCCATTTCTAATGGTATAACGAATAGTGGATGTTGTTACGCCGTTTACGACAGGAGTTCCTGCCTGAACGGTAAGGTACATAAATTGTGTAGTACCGGTACCGAAATCAAACACCCGCATCCAGTTGGCAAGGGCATCCATCTTCACCCAGCTGGAAATGGTAAAATCGGATAAAGACTTTACGATCCCGGCCGAAAGAGTAGCATAGCTATTGGGCAAAGCATCCAGCTTTATTGAATTTCCGTATCTTCCGGTACTCCGGCCTGCTGAGGATGCTAATGTTGCATAATTAGCCCCCCAACTATCAAAACAACGGCCACTTGCTTCGTCAAATTTCAGGTAGGCCACCTGGCCAACATTGGGCGATGCCATAGCCACCGGGCTGGAAGCCAGGCTATCCGGCGAAGCCACCCGGTAGTAATACGTATTTCCATTGCTGACACCCACTGTGTCGATATACCTGATGGTGCTGGCGCTGGCGCTGATACTGGCGATAGTGCTATAAGGCCCGCCTGGCGCAGTGGAACGTTTTAAGATATATGTCATGTTAGGGATGGGGTCCAAATCCAGGATGTTTTTACCATCGCCTCCTGCTGCTTTCAGATTTAACGGGATAGTTCCCACCGGCTCTAAACGGAAAGGAAAGGTATAGGGAACAGGATCGTTGGTATTTCCAACTGCAGCAAGTATTTTATTACCGCTTTGATACCAGTAACCGTTTCCTCCTGATTGCGCCCGCTGAACGGCATACGAAGCCCCGTCAAAGTAAATATTAAACGAATTCCAGGCATCCAAATAGTTATTAACGCCGAATTGCACGTTCTCATTTATATAATTCTTATACGTTGCATGGGTACTGAG
>CBIHNR010000339.1:0-2475 GCA_966211215.1 uncultured Pedobacter sp.
TTATGAACTTGGGATACTCAGAAAGAACAGAGATACTATCTGCTATTACCCCTACTCAATGAAACGGTATGAAAATGATGACTTTTGGGATAATGCTAAGTTTTACGATTATGGAGTTAAAAACGAGCTGTTTTTCGTCAATATTTATGGGTATAGCCTCTATAAAATCACCCCATCTAAACTTTCATTAGCATACCGCATCATCTTTCCTGCTAATAATTCCCTGCCACAAGATTTTCTGACAAATCCCATCTATTTAAAAAAACGTGGGGAGTATTTCAGAAAAAATCCAAAAGTATTCTTTAGCATGAATAATACCTATCAGGTAGGAGATTACCTATACTTACAAATGCGAAACTTTAGTTGGGATAATGAAACCAAGAGAGCTATTATATATAATTTAAAAACCACTGAGGTAACCTCACTGCAGGATTTACAACCAGACAGCTTATCGTCCTTTTTGCCGGTTACAGATGCTGGTGCATTCCACGATTTCGCAAGCCGCGGCTTCCTGCTTTTTAAAGATGACTATTTGTATACCAGTTATTCCTCCCTTGCCATGTTTAAGTTTAAGGAAGAGCTGGGCAATAAACATAATAGCTTCAGCCCGCTAATGCAGGAATATTTCAAAACTCAAAACAGGAAAAGCAATCCTGTAATCATTCAGCTTAAACCTAAAAAACACTAACCTTCATGCACCAACTACAACAACTGCTTACGGTATTCATTTTTACTGTATGTATTATCTATAACGTAAAAGCACAGCAGGCAAACCCCAATAATATTGGTACTGTAAAGGGTGTGTTGAAAGACACGCTACATAATTACACCGTAAAATCAGCAACAGTATCCGTTTACCGTTCAGACAGCACCTTACTTAACTATCAGCTCAGCAATAATTATGGGGAATTCAATTTTAGAAATCTTCCACTTAACAACAAGTATTATATAGAGGTAAGCCATATCTCCTACCAGCTCCTTAGGCAGAACTTCGAAATTACAAGTACTCAAAAAGCCATCGACCTGAAAACATTGATATTAAAATCGCGGGAAGTTGCACTTAAGGAAGTTGAGGTAAGAATACCACCCATACAAATGAATGGTGATACCTTAGAGTTTAATGCCTCGGCCTTTAAGTTAGACAGCAATGCCGTAGTGGAAGATTTGCTGAGAAAGATACCTAACGTTACCCTGTGGGGCGACGGCCAGATTACCGTTAACGGACGGGAAGTTAAAAGTTTGCTGGTAAATGGAAAAGAGTTTTTCGGGGGAGATTTCAAGATGGCAACCCAAAACATTTCAAAAAATGCCGTACAAAAGATACAGGTTTACAACACTCAGCTAGATAAATCCAATCCTTTAGATAGTACCCTTACGGTAAATCTTAAGCTTAAGAAAGGGAAGGATACAGGGCATTTCGGAAAAGTTGGCGGCGGCTATGGAACCAGTGAACGCTTTGATGCAGAAGGTAATGTCAACAGATTTTCTCCAAAACTACAACTAGGCATTATTGGAGCCAGCAACAATACCAATAAAATTGCTGGTAATATACGCACCTTAACTTCCAACAGTACATTCAAGAGTACTGGCATTAATGTAGAATATCAGCCGGATTTCAGTGCAAGCGGCATAAACCGAACGAATACAGGTGGAGCAACCTTTAGTTACAATTTATAGAAAAGCCCACCTACGAGAATAAAAGCGCCCTAACGGCAAACTACTTCATTCAAAACCGAAACAACGATGTTCTTTCCAGGAGCGAAACCACCACGACTGCAGGTGCAAACACGAAAATATTCGACCAAACGGAAAGCTCGAATAGTTCGGTAAGCACCAATCAAACCTTCGACAGTAAATTGGAGTATTCCCGGCAGAAACATCAATTAACCCTAAGCCAAAATACCTCCCTGGTTACAGGGGAATCTATAAATAACTCTTTCCGTAGCTCAGGAAACCAACAAACCAAAGTAGCCAGCACTAACGAAGTTGAAGGGCGTAATAATTACAACAATAAAAGTTTTGCATTAAATGCCGATTACCGTTACAGCAATTACATGAATTTCAGGCAAAAGATTAAAAGCTTTAATGCGAAGTATAGCCTTAACATGAATGAGACAAGCAATGAGAGAACTGACCTTACAGAATTTATATCATTTAATAATACCAATGATACCAGCAATTTTAATAGGAAATATACTAACGATGGCAATAACATCACACAAAATCTTTTTGCTGAGGTTCCGCAATTGAAACGCTTGTTTTTTGGCGATAAAAAGCTGGCAGGAATTGATTTCAACATCAGCAATGAATTCAATCTGAGAAACTCTACCCAAAACAGCCAGGTTGCCGATTTTGATAAATCAACCAAGGAGTATAACATCAACTCTTACTTAAGTAACAATTTACGCACAGGTATATTGAACCTGAATTATGCATTAGAATATGAGAATTTGCCATTGAGGGTCTCGACCTTAG
>CBIHNR010000340.1:0-2468 GCA_966211215.1 uncultured Pedobacter sp.
ATGAGTTTTCTAATACCTTATCTGTAGCTAAAACCTTGTCCTTGCATCTGGTTAAAGGGTTTATCAAATCGCCTGCAAACTGCTGGTTTTTAAATGGATTGCTTCCATCAATCATTTTCTTATGGTTGCGGATCTGCAAGCGGTTAAGGCAGGTTTTAGGAATAGTTGGAGCAAACAGGTCATACTTTTTGTATTTCTCTTCCAGTTCAGGAAACTCCTTCTGATAGGCGAGAATGCAATCAGCCACTAGTTCCCAAAACTTATCCTCAGAAAAATCTGCATAGCTAACCAGGATTTGGTTGAGATGCCTGAAGAAACAGTCAAATACCTGGGTGAAAATGGAAAGTATCTTTAGTTCTTCCGGCACAGGGATGCGTATCCTCTCAACATCTGGCGGAAGGACTTTTTCTGGCGATATTACCGCAACTTCTTCACCAATATCCTTCATAATTGCCTTCACTGGAACGTGATTTTCAAGTACTAAAATCAGATTTTCACCATGCGGCATAAAGCGGGTGTCGTGCTGGTAGTAGCAATGTAACAGCGGACTCAGATAGCAATCCAGATAGCGTTCAATCCATGCAGAGGCGCTCAGTCCCGATGCTTCAATTAATTCGGGAAGTAAGGCTTTATCATTCACATCAACATGCAGCAGTGCCGCCATCGTCATTAGCTTTTGTGTGGGTTGGATGTATTGAAACGGACTTTCCCGCCATAGCGAAGCCAGCATTTTTTTGTAAGGCGTATCTGTTTGAAGTGCATCTTCGAAATAGGTATTAGTATACCCTGAAGTAGCGATTTCTCTCAAAACGGTAAAATCCTTTCTTTGCAGATAGGCATCATTATTTACCAAATCATAAACCCATTTGTTAATTGGCGGTGTGGTGCGCATAAAGTAAGCCGATAAACCTCGCATAAAGCCCATATTTAAGATGGAAAGCGCGGTTTTTACATAAAATCGGCTTTGCTTGCTTACATTAAAAAAGGTGCGGACGGATTGCTGCGGCAGGTAGTGATCATCAGATTCGCCCAGGCAAACCAACACCTTATTGGCTATATCGGCAGCAAAAGCATGGCTTAATTTATTGTACCATTGCCATGGGTGCGCAGGGAAGTAGATATATTCTTTAGGGTCTAATTCGTTGTCTGATAGTATTCTATCGAATTTTTCCCGAGTTTGAACATCGAGTTCCTGCTCCAATAATTGCTCGTAACTAAAAGGAGCAATGCTGCTGAACTCAGTCTGGCTTTTGTGCCCTGCCAGCCATATTAGTGAAAGAGGCTCGGCAGCTTCGGGGGCATAGTTCTGGTAATCTGCACTATCAAAGCCAATTTTAGCACTGTTAGCAATAAAGCAGGGATGGCCGGCAATCATTGCATGTTCAATGTATTGATAATCAGCATATATTAATTCTTTAACACTGGTAGTATTATACCTAAACATGTAAGCCATACCGTGCAGGCAACTGATAATCTCTTCAATATAGGTTCCGAAATTATCCTCATTAAAGCCAAGGCTTTCGTTAAATTCAATTAGGAAGTCAAGGGCATCCAGCGGTGTACTAATACCGTTTACTGTTTTTTTGATGGATTCGGGGCTGATGTCCCAATGATCAAGTGCCAACAACCGCGACTCGAAGCTGTAAGAAATTTCTCCGTTACCGCTTGTGATTTGATAGGTGTTAAACGGTTGGTTTTCAGAAATAAGTACAGGTTCTAAAAGCAATTCGTGAGAAAATTCGCTTAGCATTTTGCGGAGCATAAGGCGATTAACCTGTTGCCATATTTGGGGCGTTAAATGATTTACAGCCTGCTGCGGCGTAAATGGCATAAGCCCGGTTTGATCGATAGGTGTTTTCATTCAGGTGTATGGGGAAATTTGAATGTTAAAAATTGATGTCTATGGTTGATTGGAATAGCTGACTCTTACTAGTTAATGGCTGTTTTATCCGAATTCGTTACCTCAGCCAATCGGCCATAATGGTCTTCGATAATAAAATAAGGGTCATTCGGATGGGCTACTTCACTGATCTGGATCAGGCTGGTTTTGCTCATCATTCTCAGCATCATACGCCTTTCACATTTTATCATTTCACCATTTTCGTAGCGAATTCCGGCAACAAAGGCAGTTCGGCCATGTGCACATAGATGATTATTTACAAAAATCAGGTCGCCTGCCTGGGGGATATAGGCATCATAAATATGCTTTTTAGCTTCTTGCCAAAAGCTTTTTAAAATAAGCTCTGCTTCGGGAGCCTGATTAGCAGCCGAATTATGGATTTGTTCTGCAGCATCAAAGCGAATAAAGGGAGTTTTCTTATTTCCGTATAATACAGAGGTGGCTACTTCATCACCAATTGCCTCATTTTCATCAAAGTTGGCGTCCTTGGGGCATTTAAAAATAGGCCTGAACAGCTCGTTCATCAAAGGGCCAAGCTCACCATGCGAACGTATTGAATACAATGTTG
>CBIHNR010000341.1:0-2460 GCA_966211215.1 uncultured Pedobacter sp.
AAGAGCTCTTTTTTAGAAAAGCTGATACAGGCATCCCCCACAGGGATAATTATATTGGATTTTGACGGGAAGGTCGAGTCATTAAACTCCTCGGCGGTAGAACTTACCAGGTTTCAACTAAATGATGTAAAAGGCAAAGATCTTCATAATATCCCTGGTAAACTAGCCGAAGAGCTTGGTTCTTTAGAGATCGGCGAGTCGAGAATCGTAAACCTTAGCGGGATGCAATCCTACAAGTGCCAGAAATCATCATTTGTAGACAAGGGATTCACAAGAGCTTTTATCACCATCGAAGAACTAACTAAAGAAATTTATGCCCGGGAAAGAAATGCTTACGAGCGCGTGATCAAAATGATGTCGCACGAGGTGAATAATTCGATTGGGGCGATTAATTCCATTTTAAACAGTTGTCTCAATTACAAAGAGCAGCTGATTAAAGACGATCGTGAGGATTATCAGAATGCTTTGCAGGTTTCCATTGACCGAAATAGAAACTTAAGTGCCTTGATGTCGAATTTTGCCCGGGTGATCAGAATACCCGAACCTGTAAAGCAGCCCGCAGATTTAATACAAATGCTAAAGTCTGTTCAGGTTCTTATGGAGCCCGAAGCCCGTAAAAAGGAAATAGCATGGATTTGGTCTTTGGAAGTAACAAGCCTGGATCTAATGATTGATTACCAGCAGATGGAGCAGGTGCTGATTAATGTGATGAAGAATGCTATAGAAGCGGTTGATTTTAAAGGTGAAATCGAAATTAAAGCTTCCTCAAATCCGAAGTATGTTTCCATTTCTAACACTGGGTCCGATATACCAAAGGACGCGCTAGAGCAGATTTTTTCGCCCTTCTTCAGCACCAAGAAAAACGGACAGGGAATAGGTTTAATGCTTACGCGGGAAATCTTGCTTAATCATGGGTTTAAATTTTCCCTGCGATCTAAAGATGGTTGGACGGAATTTAGGCTGGAGCTGTAGATGTTAAGGAGCCCTCAAGTATATTCCAACTGTTAATCAGCATTTAACAACTCATCGAATTACCAGATCGAACTTCAGATTGCCGTTTAAATAGAATTCGGCTTGTTTATTGTAGCTCGTTATTTTG
This sequence comes from uncultured Pedobacter sp., assembly GCA_966211215.1. GTDB lineage: Bacteria > Bacteroidota > Bacteroidia > Sphingobacteriales > Sphingobacteriaceae > Desertivirga. The sequence goes on from CBIHNR010000341.1 coordinate 1,100, forward strand.
CGAAGGCCTGGCCCTATATTGAACTCGAAACTAAGAACTTTTGAAACGTACTTTTGTATACCCCAAGTAGGTAACCGCCTACATAAGAGCCTTGATTTATTCCTTCCAGATTAGTTTTAGCATCAAATTGATAGAAAGCTCCTACTCCTACAAAATCAAATGAGTTATTTAAGGTCTTTTTGTGCTTTGACGTTTGGCTCTTGATATTGTAATACTGCCTTAATTCGGTACTTATTAACGGAGACCATGCACGAGTCTCCTTCTCTTCAAGCGTCGTTTTAACATATCCTACACCATCATAATAATCATAGGATGACTTCGCCGGGTCTACATATGCATAAGAATATTGAAAAATACTTCCTCTTATATGATTTAGGGAAGCTTCAGTATACAGAGTTGCAGATTTAGAAACCTTCCTTTCGTAGCTTGCGAAGTTTAACTCCAGCCTTAAACTGATTAACTTTTAAAAGAGAGTCTTGAGCTTTTGCATGAAAAGATGCAGTAACAAATAGTAGCAGAAAGAGAAACGCCTGAAAGCATACAGGGCAAGAAGGCTCAGGTTTTTTCATCCGGCGAAGTTAAGAAAGTTAATGGTGCGTTGAAATACTGAATTGACTAGTGTCAACACTAATAGGCGTTTTTTGATGCAGCTTGTCTTATGATAATTTCTTTCCCTGTAGCACTTTTTTCTTTGGGCCACCGGTTCCCGGAAATGAATACTGAATCAACGAAGCCGAGCCTGTATTCCAGCAGCCCGTCGTATGCCGAAAGACACGTACCGTGGTGAGAGGACAAGTAGCCACTAATGGCAGCCTTGCTACTCGATTCGTCTAAAGTGCGGAGATTGATGGTTTATTCTCCGCACTTAATGCGGATAATGCTTGGTTTGCGGAGAATAATAACGATATTGACCGCAGATCGTGCGGAAAATGGCAAAATATATCTATCAACAAGCTAAATGGCCAGAGTTTTACTGGGATGAATCGCGATTAGCTACTTTACTGGCAAACGTAAGATTCAAACAGGGAAAGCTCCTGGGAAGTATGGAAGGTCTGGGTTTTAGTCTGAAAGCAGAAGCTAGTCTGCAAAGCCTTACTCAGGAGGTATTGAAGTCGAGTGAAATTGAAGGCGAGCTTTTAGATGCAGACCAAGTGCGCTCCTCTATAGCTAGACGCCTGGGAATCGAGATTGCAGGGCTTGTACCTTCTGACATAGATGTTGAAGGCGTGGTCGAAATGATGTTAGACGCTACTCAAAAATTTCAGGAAGAGCTTTCGGCAGAGCGTTTATTCGGTTGGCACTCCTCTCTTTTTCCTTCAGGTAGAAGCGGTATGTATAAGATTGTAGCGGGAGGCTGGAGA
>CBIHNR010000342.1:0-2377 GCA_966211215.1 uncultured Pedobacter sp.
ACGCTCAACCTCATCCAGAGTAGTAAAAGGCGTGCCTTCAGCAAAGTTCTTCACCAATACTTTTCCACCTGCAATTTCATCCGCATCGAATGCGTGCAAGGGCTGGCCAAGTTCGTGGAGAACGTAGTTAGTTATATCCACCACGTTGTTAATGGTTCTTACGCCAATAACTTTCAATTTATCTTTTAACCAATCTGGTGACTCTTTTACTTCTACACCGCTAATAGTTAACGATGAATATCGGGGGCATGCCTGTTCGTTTTCAACAGTTACCGGAATTGGGCGGCTCAGATTATCTACTTTAAAGCCTGTCACATCCGGCATGACAATTTCCTTTCTTAAATAGGCTGCCAGGTCGCGGGCAACTCCTAAATGCGAAGCCGCATCGGCACGGTTTGGAGTTAAGCCTATTTCGAACAGGTAATCGTCTTTTATTTTGAAGTACTCTTTTGCAGGCGTACCAATAGCGGCATCGCCGTTAAGCACCATAATGCCTGCATGAGAAGCACCAAAGCCTATTTCATCTTCAGCACAGATCATCCCTTCGGACACCTCGCCGCGTATTTTTGATTTATTAATTTTAAATGGTTCGCCAGAAGTTGGGTATACTGTTGTGCCTACTGTGGCAACAACAACATGCTGGCCGGCAGCTACATTCGGGGCACCGCATACTACCTGAAGGTCTGCTCCATTGCCCACATCTACTTTTGTAACGCGTAACCTGTCTGCATTAGGGTGCTGTACGCATTCTTTAACATAGCCGATCACCAGGCCTTCCAATCCACCCGGAACAGTTTGAACCTTTTCAAGGCTTTCAACCTCTAAACCTATCGATGTTAATATCTGAGAAATCTCTTCAGGAGTTTTCTCTGTATTTATGAACTGGGTTAGCCAGTTGTAAGATATCTTCATTTATTAAAAATAAAGCGCAAAGATAGAAAAAAGGTATGAGTTGAAAGTACCGAATTGGGAGTTGAAGAAAGTGAAACATGAAGCCGGAGGACTGAAGACGGAAGTCAGAAAGCCTTTCGTAACTTCCATCCCTAAGCTTTTTTGGCACCAAACATCAGACTTTCCGACATCAGACTTTCAGACTTCTGACATCTGACTTCTGACATCCGACTTCCACACTCCCAACCTCACATCATTCCTTCATCAGCAAAGCTGAAATAAGCCGTATTGGTAAAAATAATGTGGTCTAGTACAGAAATGTCGAGAAAATTGCCTGCTTCCCTGAGCTTTTTTGTCAAAGAAATATCAGCCTGACTTGGCTTTAAGTTACCGGAGGGGTGATTGTGCGCCAGGATGATTGAGGCAGCATTGTTTTCGAGGGCTGCTTTGAAGATAATCTTGGGATCTGCAATGGTACCACCCTGGCCGCCTTTACTGATCAGGTATTGTTTAATTACAGCATTGCTTCTGCTCAAAAAAAGCACCCAGAATTCTTCGTGGTTAAGGTCGGCAAAATAACGGTGCATTAAATCGAATGTGTCTTTACTGCAGCTTATTCTTTCGATTTTCCCTCTGTCTGCCTCTCTCCTTCTACGGCCAAGTTCGAGGGCGGCGATAATAGATATTGCTTTTGCCTCTCCAATGCCTTTAAAACGCGACAACTCGTTTACAGAGAGCACTCCGAGCTTGTCGAGGTCGTTGTCCAGCGAAAGAAGAATGCGCCTGCTTAACTCTACCGCAGTTTCGGTACGGCTGCCCGAGCCTATTAATATGGCGATTAGTTCGGCATCACTCAATGCCCTTCTGCCTGCTGCAAGAAGTTTTTCACGAGGGCGGTCTTCTTCTGCCCAGGACTTTATTGTGATTTTCTGGTTATAGGTTTCCATAGCCCTAAAGCTATAAAAACAAGTACAAAAACAAAACCTCCAGGCACAAAAAAAGGGGTAGCAACGTACCCCTTTTCTGCAAACTTTGCGTATATCTTAGCTTAAGCCGTTAACAAACTTTGTCAATTTTGACTTATTGTTTGAAGCTTTGTTTTTGTGGATTACATTTTTCTTAGCTAAGCGATCAAGCATAGACACAACTTTAGCTAAAAGCGGAGTTGCTTCTGCTTTTGATGTAGTGCCACGTAATTTTTTAATAGCGTTACGCGTAGTTTTTGCCTGGTAGCGGTTACGTAAGCGCTTAGTTGCATTTGCTCTGATTCTCTTAATCGCTGATTTATGATTTGCCATTTGTAAGCTTTTTTACTTCTAATTTTTTCGGACTGCAAATATAGGATTGATTAATTTAAGTACAAAACTTTTATTTAAAAATTTTATGCAATATATTGGACTAATGCATTAACTTAAAGCACCTTATTACAATAAATATATGTTTAAGAGATTCTTTTTTGCCTTAGCACTTTGCACCGGCAGCCTCC
>CBIHNR010000343.1:0-2369 GCA_966211215.1 uncultured Pedobacter sp.
TTTTGAAAAGCCATTAGCTGACCTGCAGCACCAGATTGAAAAAGTAAAACAGGTTGCAGAAAAAACAAAAGTTGACATGTCTGCAACTCTTGCTGAATTAGAAGCGAAACTTGCCACAGCTAAAGAACAGATATACTCTAATCTTAGTGGTTGGCAGCAGGTGCAAATTTCCAGGCACCCCGAAAGGCCCTATACCTTACAATATATTGAAATGATTTGTGATGATTTTATCGAGCTTCATGGAGATAGGACGGTAAAAGATGATAAAGCAATTGTTGGAGGATTTGCAACCATTAACGGCGAAACTGTTATGGTTATTGGCCACCAAAAGGGTACTAATACCAAGCTTAGGCAATACCGTAATTTTGGTATGGCAAACCCTGAAGGATATCGTAAGGCGCTTCGCCTGATGCGTTTAGCCGAAAAGTTTAATAAGCCTGTGGTTACGTTCATAGACACCCCGGGAGCTTACCCTGGATTGGAAGCAGAAGAGCGTGGCCAGGGTGAGGCTATTGCCAGAAACTTGCTTGAAATGTCTGTTCTTAAGGTTCCTATTGTATGCTTTGTAGTAGGAGAGGGAGCTTCAGGCGGGGCTTTAGGGATTGGAATAGGAGATAAAGTTTACATGCTTGAGCATACCTGGTATTCGGTAATTTCTCCTGAATCTTGTTCCTCAATTCTATGGAGGAGCTGGGATTATAAGGAAAAAGCAGCAGAAGTGTTGAAGCTTACTGCTGATGATATGTTTAAGAACGGCCTTATTGACGGAATAATTAAAGAACCTCTTGGCGGAGCGCACCAGGATCCTCAACAAATGGCAGAAACAATTAAAGCAAAAATTGTAAGTGACCTTGCAATTTTGAAGCAAAAAGATGTTGATAATCTTATCAGCGAACGTATCGATAAATTCTGTTCGATGGGCGTTGTTGTTGAGTAAGTCATTAATAAAAAACATAAAAAATCCCGTTGGCTTTAAAACTAACGGGATTTTTTATGGCTATTGAATAAGTTTAAATGCTAAGCCCTCGTTAGAGAGATTAGCATTAAGTTAGTGTTATTATTGGAACCCTGCGGCTGAAAAGCGGGTTTGAAGCGCTTTAAACTTGTTTTGCAGCTTCTGGTTTAACGCAGTCTGATGGTTTGCCTCTGTAGTTTTGAGCATTTCATTTAAAACTGAAATTCCTAATTGAATATCATTCGATGACAGATTAGGGCCATTATCCGAAATGTTTCCGAGGTAATTCAGCTCTGCCTCGATATAATTTGCGGTTTGTTCAATAAGTTTATTAGCAGCCGCCGTTTCGTTTACTTTGTAAAGCAGGTCTGCCGTATAATATTTGTGAAGAACGAAGTAGAATAGATAGTTTTTCTCAGGGACAACTTCAAGCGCTTTTTTAAGAGTGATTTTTGCCTCTTCTGTTTTTCCTTCCTGAATTAATTTCTCAGCTACGGTATTAAAAGTCTTGATAATTGTAGCAATCATACGAGTAGACTCAGGGTCAAGGTATGATGCATTTTTCATGTTACCCCATTTAAACTTCTTAACTACATTATTATACATAGCTTGGGTGTTAAGAAGCTCTGGTGCCTGTTGGGTTGAATCTACAACAGCGGGCTTAAGAGGTAGCAGCCTGTATGCAAAGCCTTCGTTATAAAGATACTTTTGCAATCCGATATAGTTTTCTGATGGAACTGTTACAGCAAAGTAAATCGGGCGTTTCCAATTATTATGTGCAAGGATATCAAACATTGCCAGTTCTGCTTTTGTAACATAGTTTTGGTTATATGTCCACTCAATGGCAGGAGCGATGCTGTCCTTCATATCTGAGGAAACAGTTTTGGTTGCTAATACTTCAGCCGGGTTTATTGTGATCTTAAGGTTTTTAGTTGGCAGAATATTTTCGCGGCTGCCGTCCTGCAATGTAACCTTATCGCCATCGTTGTCTGAAGTTAGTACATCAAATATATTTTTAAGCTCAACATTGCCTTCTAATTTGTAATCGTAATAATAAATTACATCGCGTACGCCTTGCTCAAATTTTTCATTAGGCATTGTAATTGGAAGCCCGTCAGCCTCGTTCACTTTTTTCTTCATCTGGCGCACATACCAATCAGTTCCTAATAAACTTAAGTTTACAATTCTTACATCGGGGCGAACACCTTCAACTTCTTGAACATACCAAAGAGGATAGGTGTCATTATCTCCGTAAGTGAATAAAATTGCATTCGGTGCACAGGATTCCAGATAGTCGATTGCAAAATCCCTTGTCGTTGTTTTTTTAGAGCGGTTATGGTGATCCCAGTTTTATTCAGCCCATAAAAAAGGTGGTGCTAAAAGGGCAATTACCCTTGCAAGCACTCCCCCAGTA
>CBIHNR010000344.1:0-2329 GCA_966211215.1 uncultured Pedobacter sp.
CTGAGGCTATCCCGCAAAAAGTATGGACAGCTAAGCCAAACGGAGAAGGTGATTACTTCAATCAATTATGGCTCGATTATACCGGCCTTTCGCTAGACGAGTTAAGGGGCTGGGGCTGGTTTGGCGTTGTTCACCCAGATGATATTGAGGAGAATAAGAAGCTTTGGACGTACTCTATTGAAAACGGCGTCGATTTCGAAATGGAGCGCCGTTTGCTGAAAGCTGATGGAAAATATTACTGGCACTTAAGCCGTAGCGTACCTCAGAAGGATGAACATGGCAATATAATTATGTGGGTTGGTACAAGTACCGATATCCACGAGCAAAAAACTGTATCGGAAGCTCTTAAAATTAGCGAAGACTACTTCAGGCAATTGGCAGACCAATCGCCATTTATGATTTGGAAAGTAGATAGCGAAGGACTCTGCAACTATGTTAATAAGCAATGGATCACTTTTACAGGATTATCGTTCGAAAAGAGCGTAGGCTTGGGCTGGAGTGATGCATTTCACCCCGATGACAGGGACAAAGAGTATCAAAAATTCGTAAGGGCTTTTAATAATCGTGAGATTTATCATTCAAAATTTAGGATCAAACGCAGTAAAGGTGAATACCACTGGGTGTTAGCCCAGGCAAATCCAATTAAAAGTTCAGGGTTTGAGGGATATATTGGCAGCTTAACCGATATTACCGAGCAGGAGTTGGCTCAACAGGCCACCCGCCTGCTGATGCAAAAAAAGGATGAGTTTATGAGCATTGCCAGTCATGAGCTCAAGACGCCTATAACCAGCATGAAAGCATCACTGCAAATCGCAGAAAGATTAAGCAATAAAAAGGTTGAAGTAGAAAAGATCCAATCGTTTATCGAAAAAGCTAATAAACAGGTCAATAAGCTTACCTCCTTAGTCGAAGATTTGCTTGATGTAACCAAAATTCAGGCTGGGAAGCTGCAGTTTGAGTTCTCTCGGTTCAATATTGTTGACGCCCTTAATGATTGTATTGACCAGGTTCACAACGAGAATCTTAAGCATCGCATTATTATCACAAGCGAAAGTGTTATAGAGGTAGAGGCAGACAAACATCGCTTGGAGCAGGTTATAGTGAACTTCTTGTCAAACGCCATAAAATATTCGCCAGACGCTAATAAGGTGGTGCTAAATGTGGTTAAAGCCAACGGCTTTGTTAAAGTTACAGTTACAGATTTCGGTATCGGTATCCCAGAAGATAAGATCAATTTTGTATTTGACAGGTTTTTCCGTGTTCAGGAATCTTCGCAAAAGTTTTCTGGGCTGGGCTTGGGTTTATTTATTTCAGCAGAGATTATTAAAAGGCACAATGGCGAGGTTGGTGTGATTAGTGAAGAGGGTAAGGGCTCAACTTTTTGGTTTACTTTGCCAGTGCAATGAATTAATAATTAAAACTTTGGACATATAATAAATTTGATATAGCTTTATCAATAATGAAGCGTATATCAATTTTTGATGATGATACAGATATCTTAGATATCCTGATGTTTTTATTAACAGAGAAGGGGTGGGAAGTATATACGCATGCAACCTGTAATAACATTCTTGAAGTTGTAGGGAAAAACAAGCCTAATGTTATTTTGATGGATAACTGGATTCCGGATATCGGGGGAATCAAGGCTACTCAGCGTTTAAAACAGGATCCAGAACTTTCTAAAATACCCGTTGTTTATTTTTCTGCAAATAACGATATCGAAAGTTTGGCTCAGCAAGCGGGCGCAGACGCCTATCTTGCCAAGCCATTTGACCTTGATGAACTAGAGCGGTTAATCAACCAGTTCTAAATGCATCGCCCCTGTTTTTGGGAACGTGCCAGATGTTATTTCAATTCGAAAATCGCCCGCATCTGATAGTTTAATTTGATCTTCTTAAAATCAATCTCAGGATTGGCGGCCCCATCCATAGCCATAGCTTCGGTTTTATACATTACATTACGGAGCATTGGTTGCGGATAGCTTTCATTATTGATCTCCTGAATTTCCAACGCGTCGCCCACCTTATCGTTTACAGCTTCTGCCAGGTAGCTGGCTTTATCTCTGGCAGCCTGAAGGGCTTTAATTTTAAGCTCCTTTTTCAAAGATTCTATTTTAGAATAATCGTAAGACTCGATGTTGGTGTATTCAATAGCCTTTGGGTCAACCGCACTTAAAATCTGGTTGAATTTATTCAAATCGGTTACTTTGATGCGGTATTGTTTTTTGGCTAGGAAATCGGGATTTTTTTTCTTTTCCCATTGATAATTGTAGCTGGAGATATTATTAATAGTGAAGTTCTCAGGGGGAATACCGGCTTTCAAAACAGCA
>CBIHNR010000345.1:0-2315 GCA_966211215.1 uncultured Pedobacter sp.
TGATTCTTTTCGCGTCAGGCCTTAAAGTTACATAAACCACTCGTATAAATCGGTAGCTTTTAAATCCGCTTTCTCACCGCCGCTGATGTCACGCACTATCCGGCCTTCCTCCATCTGAATTAAGCGGCTACCATACTTATAGGCGTCCTTTAGGTTGTGGGTAACCATTAAGGCTGTTAGATTATATTCCGCAATCAGTTGATTAGCAGACTTCATTACAAGTTCTGCAGATCGGGGATCGAGTGCTGCGGTGGGCTCATCGAGCAGCAGAATTTTCAGGTCATCCATCACACTCATCAAAAGCGTTAATGCCTGGCGCTGGCCACCGGATAAACTACCCATAGGATGGTTTAGCTTTTTTTCGAGCCCCATTCCAAGTATGGCAACTTTCTCTTTTACTGCGCTCTTGAATGAATCGTTTATACCAATCCTTAAGTTTTTACGAGACGTGCGCAATGCTGCCATCCTAAAGTTTTCCAATATACTTAGGCCGGGGGCCGTGCCACTTAATGGATTCTGAAACACCCTGGCGACCCATTTACTACGTTTATAATCGGGTAGTCTGGTTAAATTAAGCCCATCAATGGCAATACGTCCTGATGTAGGACTAACGCTTCCAGCAATGGTATTTAACAAAGTTGATTTACCAGACCCATTTGCACCAATCACAATTACGAATTCGCCTTCGCTTATTTTGATATTTACATTCTGGAGGCTTTTTACTTCATTCACTCTGCCTTCATTAAACGTTTTGCTTAAGCCTAAAATCTCAATCATACTCTCTTTAATGACAAACGTGGAAGGCTAACTATCAACAACACGAACAAGGCTGTTACTAATTTCAATAAGGTTGCATCAATACCCAGGCTTAAGGTTAAGGATAGCACAAATTGAAAAACAACCGCACCACTTATTACCAAAAACAGGCTGTACCAAACAGAATTTATATGAAACCAGTTGATAAAAGTCTCTGCAATAATTACGGAACCCAAACCTGTAATCACAATTCCAATACCCATATTAATATCAGCAAAACCTTGAAATTGGGTAATTAAAAAGCCGCTTGTAGCCGTCAGTGCATTGGCAATGGCAAGGCCGATTATTTTCATTCTGTCGGTGTTTACTCCCAAAGCCCTGATCATGCTTTCACTATTGCCGGTAGCCCGCATAGTTATCCCGAAATCGGTTTCCAAAATATAGCCGATAATCAAAATCAAAGCCAAAACAACCAGCAACAAAACTAACAGTGTATTTTGATTGGGATCATCCGACAAGCGAATGAGGCTAAATAAGTTAGAGACGTTTAATAATGGAATATTTGAGCGCCCCATTAAGGTAAGGTTTACAGAATATAAAGCAGTCATCACCAAAATGCCCGACAGTAAAGGGTTTATTTTCAATTTGGTATGAATAATCCCCGTAAAAGCACCAGCTAAGCCTCCTGCTACAATAACAACAGGCAAAGCTGTCATCGGGTGGGTCTCTGAAGATAGCAAAACAGCAGTTACCGCTCCGCCTAACGTAAAACTGCCATCGGTTGTAATATCAGGGATGTTGAAAATTTTCATAGATATGAAAATCCCGAGGGCTATTCCCGAGAAACATAAACCTTGCAATAATGCAGTAAGGTAAAAATCCATTATTTCACTTCTTCAAAATCGTTTGGAACGCTGATATTGTATTTTTTGGCTGCCGCTGGATTGTAAACTCTCTTACGAACTTTAACCATTTCCCATTTTAAACCATCGGCCTTTCCGGATTTCAAGTATTGCGCCGCCTGTTCCCCAGCCTGGTATCCCCATTGGTAGATATCAGCGCCAAAAGCTGCTACCGCACCGCGTTTAACCAAGCCGGCCTCGCTTGTAAAAATTGGAATATTTTTCTGTTCGCAATTTTTCAGAATGGTTTCAAAAGAAGCAAAAACGGTGTTGTCAGGGTTTGCAAAAAAAGCGTCAATATTTTTATTTAACAATGATTGGGTAACAATTTGTGCTTCGGAAGAACTATTTAATGGCAAGGCTTCGATTTGTACATTATTTTTAGCAGCTAAAGCTTTAATCCGCTCCATAGCATCAGCCGACTGTGGTTCAGACTGGTTATAAATCATCCCAACAACCAGTTTTCCTGCCCTAGGCTTTAGCATTTTAGGAATCAAAGTGAACGACGTATCTATATAAGCCAACTCTTCCGCCACTCCAAATAAATTTGAAGGAGCATTTCCACTTTTGTCCAAAACTTTCATGCGTTCCGGAACTGGAGAAACCATCATAAATACCGGAATATCTTTAGAACTCTGCAAGGCGGTTAAAGTAGAT
>CBIHNR010000346.1:0-2283 GCA_966211215.1 uncultured Pedobacter sp.
GTAAGCACCCGACCAATCCCATCTTTCCAGTATCCTCCCGGCCCCTTTTCTTTGTTGTATGAAAAAAGCAGAACAAATGCGCTTATCAGTGCAACAATGGAAAGAAAGCGGCTTGACCCAAAAAGCCTATTGCGAAAAGATCGGTATAAAACGGACTACGTTTGCCAACTGGGTAGGACGTAGCAAGGAGAAGCCTGCAAATGGATTTATAACTATTACTCCTCCAATTGAACCCATTTCAGATAGTATTGAAATAATCTACCCCAATGGAGTGCGGCTCAAAACCACTAGCTTCCCCATTCATATTCTTTCCGAACTAATTCACACCTGGTAGTGTTCAGCCTAAACTCCTCTCACCAGTACTTTTTGTATCAGGGAAACTGCGACATGCGCAAATCGTTCGATGGCTTATGCGGACTGGTTGTTTCCGAGCTGCAACGGAATGTTACCAGTGGTGATGTATTTGTTTTTTTGAATCGCAGCCGAACCCACATCAAGCTGCTTCACTGGGAGCATGGAGGCTTCGTTCTGTATTACAAACGTCTGGAAGAGGGAACCTTTCCCGTCCCATCCAAAGGGCAATTGAGTTGGGCAGACCTGGTGTTAATGATCGAAGGAATACAGGTACAGAAAAGCCGGCAGTTACGGCGTTATCAAGTATAAAAAGTGCTATTTCATTTGTGTAAAGGTACTTTTTTGCGTATTTTCAAAGCATGGATATGGCACTGGAAAACCTCTCAAAAGAGGACTTAATTACTCTTTTGAAAAAGCAGGATGCCACCATAAAAAAACACGAAAAGACGAATTCTTCACTGGAGGCAACCAACCTCAAACAGGAAGAAGAGATTTCCCTCCTTAAATATCAGGTAGAGCTTTTTAAGCGGATGCAGTTCGGCCAGAAGCGGGAACGCTTTGAGGGTGACCCGGCACAGGGCGTTTTACCCTTTGAAGTGCCTGCCGAAGAAGTGGCTAAACAGGAAGAGGTTATCCAGGAACAAATCACCTATAGCCGTAAAAAGCAATCCGCACATAAAGGCCGTGCAGCCCTGCCTGCCCACCTTCCGGTAGAAGAAGTAGAGATACACCCTGAAGGAGACTTAACGGATATGGTATGCATCGGAAAGGATGTAACCGAAGAGCTGGACTGTGAGCCTGCCCGTTTCTTTATCCGCCGTTATATCCGCTATAAATATGCTCCTAAAAACGGAGAAGGAAGCGTTAAAGTAGGGGAATTGCCGGAAAGAGTGATTGATAAGGGAATTCCGGGAGCTGCTCTGCTGGCTACAATTCTGGCCGATAAGTATATGGACCATTTGCCGCTTTACCGGCAGAAGCAGCGCTTTGCCCGGGAAAACATCCCCATTGCCTCTTCTACGCTTGAAGGCTGGGTAAAACAGGGGCTCGAACGGTTGGAGCCACTGTTTCAGCAGCTTAACTTTGACATCCGGGCCAAAGGCTATTTGCAGGTGGACGAAACAGGGATAAAAGTACTGGAAAGTGATAAGAAAGGGTCCTGCCACAAAGGCTATTATTGGGTTTACCATAACCCATTGGACGGCTTGGTATTGATGGATTACCAGCCCACCCGCGGCGCTGTGGCTACCCAACAAATGCTGGCTGGCTTTAGAGGCTATCTTCAGAGCGATGGCTATGCTGTGTACGAAAAAATAGGCCAGCGGGCGGAAGTAACGCCACTTGCCTGTTGGGCACACGCCCGCAGGGAGTTTGAACGGGCCCTGGATAACGATAAGGCCAGGGCAAGCAAAGCTTTAGCACTTATCCAGCAGCTGTATGCTGTAGAGCGCAAAGCGAAAGAAGGGCAACTGGCAGCAGGCCAGCTGAAACAGCTCCGCCTGGACGAATCCTTGCCGGTGATCAATGAGCTGGGCAAATGGATCTTCGCCGAGGTAAAAAACACCTTACCCAAAAGCCAGATCGGAAAGGCTATGCGTTATGCCATGGAGCGGTGGGACAAGTTGAGTGTGTATTTACAAGACGGCAACCTTCATATAGATAACAATGCCATCGAAAATGCTATTCGCCCGATAGCTTTAGGCAGAAAGAACTACTTATTTGCAGGAACCCATGATGCTGCCACCAGGGCAGGAATGATCTATTCGTTCTTTGCGATGTGCAAAAAACATGAGGTGAATCCATTTCAGTGGTTAAAATACGTACTGCAGAACATCATGACCATCAATCATAAGAGCATCCGGGACCTTTACCCGCAGAACTTTAAGAAATTAGTTGAGGCTGGCAATACGTAGTTTATCGGGCGGATAC
>CBIHNR010000347.1:0-2223 GCA_966211215.1 uncultured Pedobacter sp.
AAGAAAAAGAACAAAGCCCAGCCGGCAAGGCGATGATGATCGAAGCACCTCAATCCGAATCACCTGCTTCAGGATGTTTTTATTGCTCCCAAACTTTTACGCTTGATCCAAAAGTATCTATTTAGTAACAATAAAGTTTATAATTTCACCCCGTCTGCCGTTTCGCTGTAAGGCAGCAGAATCGCTAAACAAATTTGTATGTCGAGACTACTGGCAATTAGACAGAAGCTAAATTTAACTCAGGAAGAGCTTTTTGAGAAATCAGGCATTTCGGTGCGCACCATCCAACGCATCGAGGCGGGCACCAGCCCGAAAGGATATACCCTGAAAGCTTTGGCCAAAGGATTAGGGGTGAGTGAAAACGAGTTGATTGATAAGACAGAGTCAGACATCCCTGAGGATACTAAATGGTTAAAAATTATTAATCTCTCTGCCTTGCCCTTCATGTTTGTTCCGCCTTTGAATATTGCCGTTCCTCTGATCATTATGCTTTTAAGAAAGCAATTTACTCCAGTTGCAAGGAGACTCGCTACCATTCAAATAATCTGGTCGATTATCACACTTGTTATATTTCTGGCCGTTATCATGTTAAATGATTGGTTCGGCATAAGGAGCAGGTATATGATGTTGCTGCCTATCGCCTGGCTGCTTATGAACACCTTTGTAATTCTTAGAAATGCGGTAGAAATCGATAAGAACAACACACTGCGAATTGACCCTGGTTTTAGCTTTTTTTAGCCTTGTCGTAATAATGGCGGGCTTTTGTCGCCGTTTTGGCGGCTTCAATTTTACATGTATCCTTAAAACTTTATCTTCCTTTGGGATAACAAAAACAATCCCAATGACTAAGTTTAAATTCAGGTTAAGGCCGCTGTTAATAATCAGCAAAACAGCTCTGCTGCTCTTTTTATGCACTGTCGGGGCACAGCATCTATCGGCCCAAAAGAAGCTTCCGGTAATCAAGGCTTCTAACAAGCAATGCATTATTCGCGACGGAAAGCGGCCGGTATCATGGGGCTTGGATCCGAAGGCCAGGCCCGATATCTATTACGTGGAAATACCCCGCAGAAAGAACACGATAACGCTGGAAACAAGCCAGGGCAAGATCAGCTTTAAAACCAAATACGGAGAAGATTACGACTTTGTAGTACTGCTGAATGGAAAAGACAGTTGTTTTACCCGCATCAGCGCCAGAGCGCATCCTACCACAAGCGACTTAAGCTCAAGTGGTCTGCCTCCCGATACGATTCCCTTCACATTGAAAGGGGCGAGAGTTTATTTTCAGGGAGTGCTTAATGGGAAAGAGCCGGTTAGCATACAGTTCGATACGGGCGCAGGTACTTCCTGTGTAAGTAAACAATCTTCCGAAAGGCTAAACCTATCTTTTACCCGGAAGATCGTTGTCAGTAATTCAAATGGGATAAATGAAACCCGGCGAAGCATGAACAACACGCTCTCCATCGGCAAATTGCAACTGGGCCGCCTGTCGCTTGCAGAAGTAAGCAATATGCAGCCTGATGAAGATCTGATTATTGGAACCAGCTATTTCCGTGATAAGATCATTGAAATTGACTACGATAAGCTCTTGTTTATTGTAAGGGATCAGTTGCCTGAATATGCAAGAAGCTTCACAAGACAAGCCATGGTGTACGGCCTCAATATCAAATCAAAAATTGTACAGAATGGTAAAAAATATGACTTTTGGTTTGGTTTTGACACCGGGCGTGATGGTACTATGCTTTTACGGGAGGATTTTACGGAACAACCCGGAGTCTGGGAAAACTTAAAAGAATTGACCATGCTAAACGGACGCAAAATTGTTCGTCTGGATGCAACTATTGCCGGTGTAACATTCAAAGATATAGTAACGAATGCTGCAGACCCCACCAAGCCGGCAGCCAGGCGTGCAGGGTCATTATTTGGCAATGCAATCCTCAACCATTTCAACGTGATACTTGATTACCGGAAGGGGTATATTTACCTAAAGCCAAATAGTAGAAGCAATGAGCCTTATTCTGATTTCAAGAGCTATGAAAACGAAATGAAAAAGTTGAAGCAGGGTGCTGATTCATCGGGACGATAGAAGGGAGGCCTGATCGAGCATGTCAAATTATACCCGAATTCAGTATTGTTCTAAATTCCACTATCTTTGCGGCTCATATTTTAATATCCTGATTTCGTGATTAATGTAAATAATATTTCCGTTTCTTTTGGCGGAACCAC
>CBIHNR010000348.1:0-2175 GCA_966211215.1 uncultured Pedobacter sp.
AGGGTTTAGGCCTCTTTATCTGTTTGACAACAGCCCTCAAGAAATTGACACGGCTAAATTGCTCATGCTGTTTCCTGAAAATCTGATAATAAAACACCAAAAGCAATACTCATTTAAAAACAAAGGGTTGAATGAGGCTTTATTGATTCTAAATAACATTGACGAGCTCCCTGATAACTCTCCTATTTTCAAAATAAGTGGCAGGTATTTTCCCAATAACGGTTTTGACATAAATAAATTCAAGTCTTCACAAAGCGATTTTACTGGAAAAATCCATGGTGATATGGTTTCGACCCGCGCCTATGGTGTTGCAAGCAAGGCCGTTTGGGAGAAGCTATTAGTCTTAGCCGTAGAAGATATGATAAGTTATTTCAAAGGAGCACGAGGGTTAAGAGGGACATGGAATAATCTTATGCTGTTTGTTGGCAAAGAAAAGCCTGGAGTGAGCCAAACAATAGCAATAGAACGTGCATTTGCGAGAATTATAAAAAAATACTATTCGCATAACTTTATAGAAGCATTGGGAATAGAGGGGGCTGTGGCTGGAAGTTCTGCTCTTGAAGTTATAAAAGAATAATTAGCCATAGCCGCAAATAATATATAAATGAAGATATTTCTTTCGTTCCTGCAGGGAAAACCCGGACACCCGATTCCCGCGTATGGCTTTTGGGAATACTATATAAAAAATGGAATAGAGGAAGCCGGTTTTAAATGGGTGGAAACACCTGCAATAGATTGGGCTTTGGCCCTGGTGCCGATGAACGATAGTGACTTTAACAATTGGAAAGATCAGGCATGGAGCAAAACACTAGACTTTCTAAGGAAAAATCCATGCGACCTTTTTCTTTCCTATTTATATCCCCATCAAATTGATTGTAACGCAATAGCAGAAATTAGAAAAATAGGTATACCTACAGTAAACTTTTTCTGTGATAACGTTCGCGAATTTAGAAGAGTCCCAGAAGAATTTCGGGCTTTTGACCTTGTTTGGGTACCTGAATATAAAGCATTAAAGATGTATCGAGAGGAAAAGGTGACTCATCTTCATTTGCCCATGCCCATGTGGGTAGATCCTAAGTTCAGGATAATCCCCAACCAGGAAATGAAACAAGTTTCATTTATTGGCTCCCATGATATCCAACGTCAGCTATTGTTTGAAGATGTGATGAAATTAAAACCCGGGTTTGATTTAAACATCTATGGCTCGTCATGGAAAGCGGGAGAAAATCATCCTTTTGCGGCGACAGGTGTGTCTTATGGGCTTGGAACTAAGCTTACATTCCAATTGGATTTTATTCAAAAAAACGGACTACGAGGCTGGGGCAGGAAATTACAACAACGAAACATCTCCTTCCCTTATACTGATAAGCTGGAAGCAGCTCTCAAAGGCAAGCCGGACTTTGAACAATATACTCAGATCTCTCAGCGTAGCTTGGTAACTCTGGGAGTAAACCGTTATCCCAGCTATCGTTATCCTTTGGACAAACCAGATAGCTATTCCAGGTTAAGAGATATCGAAGCACCTATGCTGGGCGCATGTTATTTAACAGAATGGACCGAAGGAATAGAGGAAATGTATCAACTGGGACAGGAAATAGAAGCCTATCATTCCGCATCTGAACTGGTGGAAAAATGTTCATTATTGATTTCTAATGCTGAAAAGAGGACAGAGCTCCGAAGAAAGGGTCAGATAAAGGCCCTGGAAGAGCTTGGAATCCCTAAAACGCTGAGAAAGATTGGCGAATATTTGGGCTTAGACAAAGTTAAAATTTAAAGAAGCTGGTATTTATTACCTTTGCGGTGCTTTAAAGCCATAATAAAACAATGTCAGAAAATCAGCTGGTATTATATTTTAAGAAAGAGCCGGAAAATGACAGGTTTTTTCCAAAGGATCATTTGATTATCCCAAAAATCAGGGAATTAATCAAGGGCAAGAAAATTGGAGGGGTCGAGAAGGTTTTTATCAATTTGTGTAAAGGCTTAGACAAGCTTGGAGTAAAATATCAGGTGAATACTCCTTTCCATAAATTGAAGGAAGGGCAAGTACCTGTTGCCCTCGGAACAGGAAAATATATTCTGCAGGGATATAAACAAAAGAACAAAGTAATAGCGGGAATTGGCCTTATGACGCATCCGAGCGAATGGCCGGATTTACTTAAAGAATTTCCTGTTGTG
>CBIHNR010000349.1:0-1904 GCA_966211215.1 uncultured Pedobacter sp.
ATTTTGTTAAAGATGGATTAATGGAAACAATGTTTCGCGCTGATTTTATCGCGTCACGGCTTATATCTGAGCCGACAAAGCTCCATCCGTATTCACTATTTCCTAATATCGGATAGATACAATTGGCACCAACACCAATGTCCAGTCCTTTTATCGTTTTTCCTCGAGGAACAATCCCTTCATTGTGCTCTGCTAATAAATCCGCAAGGTAATGGATATAATCTACCCTGCCGGGGATAGGTGGACATAAATAATTAGCAGGGATATCCCAATACTCGATTTTATAGAATTGCTTTAATAAAGCCCTATTAAGCAACTTAACCGACTCTGCATCAGAAAAATTAATAGACTGATTACCAAACTCATTAAAGAAAACATGAGCAGCTAACTCCGGAGTAAACTTAATCAGCTCATTGAAATTATAAGGGAGCCTGTGTTGGTTACGTGGATGTAATCGTTCTTTCTCAACCTTATTAAATTGCCCCGTTTTCTTCATTTGCATGAACGAATCTTCCTTTAAGTACCGATAAACTAAATAACCTTAAGCTAAGTGTCAAGGTTATTTAGTTTGCAAAGGTAAGAATTAACTCAATGCGTCTGCATATGGCTTAATCCTGTTAAACCATGAATTTTCGAATACAGCCTGGGAAGGATTTGCAGCAATAATCTGCTGATAGCGCTGTTTCCTCAGGGTACATACAGCGTTATATAATGCCTCGGGATTTTGCATATTTGCCGCTGCAATTGTTTTAGGCCCAACCTGGGCATCAACTACCAGGGTATTAGGATGGATAGAATTTACAGCCTCCTGCAAAAATCTCGCGGCAACGGCAGTACCCATATTTACCGCCGCATCAAAAAGCTGATTGGCGGTTTGTTGATTATTTAAAGAATCCAGCGACTCTGTATCCCAGAAATTTTGCTTATAAAACGCTAATACTAGTGATTGCAATTCTGCACTGGCAGATAAAGCAGAACTAAGATTTGTAGGGTTCTGGGCTTTTATTTCGTCAACAATGTTCCAGCCAGCCCATGAAGGCCAAAAGTTTCTAGCAATACCTTTCCAAGTTTCTCCGCCATGGTCATTTGGGTTATTACTATAGCCACCCTCATTTCCCATTGTAATTTCAAATGCTTGATTAAACTGTGCCATAATTAATTTTTATTGATTAGAAATAATATTAAATCGTAAAGCAAAACTTAACACATGTTAAATACCTAATCATTAAACCGTATTGGCGCATTTTGTTTTTGTATTTTTTGAGCGATCATACTGGCTGCAATCAGCTGCAGGGCATGATAAAGCATTAGGGGTAAAAGTAAAATCCCTACAATCAAGCTATTTTGAAAAAGCACTTTGGACATTACCGTGCCATGAACCAGTGATTTTTTACTCCCGCAGAAAACAGCCGCTATTTTATCTACCCTGCTAAATCCCAGCCATCGGCTCAAAATAGATATCAGGACAAACACGGTAAAGAATAGAGACAACATCAGACATGCTAAAACAATAATTTCCCAAAAACTAAGCGACTTAAACAGATTTTGGCTAAATGATTTACAAAAAGAGGTATAAATTATGCTCAGAATAACAATTTGATCGAAATACTTAAGCTTTTGCTTATTATTTTCGGCCCAATTGCCAAATTTAGGATTCAAAGCCATTCCCACCATTACCGGAAGCAAAACCTGAAGAAAGAGCTTTCCTACAACCGGCCCCATTCCCTGGCTACCAGCTTCTGAACCCAGGACGAGGCTACACCAAAGCGGAGTTATTACCACACCCAGTATTCCGGAGATGCTGGCATTAAATATAGAAGCTGCAATATTTCCCTCCGCAATAGAAACCATTACTACTGATGATGTAACAGTGTATGGAAGGCTTGCAAGAAAATTCGCGCCCA
>CBIHNR010000350.1:0-1866 GCA_966211215.1 uncultured Pedobacter sp.
CACCCGGTACTCCAACATCAGCTCCCACTTTACCTTTCGCCATAGAATGTTTAACAAACAATCTGAGTTAGGGATTTGCAGGTAAAAGCTTTGTTCCGGCATAGATTTCCGATAAGGGCACAGAAACTGCCAGGCTAGGAAAATTTAAGTTGTCTGATGCCTGCTTATACTCTTCCAGCTCCCAATGCCCTCTTTCATTAAGCCTGAAAGATTCGACAGAAACTTGTTCTGAGTCAACTACAACAAATTCTTTTAAAGTCGGGATATCGCGATATAGTTTAAACTTTCCGCCTCTGTCATAATTTCTGGCGGAGGTAGAAAGTATTTCAATTAAAACTGTTGGCTCGACTATTCCATCTTCACTTTCATCTAAAATGTCTCGACAAAAGATAGATATATCAGGATATGTGTATAGCGTATTTTGTGGAATATGAACCTGCATATCACTTCCGTAGGGTTGGCACGGCTTACCTTTAAGCGCCACTGCTAGCTGTACAAAAAGATTCTTAAAGATCACATTATGCCTTGCACTGGCGCCAGCCATGGCAAAGATCTCACCCCTGAAAAATTCATGTTTCCCCTCCTGCTGCCTTTCCCATTCAAGGTACTCTTCAGCGGTCAGTATCTTTTTACCATAGGCAACTAGGGGCTCTCTTACTTCAGAAGTCATAAGCAAATAATCAACCTGAAAATTAATCAATTAATCAAGAACGATCAAGTATTTAATAAAGCCTGCAATACTTCCAGCGTATCTGCATCTTCAATTTTTTTGTCGTGCCTCCAGCGTAAAATTCGGGGGAAACGCAATGCAACTCCAGACTTGTGCCGGGTGGATTTATTAATGCCTTCAAAGCCGATTTCAAAAACCAATTCTGGTTTAACCGTTCGCACCGGCCCAAATTTTTCCAGGGTATTCCGCTTCACAAAATAGTCAACCTGTTTTATTTCCTTGTCTGTTAACCCGGAGTATGCCTTTGCAAACGGAACAAGCTTATCGCCATCCCAAACCGCAAAGGTGTAATCGGTGTATAAATCAGCACGCCTGCCATGCCCTTTTTGAGCATAGATCATCACTGCATCTACCGACAATGGATCAACTTTCCATTTCCACCAATCGCCCCGTTTTCTGCCCGTTTGATAAACAGAGCTAAGACGCTTGAGCATAAATCCCTCTGCAACATTTTCTCGGGACGTTAAACGCAAATCATACAACTCTTTCCAGCTATCAAACTGGATTACAGGCGATAACTTAAAAACATCTTTACGATCACTAAGAGAATGCAATTTCTCCAGAACAGAACGGCGGTGTATTAAGGGCATCGAGCGAATGTCATCTCCTGCAAATTCCAGGCAATCGTAGGCTATAAATACCATCGGATTTTCAGCTAGGATTTTCTTAGTCAGATTTTTTCGGCCAATGCGGGTTTGAAGTGCGTTAAAAGACATCGGCTTACCATCCATAAAACAAATAGCTTCTCCGTCTAATACAGTTCCCTCGGGCAAATCAAAAAGAAATAGGTGCAATTCCGGAAACTTATCTGTTGCCAGATCTTCCCCTCTTGACCATATAAAGATTTTTCCCTTTCGGTGAATTGCCTGTGCCCGAATACCATCCCACTTCCATTCTGCCTGCCACTCAGCAGGCGCTCCTAAGTCCGCTTCAATTTCATCTGCCGTCTTCTGCTTGTCGGACGTTTCCTGAATTGCGTAAGCCAAACAAAAGGGATATGGCCGGGAGGCATCGTCAGAAGCGTCCTGCTCCTGCAACAAATCATGAAAACTCAACGAATCTGGGCTCCAATTGCCCATAATTCGATGCGTTAAAGTGGCTGCATCCAAGCCCGATATTTCAGATAAAGACTTAAT
>CBIHNR010000351.1:0-1702 GCA_966211215.1 uncultured Pedobacter sp.
GGAGGCAATCATCGACCCTGCATTACCTGAAAGACAACCAGCGCCCCGCCCAGATTTAAGAAGAATGCTTGTCCCGGCAGGGCCGGTGGCTGTGTTTGGGGCAAGTAATTTTCCGCTTGCATTTTCTGTCGCCGGTGGAGATACGGCTTCGGCATTAGCCGCGGGCTGCCCGGTAGTTGTTAAGGCACATTCCGCGCACCCGGGTACCAGCTCTATCGTAGCATCTGCAATTGTTAAGGCTGCTCGGAAAACAGGAATGCCCGAAGGTATATTTTCCGTTCTCTTTGATGAGGCTTATCAGGTTGGCGAGGCTTTGGTAAAGCATCCTTTAACAAAATCAGTTGCCTTTACCGGTTCATTTAAGGGAGGAATGGCTCTAAACCGCCTCGCCTCGGCACGCAGAGTGCCCATTCCGGTTTTTGCTGAAATGAGCAGTATTAATCCGGTTATCCTTTTGCCTGAGGCTTTAGAAGAAAGGGCAGAGCAGATTGCTGCAGAATATGCCGCTTCTATCACTTTGGGAGCCGGGCAGTTTTGCACCAATCCGGGCTTGCTGTTAGGCATACATTCAGAAGCATTAGAAAGCTTTAAATCGGCTTTGTCAAAATTGATTGAAGGCTCCCCTTCGGCAACTATGCTAACACCGGGAATTTGTGATAACTACTGTTCCCTTTCGGATAAAATTCTGTCGCAGAAGGATATCAAGCTACTGGCTCAGTCTAAAATTATTAATACAGAAGCTCAAAATCAGGCTGCAGCAATGCTGGCGGAAGTGCCGGCCTCCGTATTTCTAGAGTCCGAAATATTTAGGGAAGAAGTTTTTGGGCCCTGGTCTTTATTAGTTGTGGCAGATGATATAAACCAATTGGAAGAAGTTCTGGATGCAGCAGGAGGGCAGTTAACAGTATCACTTATCAGCGGGGAAAAAGGTGTAAAAGGCTATGAATCGTTGGTTAGCAAAGCCACAGATATCGCCGGCAGGCTATTGATGAACGGAGTGCCTACTGGCGTTGAAGTTTGCCATGCCATGCAGCACGGCGGCCCTTTTCCATCAACTACCGATAGCCGTTTTACCTCGGTTGGAGCAACTGCAATACGCAGGTTTGTACGGCCGGTTTGCTACCAGGGATGGCAGGCAGATATGTTGCCAGAAGAACTACAAGATGGAAATCCCCTCAACATCTGGAGATTGAACGATAAGAAATGGACTAAAGAATAATATGAGTACTAAAACCTTTTTTTGTATTGATGCCCATACTTGTGGCAATCCCGTAAGGCTGGTAGCCGGCGGCGGCCCAAACCTTAAGGGAGAAACCATGAGCGAAAAGAGGCAGCACTTTTTGAAAGAATATGATTGGATAAGGCAGGGCCTGATGTTTGAGCCACGTGGGCACGACATGATGTCCGGAAGCATTCTTTATCCACCTCATAACCCCGAAAATGATGTAGCCATCCTTTTTATTGAAACCAGTGGCTGCCTGCCAATGTGCGGCCATGGAACCATCGGCACCATTACAATAGCTATTGAAGAAGGCTTGATTAGTCCTAAAACACCAGGAACAGTAAGAATGGAAGCTCCCGCTGGTTTGGTTTTAATTGAATACAAACAGGAAGGAAAAAAGGTGAAGTCTGTAAAGCTAACCAATGTGCCTTCGTTTTTGTCTGCCTCAAATCTTGAAGTTGAGTGCCCTGATCTTGGGCC